>JBIILZ010000008.1:0-56054 GCA_044338255.1 Planctomycetota bacterium | reverse complement strand
GTCGAACCTCGCGCCTGGCTCCGCCTCGTCATCGCCCGCATCCACGCCGGCGACACCGACTACGCCGCCATGACCCCAGCCAATTACACCAAGCTGTGCCCGGTCAGGGTTCCGCCGGGTGGGAATTTAGGTTAGAAATAGCGTCATCGGAGGGTTACGGAGTGCCGCCGATCGCCTACCTGCGCCTGCTGCGCCTGCATCGGGCGAAGACCCTGCTCCAGACCAGCGAGCTGGGCGTGCGGCAGGTGGCGCGGGCGGTCGGCTACGCCAAGGTCCAGCATTTCACGCGCATGTTCACCACCGCCATCGGCATTTCGCCGACCGCCTACCGTGCCGGCAGCTCGCGGTCGGCAGCGCCAAGCGATAGTCCTCTGCGGCCGCTGACCAGACCCCCGGCGAACGAGCCGTAGCTCTGGTCACTGGTCACTGGTCGCTGGTCGCTGGTCGCTGGTCCCTGGTCCCTGGTCGCTGGTCCCTGGTCGCTGGTCCCTGGTCGCTGGTCACTGGTCGCTGGTCGCTGGTCGCTGGTCGCTGGTCCCTGGTCCCTGGTCCCTGGTCACTGGTCGCTGGTCCCTGGTCGCTGGTCCCTGGTCGCTGATACCTGCTCGAACCAGCCATAGTCAATTAACCATCAACCTGAGGCGAATAGAGATGCTTGGTGATCATCATATAAAAATGTTCACTGTCGCATGGCTTCTTGAGCACGGCGGTGAAGGCGTCCAAGCATTGATCGGGGCGCAAGGCGATCATCGAGGTCCACAACAGGATGGGAGCGATGCAGCCTTCTTGGCGCAGGCACTCGGCCGCCTCAAGTCCATCCATATTGGGCATGTGGAAATCGAAAAGCATCAAATCATACGGGCGATGTCCATGGTGGGCGATCCGGGCGAACTGGAGGGCTTCAAAGCCATCTTCGGCCAAGGTAACGCTCGCCGAACGGTGCTTGAGCAGCGTCGCCGCCAAGAGGCGATTCGCCGACACATCGTCAGCGACGAGAAATCGTAATCCGGCGAAACTGCCCTGGTCTTTAAGTGAACCGCTGAGCAGGTGCTGCGGCATAGACTGACGGAGTTCGGCCTCGCAGCACATGCGTGTCTGGGGACTGGGCTCGGCGGGAATGATGATCTCGATGATCGTGCCATGACCCGCCAAGCTCTGCACCGTGATCGCGCCGGCCAGCCGACTCACCAGAAAACCCGCGATCCACAGCCCCAATCCGTGACCGCCCGGTGTCGCCCCCGGACGATGAAGCTGTTGATCGGGACAGAAAGCCAGCGCCGATTGCTCGGGAGACATGCCCACGCCGGTATCAGTGATGCGTATTCGCAACTGACGCGACGCGCAGAGGTATTCGATATAGATGCGGATGCCGCCTTCACTGGTGAAGCGTACGGCATTGCCCATGACATTGGTCAGGATCTGCCGCAGCAGGATGGAATCGCTGATCAGTACTTCGGGGATGCGACCGATGGCGGTGGTCACGATTGGCGTCGCCCGGTTGTGGATGGCCAGACTCCGCGCCACGTCGGTCACCAGATTCCAAATCGAGAGTTGCGCCAAGGTCGGCTCGATCCCCTCGGATTTGGCCCGCACCACCAAGCCATTCACCAAATCGAACATGAATTGGCTATGGTTGCGAATCTGCTCGGTGAACCCCTGGACCTCGGGATGAGCGCTCAATAAATCGATAAGCTGGGTCAAGGCACTGATCGAATGTAACTCCGAACGGAGATCATGACCGATGATGGCAAGGTGCTCGTCCATGTGCAGTCACACATCAAGCCAGGTGAAGGTCCGCTCCAGCCACTGCGCATCGACCCCCGGAATGGTGACGGTTTCGGGATCGGCCGGAAAGCAGGCAACGAAACCCGGACCCTGGGGCGTGGTACGACGCACGGACATGGTCCCTCCGTGATGGTAGGCGATGAAGTAGGCGGCGAGCAGGTCGCCATCCCAGGACGAAGCCTGCAACAAGCCATTTTCTTGCGGAGAGAGCATCGCGAAGCAATTGTGCAGCTCGATAGTGCTCCAATCACGGTCGACTGCGACCACCGAGATGCGCACGCCCGTTTGGCCCCAGACCTCATCGGCATGACAGCCGATGCGGATGACCTTGGCCAGGGGATCGACCAATGACAACCGTTGCGGCAAGATCCTCAGCATCTGTTGAAGCATATGCACGTCGGCCTTGATCGTCGGCAGATCGGATGGCAAGGGTTCAATCTCCACAGTGACCCCCCGCTGTCGACCACCTTCGCGCACGGCTTCGAGGCTTTCTGCCAAGACCTTTTCGATATCGATCGGCTGGAAGTGATAGGCTGGCTCCATGGTGCGCTGGACCACACCGTGAATGGTCTCGAGAATGCCTTGGCTCTCTTGCTGTGCCATCTTCCATAGGCGATCCCACTGCACGTCATTGGTGCGCATGGTATTTTCTGGTGGCGGGGGAACGGCGTCGAGGAACGCCCGCAGGGCTTCCATCGGATATTTGATGCGATTGGCCAAACCGGCAGCGAGTACCGCGAAACTCCGTACGCGGTCGAGCAGGATCATCCGCTGCAGAACGCTGCTCTTTTCGCGCAACAGTCGATTCCGATCACGTTGCAGACCGAAAAATTCATAAGCCCGCATCAAGGTCTGCTTGAGGTCGGCCTGTTCCCAGGGCTTGACCACATAGCGGTAGACGGCGCCGCTATTGACGGCCGCGATGGCACTGTCGAGATCGGAATAGGCCGTGGTCAGAATACGGATGATCTCCGGACGCATGCGGCGCAGCTCGGAGAGCAGTTCGGTCCCGGATCCATCGGGCATGCGCTGATCGCTGATGACCACCGCGATGTAATCCCCATGTTCGGCGATGACCTTGCGCGCAGCCTGCACTCCTTCGGCGGTAAGGATGCGAAATGCGGGAAAAAGCTTAGGAAAATACTTGAGCGCCTGGACCTCATCGTCGACGTAGAGGATAAAGAATTCATCATAAGATTTTGGATTCATTACTTCCTCAAACACTTGACAGACATACGAAAGATTCCAGGCCCAGGCTCAGCATTTGCGCTGCCAAGGCTCAGCATTTGCGCTGCCCAGGCTCAGCATTTGCGCTGCCAAGGCTCAGCATTTGCGCTGCCCGGCCTCAGCATTCGCGCTGAAAAGTGAGCACTTCGTCGAGCCATTCGCTTGCTACCGTCTGTGCTGGCAGACCGAGCGGATCGAGCGGAAGGGTCACCGAAAATCCCGGACCGCGAGGTGCTTGTGCGTGGACCGAGAGAAAACCACCATGGTGATGCGCGAGGAAAAGCGCCGATAGCAGGCGGCCATCGCGCAAGGCGGTTCCAGGATTGACGCCAAGGGCCGAGTAAAGCGAAGCATGCTGGGCGGAAGTCCACTCCTGACCCCCAGAACGGACCGTGATGGTGATCGCCGGCCGGCCCTCAATGGAGTCAGCTGCCTCGGAGATGATTTTCATGCTGGCTAGCTGCGGATCTGGTAGCAGCGCCAAGGTGACGAGATGGACAAACAGCTTGGCAAGCAGATCCCCGTCGCTGGTAACCATCGATAGTTCCGCACTGAGGCGGATGTTCGTCGCCGCTGACCCGTGCTCACGCGCCACCGCCAGCGCCGGCGCGAGCACGTCGAATAACCGCTGTTTGTGGAAGCCCTGCGATTGACTGAACGTATGACGGCTGATGGACTCCGCCAATGGCACCAATTGGCGACTCTCGTGCTGAACATGCGCATAGGGATCCGTAGCCAAAAACGAAGTCGACGCATCGACTGACATCACCTGCTCTGGCGTCTGATCCAAGTACGCCTTCAAAGCCGGCAGTGTATTCTGGAGCCGCGGGGAAAGACCTGCGGCAAGGACCGCAAAGGACCGCACCCGATCCATCATCACCAAGCGCTGCAAGGTCGAGAGCTTTTCCTTGAGCAGATTATCCCGTTCCCGTTTCGCCACATGATAGTCCAAGGCGTGCATGAGGATGCCCACCAGCTCCCTGGGATTCCACGGCTTGACCACATAGCGATAGATCTCACCGGAATTAACGGAAGAGATGGCGCTATCGATGTCGGTGAACGCCGTCGTGAGGATGCGTACCACATGCGGCTTGGAGACGCTCAGCCACGTCAGCAGATCGACACCACTTTCCCCAGGCATGCGCTGATCCGTGATGACCACGCCGATGGTGTCGCCGTGGGTAGCGATGATCTCACGCGCTTCGGCTACCGACTTTGCTGTCAGACAACGGAATTCCTTGCACAGCAGCGGAAAATACTTGAGCGACTGCTCCTCATCATCGACATATAGGATGGCATATTTCTTCATATCGACACTGATCATCGGACGAGTTCCTTAAATGATTGAGAGTAACTATTAGACGGAAGTGGGAGGCTGATGAGAAACTCAGTCCACTGGCCTGGCTCGCTGCGGGCCGATATGGTGCCGTTATGATTACCGATAATCGTATGGCAGATGCTCAGACCCAGACCGGTGCCCTCGCCAACCGTACGGGTGGTGAAAAACGGCTCGAAAATCTTGGGCAGGACCTCGGCAGAGATCCCCGATCCGTTGTCACGTACGCGGATATCGATGAACCTGCGATTGTCGGTATCAGAACTAGCCGTGGTCGGGGAACCAGTGGTCGGGGAACCAGGGGTCGGGGAACCAGGGGTCGGGGAACCAGGGGCGGGAAGATCAGTGGCCGAAATCCAAATCTTCGGCTTCCGATCAGTTCCAGTCTTGAACGCCTTGCTTGAATTGATCAGCATATTCATGAATACGTGGCTTAATTGAATCTGCGATCCCTGCACCAGCACACTCTTCGGAATGGAACATTCAACTTCCACAGAACACAACTCATGGGCCACCAATCGCAATGCGGTTTCGACGACTTCAGACAGGCTAAAAATCTTGTTCTCTTGGCCCGAAGACTTGTAGGCAAACACACTGAGATCGCTGACAATGCCCTTGATGCGGGCCATGCCTTGACCGATGTCATCAAGGATCTCACTGATGCCGGAGTCTTCCTTGGGGATCACGGAATAGGCAACCTGCAGCGCGCTGAGCGTGTAATTGAGGGGATTGTTGACTTCATGCATGAGGCCCGCCGCGACCGTTCCCAAGGCGCTCATCTTCTCGCTCTGCACGAGCTGGGATTCGGTTTCCTTGAGCTTGGTCAAGGCCCGTTCAAGTTCGCTGGCACGGTCCTCGACCGTCTGCTGAAGGTCCGCCGTGCGCAGCAGGTTGGCGATCCGGGTCTGGACTTCCAGGATCGAGAACGGCTTGGTGAGGAAGTCGTCGGCCCCGCCCTCGAGCGCCCGGATCTTGGAATCCTCGTTCATGCGCGCGGTCAGGAGGATGATCTTGGTCTTCGACATCAGCGGATTGCGACGCAGTACTCGGCAGACTTCGATGCCATCCATGCCCGGCAGCATCAAATCGAGAAGGATGAGGTCCGGCTGATGGGCCAGAGCCAGGTCCACGGCGCGCTCACCGTGATCTGATTGCAAGATGCGATAGTGATTGACCAGTCGCGAGACCACAAAACGCCGCATATCAGGCTCGTCATCGACGACCATGACCGTATGCGTGCCGCTACCGAGCCGGATGTCCTCGACCCCCGTCCCTTCATCCAGGGTGAGGCTCCCCCGTCGCTCGGCAGAGCGGTAGATCTCACTGACCAGATCGGCCTCGGATGCCTTGCCGTTTCCCGGTAGGCCGGTGGCCCCCATACGATCCGCAATCGAAGCCCGGGGCTGATTGGCCATCACTCCGTCATGCATGGGGATACGCACCGCCATGGTGGTGCCACTCCCGAGGAAACTCCGACATTTTATGATACCACCGTGTTCTTCGACCAATTCCTTCACCAACGCCAGTCCGATGCCGATCCCCTGATACTTCCTGGTTGAGGAACCATCGACTTGATGAAATCGGCTGAAGAGGTTCTTCATCTCGCCTTCCGGAATGCCGATTCCGTTATCCTCGATCTCGATCAGGGCATGAGCCTCTTCACATTCCGTACGGACCGTGATCACGCCCCCTTTGGGTGTAAACTTGATCGCATTGGTGATGAGATTGAGAATGATCTTTTCCATGCGCGAGGGATCGGCGAAAATAGGTAATGGCCTTCCCAACGGGCATTTATCTAAAACAAGACCTTTCGCATCGACGAGATACTGGATGCTATCGGCCACCCCCATGGCGAATGAGCCAAGATCCAAGGGCTCACGCCGAAGAGCAACCCCCTTGTCCTCCAGTCGGATCATTTCCAAGAGATCGTTGATGAGCTTCAACAATCGGAGTGCATTCTGCCTGGCGATTTCCATGGTTTCGGCAACCTCATCGCTGAGCTGATGGCCCCGACGCAGTATTTCCTCGATGGGAGCGATGATGAGCGTCAACGGGGTTCGCAATTCGTGGCTGACATTGGCGAAGAACTGGCTGCGCAGACGATCCATCTCGGCGAGCTCCTTGTTCTTCACATCGATCTCGTTGCGCAGCCGGAAATCCTCATATCGCCTGCGGGCGGTGAAATGACAGCCGATGATGCAGATGATCGCCGTGAGCACGATGAAAAACAGATTATTTAACAAATAATGCGCGTTGATGGGCGTCGGATTGAAGAAACATGCCGCCAGATAGCAGCTTAATATCGCTAGGCAGCAGCAGGTCGCCTCGATCGCACTCCAGGAAAAAAGCGTGCAGACGCCCATATTCACCAGCAGCAGTCCGGCATAATAGGGTGATTGGGAGCCCTCGGTCTGATAGATCATCCAGGAAATGGCGATGATGGGCACCATCACCCAGGAAAATCCGATGACCTTGATCCACGCCAGGCTGCCAGGAATGAAATGCAGGGCGAGGATGACCCCCAGTACCAGATCGAACAGCCATCTTTCCCAGAAGAAAATCCAGAATTGGTCCGGATACATGATCCAGTCGAGGGCTGAACCGCAGGGAATCAGGACGAGGGCGATGACTGCGCCAGTAATCGAGAGGCGCATACGAAGAATACGGCTGGTCTCAGCATAGCGCGTACTCATCTGGGCGTCGGCGGCAGTCATGACGGCTTCGCCCTGACGGCTACGAGGAGGGCGTACCGATCGACGAAAAATCCAAGGATCCGCAAAGGATAAACGCACTATGCCAACATCCCCTGATATTCGGGCATTTGCGGTAGTCATGAGGCTTGCGCTTTAGTGACTTCCAAAAAGACGTTCACGCCGGTGGAATCACGGATGATCCGCGACGTATGACCACCCGGCGCCAGGGCGCTCATCTGCGCATCATTTCGATGATAGAGATGCCATTCGAGAATATGCTCCATGTAGAGCTTGTTGGGATTGTCACTGTGCACATTGGTCACCAAGACCGTGCCGCCAGGCGCAACCATGGTGGTGAAGAGTCGAACCAGGCGTTGGCAGATCTTGTCAGACAGGTAGTCGAACAGTCCAGCGCAGTAAACCAGATCGTAGCTTGGCGTGGTGCGCTGCCCGTCGAAGCGACTGGAAGTCTCCTTGAGGAGCTCATGGATCGACTTGAGGATTGTTGAGATGACCACCGCATGCTTACTCTCATGCGCGGCCGCATGGATCATCGAAGAAGCATATTTGAGGGTTTCGTCATTGAAGTCGAGGAGGGTGAAATCACAGACCTCACTCAACTTCTGCTTAGCGAAAATCTGGATTTCGACGGCTGGTCCGCAGGCGATGTTAAGGACGCGAAGCCTGTGGTTGGTGGCCGCCGCTTTGCTCGAGAGCATGTGCAGGTAATCGACCAACATGGTGATGCGATTGCGATGGGCGGTAGCGGCGGCGCCATTGAGATTGAGGAGATTGATGATCTTGGCATAGGCGTTGGGGCCCTTCACCGGATCCGAGAGGATCATGTTTACCATCTCGTAGTCCCCGGCGTATCCTAACGGCTTGGTAAAGGTCCGATGAAGGAATGGGGAGCACAGGATGAGCGGATGAATTTCCCGGCGCGCGAACGACTTATGGATGTTCAAGGTGTCGGCGGGAACCTCGTTGGCGGCGACCTCGAACTCATTCATCAATTCCCACAACTTGGGTCCGACGCCGTTCATGACGTCGTAGACGAAGCTCGTCTTCGCGGACTCCGCCGTGCCCGGAGCGGTGAGGCCGGCAAGCGCCTCCCCCTGCCCAAGCCAACGGCTGAGACCATCGAGAAAATTCCGGAAGCGTGATACCACGGTAAGATACGGCTGGAGTAGATGCTGCTGGGTTTGGTCCCAGTCGATGACCCAACCGGCGACTTCCGAACGAATCTCTTCACCGAGCTTCAAGGTCCGTTTCGAAGACCAATCATCGACCAGGGTTGCCGAGACGATGAGCATGAGCCCGGTATTCACGAGATTGCTGACCACCGCCTTCCCGGCATAGACCACCCGTTCTCCACGGCGAATCTGCAGTTCACTGAGGACTTCGCTCAGCTGGACGATGGAGTAGGGATTATAAACTTCGAAAACAGCCAGATGCTGGGTCACCGACATCAGAGTCCCGCGACATTCGACTCCCGACGTATTCTTGAAAATCAGGACGCTTTCATCCGCGTCGAAACGATGGTCGGTCGTTTTGGCGTTCGTACTCACTCAGTATCCTCGCTCATGATTGCCTGATCGAATTATGGGATGCATTAATAGCGGTTTCTGTCTTTTAAATAAATAATAGGTAAAACATTAATAAGTCAATACGATTTAATTACAACATGTATTTCACTTCTGCTTCGCTTGGATCCGGGAAACAGGTTGGAGTGAGCAAGTGTTCTGCAGGGCGTGCAGGGTGTGCAGGGTGTGCAGGGTGTGCAGGAGAGTGGCTTGAGTTCGCGCCGGCCGGTTCGGCAGGCACTTCGTACACATAACACAGCATCAAATCGGAACCCCGATCATCGAGTAACCGTCACTAATGATGGACCTCAAAATAATGCCGACCGATGGCGACCGATCCGCTCGCTCCCGACATCGGCAATGGCCTGTACACCGCATCACCCAGATCCTTCACGGTAGAGCCCCCACTGACGGCAAAGTGAGTTCCTGACGTCCCTTTTCGAGCTTCTGAATTGGTCCGGGCAGCACCGTGTCGGTGGCCAGGAGCCGTCCGAAAAGATCCTGCGTGATTCCAGGAACCGCCGGGCAGGCCATCTCCGCAAGACGGCCATCATGATCGATGCGCAAGGCCAGCGCCTTTGACCTGACCCAGACCTTGAGCACCCCGGGAATCTCACGGGAATGCTCATCAAGGCGTCGTACGCGTTGCCAGCTCGCGAGGTCCAAAACCGGCCTACGGCACCAGTCGGCCGGCAAGGGCGGCGGCGGAGACGCGAAGAAACCCGGCTCGCGGCGCATGGCATTCGCACGCACCCGGATCTCTTCATAGCTAAAGGTCAGCGCGAAGCGATTGATGGCGCACAGCGAATCCCAACCGCTTTCCTGTCCTTGGTAATATTCCTGATTGCCCACCAGCACATTCCAATCGCTGCGGATGTTCTCGGCCCGCGCATCGTTGTAAGGCAGACTCAGGGCCACCCGGGAATTATACAAGAGCACATTGTTGAGCACCGCCGACCCAGAAGCCGCCACCACGCGATCGGCGATCTTGCGCTCGGAAACGACTCTGAGCTCGACTCCCGCGCCGGCGCTTCCCAAGACCAGATTATGTGCGATCAGGAGGCCGCTGACATCATGTGCGTAGATGCCCGTGCCGTCGTAGAATGGCGACATCCAGCGGGTCATGGCGACGATGTTGTTGTCGATGGTGATCAGACCGCTCCCAAGCTCGGTGAAGATTCCCACGCCCTTGTTGCTGAGCACGATGTTACGCGTGATGCGACCACCGCGGATATTGTCCAACCAGATGCCGTACCCCTCATTATCTCGCACCACGTTGGCTTCAACCACGGCGTCGCCATGGAATTTGATCCCCGCCCACTCCGCCCACTCGACATCGGTCTCATCGAGATCCAGCCAGCCATTACGCTCAACCAGATTGCGTCGTACCTGCGAGCCGCGATGGCCATGACCAGTGATGCCGCAAATCCCGTTATCGCTGACGGTGTTGTCCTCAACCACCAGATCATGGCCGGTGAGCGGCGTCTGCTCGGCGATCGGGATGCCCGGAATCCGCTCGGGATTCCAATGTTCATTGCCAAGGTCCAAGCCTAACGACTTCGCCCAGCGGATGGTATTGCCGGCGATGAGCCAATGATGACCGCCACGCACTGCCACCGCCCCCGCCTGCGGAAAGGGTCCGGGATTGGCGCAATGCTCGAAGGTGAACCCATGGATCTCGATCCATCCCAATCCGCGATGCAGCGGCGCAAACAGGCGCGGGCGCACTGCGACTTCGATCGGCCGGGCGACCTCGGCCAAGCGCACGCGACCGAAGTTTGCCAGCAAGCGCGCGCCATCCGCACTGACCGTCCAGGTCATCGGCTGTTCGAAGACCGCGTTTTCACTGGTGACTTCCCGCAGCGGCTGGCCGCCCGCGAAGACCAACCCCAAGGTCCGCGGCAGAAAGGTGCGCGGCAGATGCGTCGCATCGGGTACCGGGCGAGCAGCCAGACTCAGCTCGCCGGGCTTTTCGCCAGGCGAAACACGCATGACCAGCAGATAAGGATTGACCGCCCCCGCCGCCACCAAGCGCGCAACCGGCGTGGCGAAGACCATGGGGTGGGCGGGGACATGCTCCCAGGCGGTGATTTCATCGCTCCCCCGCACCACCACCGGCTCGCCGGCGGCGGCACGGAAGACCAGGGGCCGACCTTCTTCGCCGCCGCGTGTAGGCACGATCTGCTCGCGATAGATGCCGCGGTGCACGAAGACGGTATCCCCGGCCTGCGCCCGGGCGACGGCGGCGGCGATGGTGCGTAGCGGTGCCTGCTCGGTTCCGGCATTGGAATCGTCAGCCTCGGCGCATTGCTGAGCGACCACCAGGGTGCTGCGCTGAGGGCTTTCTTCGGCACCGAGGAAGCAGATCGCGCCATTTGCAGCCATCAGCAGTACCATCATCACGACCCCGAGTAGAGACGTCTGTGGCGATTGAATCCAGGTCGGAGTTCGCTTCGCCGATGCTGAAAAAGCTAAGATACCGAGCCGAGTGAAATGAAACATACATGCCCATCCAACCAGAGGTGAAAAAGAAGATGATGGTCTACCATCGGGAGATGATTTAATCAATCGCTGCGGTTTGCCGGGTGTAGCTATGGTTTGCTCACGGCGGATGGATCTTTTGGAATTTCCAACCAAAAAAGGGGCGCGGGGGCGGTAAGATAGGCAATAACGATAACCATGCTAGAAACGATCCCGCATGGTCACCCTATGGCTGATAAGATTATATAATGAATCTGTAACTAGTAATACCATTACCGGTTTCGATATTCCAGTTTAATTTTTAAATATTATATACTTAGTAAGTGCTTATTTTTGCAACCTTTAACTGCCTCAGATTGCCTATCTGTTTATATAACCCCCTAATTTTTAAGCGCCGTTACAGGTGCAAACGACATCTTTATCGGCCGCGAGTGATGCGGTCTGGATTCTGCTTGTAAGCGCTCTAGCATGGAGACCGAAAACCATATTTCGGAATATTATGCGTAACAAGACCCTCGCCTTTGTCCTTGCTGGTGGAAAAGGTACCCGCTTGGAGCCGTTGACTGCTGACCGGGCCAAGCCCGCAGTCCCGTTCGGCGGCAAGTATCGGATCATCGATTTCGTCTTGTCGAACCTGCTGAATTCAGGCGTTTATGGCATTTACGTGCTGACGCAGTTCAAAAGCCAGAGTCTGATGGAGCATATCCAGGCGGCCTGGAATTTCGGCTCGATCATTCCCAGCCATTTCATCAGCCCGGTTCCGGCTCAACAGCGTACCGGCGAACATTGGTATCGCGGCACGGCCGATGCGATCTGGCAGAACCTCAATCTGATCAAGGACCGCGATCCGGAAACCATCGCCATCTTCGGTGGTGACCATATCTTCAAGATGAACGTCGAGGATATGATCGCCTTCCACAATGAGGCTTCCTCCGACGTCACCATCGCAGCCATTCCCGTACCGATCGCCGAGGCCACCCAATTCGGGGTGATCCAGGTCGATGACCAATGGCGGATCACCGGCTTCCAAGAGAAGCCCGCCAATCCCACACCGATCCCCGGCCAGCCTGGCTTTGCCTTGGCCTCGATGGGCAACTACCTGTTCAAACGCCAGATCCTTTCCGAGGCCCTGGCTGCTGATGCGAATTTGAGCACCTCGTCGCACGATTTCGGCAAGGATGTGCTGCCGACCCTCCTCCGCGAAGGCAAACGCATGTTCGCCTTCGACTACAACCGCAACCGCATTCCCGGCAGCAGCAATCACGACCATGATGGCTACTGGCGCGATGTCGGGACCTTGGATGCCTACTACGAGGCCTCGATGGACCTCCGCGCGGTCATGCCGCAGCTCGATCTTTACAACCAACAGTGGCCGATCCGCAGCGAGCAGAACCATCTCCCACCTGCCAAATTCGTGCACAACAGCGAAGGGCGCGTCGGTCAGGCCATCCAGTCGATCATCTGCGAAGGTACGATCATCTCCGGTTCGACGGTGATCGATTCCATTGTCGGCCGGGCCTGCCGCATCAACAGCTTCGCCGAGGTCCACTCCTGCGTGCTGCTCGACGATGTCGAGATCGGACGCGGCGCACGTGTCCGCAACTGCATCATCGACAAGCATGTCCGTATCCCGGCCAATGATGTGATCGGCTATAATCGCGACGATGACAGCAAGCGATTCCATGTTACAGAAACTGGCATCGTCGTCATCGCCAAGCATCAAGACGTTGTAAAACCTTGATTCCATGATGGCTGCTCTCCAACCGTTCATCGCTGCCGCCGAGCTTCCCGAAGGGTTGCTGCCGCCGGATATCGTGCGCAGCAATGGCTTGGTGGTCCACTCACTCACCGCTCATGCGCTGTGCGCTATGGAACGGCACAAATGGATCGAGAGCGAGAAAAGCGGGCGCGACCAGGGTTCCTTCGCGCTGCGTGAATGGATCGATCGCTATTGGACCGGCCACGTCCGCGCTCGCCTCATGGAGCACCTCTATGGCTGGCGGTGCTGGGGTGCCTTCGACGAGACCGATTTCGGTTTGCTGACGCGGACCACTGTCGAGTATTTTGTCGCCCCCGACGTGCTGCACCAGATAGCACTAATACTCGGTGCTGGCGGAGAAAATCTTGATGTCATTATCTGGGCGACCGACGGCGGATACGACCTCAATGCCATCCTTTGGCTGCTCGAACGCATCGACATCAATGCCAAGCGGCATCGCCTGCTCACTGACCATATTCGCCTGTTCATCTAACGTTTTCCTCATGCCGAGAGTCCTATGACTGCCGAACAGCTCATGCGTCTGACCGTCAAAGACCTGCGCGCACTGGCCGAGCGCCAGGGCGTCACCGGTCATGCCCGACTGCGCAAGGATCAGCTCATCGGCGCCCTGCTGCCCCTAGTTACGTCGAAAGCACCGGCGCCAGCACCGCAACTGACCAGCTCCCCTACCGGCAGCTCGACCTCGGCTCCGGTTGCGTCCGCACCGGCGCCGCAGCGCGGCCCTGATCCGGGCCTGCCGATTCCCGAGAGCTATGGCCGCGATCGTCTAGTGCTGTTGATCCAAGATCCGCATCACATCTTCGCCTACTGGGAGGTCTCCCCGGGAACCTACGCACGGGTTGCCGCGCTTGCCGGTGCCGGCTCAGCCCAGGTTCTGATTCTGCACACGCCATCTGGTCCTGAGCAGCGCGAGATCGATCTGCGTGGCGGCAATTATTACCTCTCGGTCGCTCCCGGCTCGACCTACCGCGCGGAAATCGCCCTGCGCGGCAAGGACGGAAAACTGCATCAGCTGGCGGTCTCGAACTTCGTCCAAACGCCGGCCGCCGGCCCTTCCGCGCGCACCGACGCGACGTGGATGGAAGTCGATGAGACCTTCCACGAATTGCTGGCTCTGGCTGGCCTGCCCGGACAGGATCCGGTCGGCTCGCTGGCCCGTCTGCAAGCCCGCACGCTTGATGCGCGGGTCCTCGGCGAGCACGCCGTCGCCGCCCGTGGGCTGTCGTCGGTCAGCCTTTCACGTCAGGCCAAGGCCCATCTCGAAGAAGCCATGTCGAGCGCGGCGGTCTCTTCGACGGCCTTGTCTTCAACGGCCCTGTCTTCAACGGCCCTGTCTTCAACGGCCCTGTCTTCAACCGCCCTCAGCAAACGTCCGGTTGGTTGAATGCCCGTTGTCGCTTCGCCGAACGGCCAGTTGCTCTTATTGCTCCACGCCCATCTGCCGTATGTCCGCCATCCCGAAGATGCGCATTTCCTCGAAGAGCAGTGGTTGGTCGAGGCGCTCACCGAGACCTACATCCCGCTGCTCTCGCGGGTCGAGAAACTGGTCCAGGACGGTATCCACGTACGCCTGACCATGACCTGGTCGCCACCGCTGTGCGAGATGCTCGCCGACCCCCTGCTGCAATCGCGCTATATCAATCGCACGCAGCGTCTGCTTGAGCTGGCCGAACAGGAAGTGACTGCCAAACAGCATTCACCGTTTGCGGAAGCAGCAGTGATGTACCGCGATCATCTGCGTTTCTGCTTGGCAATGATGGAGCGCTTCGGCGGCAACATCCTGCGCTGGGTCTGTGAGCTGATGCAGGTCGGCGCCCTCGAGCCGATCACCTGCACCGCGACCCACGGCTTCCTGCCCCTGATGCTCACCCATGAGGCTCGCCGGGCCCAAGTCGAGATCGCGGTCGCCAATTATCGCAAGCATTTCGGCCGCCAGCCGAAGGGCATCTGGCTCGCCGAATGCGGCTTCATGCCGGGCGTCGAGGAACTGCTCAAAGCCGCCGGCCTGCGCTATTTCTTCGTCGATACCCACAGCATCTATTACGGCGAACCCCGGCCGCGCTACGGCGTCTATGCGCCGGTGTACACGCCCTGCGGGGTTGCTGCCTTCGGTCGCGATACCGAAAGTTCACGCAGCGTGTGGAGCGCCGAGAGCGGTTATCCCGGCGATCCGCTGTATCGCGAATTCTACCGCGATCTGGGCTATGACGGCGACTACGATTACGTGCGCAACTTCCTGCATCCCGATGGCGTGCGCCGCAATCTCGGCCTAAAATACCATCGCGTCACGGGCAAAATCCAGTTGCATGAAAAGGCCCCCTATGTGCCGACCCCGGCCTTCGCCCGGGCGATGGAACATGGCGCACATTTCTATCAGGCGCGTGTGCAGCAGGCCCAGAATCTGGCGACGCTGATCGAACGGTCACCGCTGATCGTCTCACCATATGATGCCGAATTGTTCGGCCATTGGTGGTTCGAAGGCCCGCAATTCATCGAGAGCATCTTCCGCACCGCCCATCGCAGCGGCTATCCGGTGCTGCCCGTCACCGGCAGCGAATACCTCGCCTCCAATCCGGTGCATCAGGTGGTCCTGCCCAGCGCCTCGAGCTGGGGCGACAGCGGCTACAATGGCGTCTGGCTCAACCCCACCAACGATTGGCTTTATCGCCATCTGCACATGGCCGAAGAGCGCATGAGCGAACTCGCCCGGCGCTTTCCGGCCGCCGAGGGCGACCTCAAGCTCGTGCTCAATCAGATGGCGCGTGAATTGCTGCTCGCTCAATCCAGCGATTGGGCCTTCATCATGACCACCAACACCACGGTGCCCTATGCCGTGCGCCGCACCAAGGACCACCTCAACCGTTTCACGGGTCTCTACGAGATGGTGGTCGGCAATCACCTTCGACTCGACACCCTGCGCGATATCAGTTGGCGCGACAGCCTCTTCGCCGAGATCGATTACCGCGTCTATACGCCCTGAGACGCCCTGAAACGCCCCGAGCCCGCGTCCGGACCATACGCTTCAGCAGGTCGGCATATCAGCTTCGTCACCTGCTAAGCGGGTGCGAGCCAGCGCCACCGTCGTGCCATCAAGCATCCACAAGCGGGCGCTTTCGGTGCCGGCATCAGCGGCAAGCAGGCCGCGCGGTAAATCCTCGACACTTAATTCCTGTTCGCCGAGGGCTTCCGCAGGCAATTCCCAACCGTGCCAGGTGGCGACGGCGAAGACATCGGTGAGCAGTTCATCGGCCGCCGCCAGGTCGGTCCGCGCCATGGCCTCGAAACCATGCGCCTGGACGGCGCTGGCCAAGGTGCTCATGCGCTTGATATGGTGCAATAAAGCCCGGTCGGCGAGCGATTTGACCTCGACGACCATGGCTTCCTGATAGCGCAGCAGGGTCTCGCGATCGGTCAGGAAAGCGACGAGCGAGGAGGGATCGGTGCGGAAGCAGGTGCAGAGCATGGCGGGGTGCTATTGTGCCGGCGGCGGCTCCCGGTCCATCGCGGGTTGGCAGACGCAGCGCACGCCCTAGTGTGTCATCTTACCGTGAAGGACTCGACCATGCCGCGTCGCACCGTGCTGTCTGTTACTCTCCTCGCTGCGGCCTCGGTCGCGTGGACCATGGAAGCCGGTCCGGGTACGCCGGTGATCAAGCCGACGGTGGTCAATGGCGAGCAATCCATTGCCATCGATGCCGGCGATCTGAAGCAGGTCGCCAAGGCCCGTTTCTATGTCAGCAATGATCAGGGCAAAACCTGGACCCTGGCCCAGGAGACCGCCGTCGATCCCGCCAACCCCCAGGTTCCGCATTTCAACTTCAAGCCGGCCGCGGATGGCAGCTACTACATCGTCACCGCCACCGTCTATCGAGACGGACGTGCGGAAGCCGAGCCCAAGGCCAATAGCATTCCCGCCAAGGCCATGCTCCTGGTAGTCGATGCCACCCCGCCGGTGGTGAGCACGCTCGATGCCACGCCCGAGACGATCACCGATCCCAACGCCACGACCGTCTCGATCCTGGTCACGTGGGCGATCGCCGATGCCAATTTCGCCAGCGCCACGCTTGAGACCTCGAGCGATGGCGGGGCCACCTTCACCACCGCGCAGACCATTCCCGCAACCGGCAGCACCAAGCTCGCCCTGCCGAGCAAGACCAAGGACGGCACGGTCCAGCTGCGCATCGTCGCCAAGGATGTCGCCGGCAACCAGGCGCCCTCGCTGGCCAAGAGCGTCACCCTGCCCCAGCCACCGGATCCAGAAAAGGCCCTCGCTGCCGCCGTCGGCAGCCTGCCGACGCTGGCCGATGTCCAGCCCGCACCTGAGCCGCTGTTGAAACCTGAAGACACCAAGGCGGTCGACGCTGCCGGCCAGACGACTCCTGGCACCGCCGCACCTGGCACCGCTGCTCCTGGCACCCCGGCAAGCGCCGATAAAGCTGCTCCGGTCACGCCTGTCGCCACCGCCCCGACCACCACCACGCGTACGGTCACGGTCCCCGCCAACACCAGCTTCTTGAGCAGTCCCGGCGCTGACAACCAGCTGACCGCGGCGCGGGCGCTGCGTGATGACGGCAACGTCGATGGCGCCTTGAGCCTCTACCTCCGCCTGCACGACAGCACGGTCTCCAAGACCGCCGTCGCCGAGGAACTGGCGATGCTCGCCAAGGCCGGCGACGCCGCCGCGGTGGTCGCGATCGGCGATGCCCTGCCGCCGGAACTGCGCACCGACGCCGCCCGTCTGGAACATGGCAAGGCGCTGTTGGCGCTCGGCCGCGCCAGCGATGCCGACGCCCAGCTCATGCGCGTGCGCAAGGGCTCCGAGGAAGCCCGCATGGCCTTGTTGTACCTCGGCAAATCTGCGGCGGCCCAAGGCAAGACCGCAGTCGCGACCAAGATCTATGAGCGCCTGGCCACTGGTGACGACGCAGTAGCAACCGAGGCCAAGCTGCTGCGCGGCAAGTGATCCCACGCTTCGTCCCGTTCGGCACCACGGCCCCCACCGAGGCCTTGGCAGTCGATGGGGCGGTGGCCGGAGCGCGGGCGATCTACAGCCATTGGCAAGGTGATCACACCACGCCCGCGGCCCTCGCTGCCGATACCTCCACCGCCATGCTGGTGCAGGCGGCGAGCGATGAAGCGCGCTGGCTGCAGCCGTTTCCGGTGGTGTGCAATAATCATATCGATGCCGATGGGCTGCTAAGCGTACTCGGCGCCTGCCGGCCGGCGCTCGCCCGCTCACACGCCGAGATCCTCATCGCCGCCGCCACCGCCAGCGATTTCACGATCTGGACCGGGGAGGCCGGCTATCGTCTGATGCTGCGCCTGCACCAGCTGATCCGCAGCGCGCAAACCGGCGGCGCGGGCTGGGAGCAACGCCTCCTCGAGACCATGGTCGCCGACGGCGAGGCCCTGGTGAATAGGGATGACCTGCCCGGCAAGGACGAACGTGATCTGGCCTGCCGCCAAGCCGTGGCGGCGATCGAGCGTTTGCGCCACACGCCGCCGGAAATCCATGGCCGCATTGCGGTGGTGCGTTGGCAACGTCAGTTAGGCCATGCCAGCGATACCTTCCTCGGCGTCTATGCTCCCGACGATCAGCCATTGATCGCGCTCTCGACGGCGATCGCCCCACAGCTCTTCCAGCTGCTGCTCGAGGACACCGGCGCTGGTCTGATCGTCGATTTCTCGGCTCCAAGGCATTCGTGGGCCAAGACCGTCGATCTGCCGAGCGTGTCCTGGCCGGAACTCGGCGGGCTCGCCGCCAAGCTCCGCACCGAGGAGCCGGACGTCGCCTGGACCGCCCGGCCCGGGGCCGAGAAGATCGGCTTCACCTGCCTGCTCGCCTCGCAAGGTCCATCACAGCTCGCGCCGGACAGGATCATCGCCGCCTGTGCCGACGCCCTCACCTGATCCTCATCCGTTTAGCTCTTATCCGTTCAGCTCTCATCCGTTTACCTCTTACCAGTGCACCACCCCATGCCTCACGCCGCCGATCTCCTGCAAGCCGCCATCGATGAAACAGGCTCCATCGCCTGCGTCGGACTCGATCCCCGTCCGGCCCTGCTGCCGGCGGCGCTGATCGATGATATCCACGCCGAACATGGCGACTCCGCCCTTGGCGTGGCGACCGCCTTCCTGGCTTTCAACCTCGCCTTGTTGGATGCCATCCAAGGTCGCTGTGCCGCCGTGAAGCCGCAGCTGGCCTGCTATGAAGCCTATGGCTCGGCAGGCCTGCGCTGCCTTGAGCAGACCGTCGCCTATGCCCGTAAACTGGGGATCGCGGTGATCGCCGACGGCAAGCGCAACGACATCGGCTCGACCGCCGAACATTACCAGCAGGCCTTCCTCGGTGCCGCGCCGGGCCTGAAGAGCGCCAGCGTCCCCGGCATGGGCGCGGACTGGCTGACCATCAACGGCTACCTCGGTAGCGATGGCGTGACCCCCTTCCTCGGCAAGGCGCCAAACGGCACCGGCGTCTTCGTGCTGGTGAAGACCTCCAATCCGTCGTCCGGTGAACTCCAGGATCAAGCGCTCGCCAACGGCACGCCGCTCATGGAAGCGATGGCGACCCTGGTCGCCGGCTGGGGTCGTGGGCGCACGGGTGCATGCGGTCTCAACGACGTCGGCGCGGTGGTGGGCGCGACCTATCCCGCCCAGGCCAAGCGTCTGCGCGAGCTGATGCCCGAGACCATCTTTCTCGTCCCCGGCTATGGCGCCCAGGGCGGCAGCGCCGCCGATGCCTTGGCTGGCAAACGCAGCGATGGCCGGGGCGTGCTGGTGAATTCCAGCCGCGCCATCATCGCCGCCTGGCAGAGTGCCAAGACCGATGACTGGGCCGGCGCCGCCGCCGCTGCTCTCGATGCCATGAACCGCGATCTGGAGGCGGCACGCTGATGGACATCATCTGGACGATCTGCCGACGCGATCTGCTGCAGGCCTTCACCACGCCGCTCGCCTGGCTGGTGCTGGCGTGTTGGTGCGCGCTGACCAACGGCATGTTCGTCTGGGGCCTCTACCAGGTGCACGGCACGCCGGGCTCCAACTCGCCGCTGTTCGTCACCGCGTTGTACTCCGGCATCTTCTTCCTCACCCTGCTCGCCCCGGCCCTATCGATGACCAGCTTCAGCGGTGAGCGCATCCAAGGCACCATGCAGCTGCTGCTGACCGCGCCGATCCGCGAATGGCACCTCGTGATCGGGAAGTTCTGCGGGGTCCTCGGCGTCCTTCTCGCACTGGTGGCAGCGACCGTGGCCCATCCCATCGTGCTCATGCTGATCAGCTCCGTGCAGGTGCCGCATCTGCTCGCCGGCTACCTCGGACTGATCCTGGTATGCGCGTTCTTCTCGGCCCTCGGCATCTGGATCAGCCTGCTCGTCGATACGCCCATCGCCGCCTATGTCATCACCTTCGCGGTGATCGCCATCCTCATCATCCTCGGCATGCTGGAGCAGGCCGCGTTCTTTGGTGGGCTCGGCCAGGCGATCGGGCTGACGCCCCGCGTCGGGCCGTTCTTCCGCGGCGAAGTCCGCCTCGGCAACGTGATGTTCTTCATCTCGGCGACCAGCGCCCTGCTGGTGCTGGCCCACGCTTCGTTGAGGGCACGGAGAATCCATGGTTGAGTCCCCGGTACCTGTTTCGCCCGCACCTGGATCCACACCAGCTCCCAAGCCAGCGGCTTCCGGCACCAGCATCGGACAGCGCCTCGGCTCGCTTGGCGGGCGTACGCTGCTGACCTTGCTGGTGCTGTTGGTGCTCACCGCCGCCGCCGATCGCAGCCGAGTGCTCATGGATTGGAGCGCCGATCGGCGCTTCACCTTGAGCCCACGCCTGACCAGCCTGCTGCTCGACCAGCAGGAGCCGGTGGAACTGGTCGGCATCTGGAACAGTGACGACAGCGAGCGTCTGGCGCCGATCACCGCCCTGGTCACGCGCATGGGCAGCGTCACGCCCAAGGTGACCTTCCGCCGCCTCGATCCCGAGCTGCAGAAGCCCTTGGTGACCGCCTTCCGTGAACGCTTCAATGAAGCCCAGCCCGGCACGCTCTACGTCACCCGCGGATCGCGGGCCTTCACTATCGAGCTGACGCCGGCGACCCGCCTGGTCCTGCAGCGCGAAGTCGGCGGGGCCCTGGTCACGCTCGCCGAGACCGAACTCACGCCTGCCTATCTGCTGCAAGGCCATGGTGAATTACGGCCAGAGGCGGGCCCGCCCGGCGAGGGCGCCAATCTCCTCGCGCGTTCGCTGGCGCTGGTCGGCTTCGAAGTCTCGCGCCTGGATGCGAGCACGCCGCAACCGCCGGCTCCCAACGGCGTGCTGGTGATCGCCGGACCAACCGGGTCCATCGGCGAGCGCGATCTCAAAATGCTCACGCATCATCTGCAGGATGGCGGTGGGGCCCTGATCGTGGCGGATGACCGCGCCCCCGATGATCTGGTACGTTGGTTGCGCCAGCATGGCCTCAGCCTTGGCGCGCCGCCGGTGCAGGGCGACCCCGGTGCCGCCGACGGCAACCCGGGACTGATCACGGTCAGTCTGCGCCAGCACTTTGTCGGTCAGGAGGCGGAATTCCCGCATCACAATCTGCTCTTGGATGGGATGCTGCTCAATCCCACGCAATCGATCACTCAACCTTTGCTGGCCGCGGGCATCCCCCTGCTGAGCCCGTGGACCTCACCGGTTTTTCCGCTGATGCCCGACCCGCAATCGGCCGGCGGCCAGGCCTTGGCGCAACGCTACCGCAGCCTGGGCACGCAGCCGTTCCTCGCCGAACCGCTGCTGCGCAGCGTGCCCGGAGACTCCTGGGCGAAACCCCGCGCCCAGGCCCTGGCGACCCCGACGGATCTCGCCTCGCAACCCTCGCTGCCCCTGGCCTGCGCCATCGAATACCAGCCCGCCGCCGACAGCGTGCGCGCCAATGTCGGCGGACGGTTGGTGGTGTGGGGCAGTCGCCAGGCGCTCAGCGACGCAGTGCTCGCGCAGACCAATTTCGCCAATGAGCAGTTGCTGCGCCGCGCCACCACCTGGCTGGCACGGCGCACGGCGGCCACCGATATCCCCGATGCCGAACTGACCGCCTTCCAAATCAATGCCAGCGACAGCGGGATGTTCGCGATCCTTGGTCTGCTGGTGGCGGTGATCCCCTGCCTCTGCCTGGGCCTCGCCATGCTGACCTGGTGGGATCGCCGCTGAGCTCAACTGAGCTGAGCTCATCTCAGCTCAGCTCATCTCAGCTCAGCTGACTCAGCTGACTCAGCACAGCTCAGCTCTGAGCTCACGTATCCTGGCGCTTGAGCTTGGCGAAGGCGGTGACGCACATCGCCACCAAGGAGACGATGGCCATGATCAGGAATTGCTGCTCGGCGGTGATCCACGAAAGGAACAACGGCACCGACAGGGTGAAGCCGGTGGCAAGGATGAAGACGTTGTGGATCAGGCTCATCACCGTCGAGCCGCGACCGGCGTGGCCCTCCTTGGCGGTCAGATACAGCAAGTGCGCGTCGAGAACATTGGCCGGCACGGCAAAAAGGAAGGAGACGATGACCATCATCACCGCCGCCGCCGGATAACCGCCGGCAATATCTTGGTAATGCCCGACGACATGCGGAAAAGCCCAGATGCCGACTGCCAACAGCACCAGACAGGTCATCACATAGCGCCGCCGGTCGAGCCAATCCGAAGCCAGGTTGCCGAGGATGGCGCCGACGGCGGCGAACAGGGCCACTGAGGCCGCCATGGTCTGGTCGAGACCGAGATCATCGACGCCATAGAGGAACACCGCCAGACTCGCCCCAGAAGCTATGCCCCAGATCAGACCCCCGCCGGCCAGCAGCGCCCAATGCTGGCGGCACATCTGCACCGTGCCCGCCACCAATTCGCGGAAACCTTGGCGGAACGGCGTCGGATGCGGATCTTCGACGCGCACCAGGTAGCTCATCCAGGTGGCCACGGCCATGAAGGCCGCGAGCAGGACGTGCGCCATCCACGGCGCGACCCAGGCCAGGGCGAGCTTGTTCTTGACGAAGACATCGCCGAGGACATTGCCGAACATGGTCCCTGCCAGCAGACCCACGACCAGGGCGGCGTTGATGAAGCCGCTGACCTGGGTGTTGTGCCGACCAGTGGCGAAGGCCAGCAAGGGGATGACCTTGCCGCGCGCGGCACAGGCCGTGCCGTAGGCCAGGCCGATGATGAAGGCGATCGGCCAGGGATTGAAGAACGTGCTCGCGAGGATGCCGAAGCCGACCATGGCGCAGGACAGGGCGAACAACGGCGCCACCCGCCAGGCTCCGGCCAACGGCGAATTGATCGCGAAGCCGATGAGCACCCCGAAGGTCAGCATCGTCGCCAAGCCCTGACCGACGGCCTCGGCGAGATTGCCCTTGGCGACGCAGGCCTGGAGGATCCGTTCAAGGTGCTCGAAAGGCAGAGGGACGTGGGTCTCAGGACGATAGTCGAGGGCGATCTCGGTGATCAGGATGAACTTCAGCGACGTGAAACCCATGCCGGTGATGAACGTCAGCAGAATTGCCGGCCAGAGACGCGCGACCGCCCGCGTAGGCGTAAGTGGCGCTTGTAAGGAACCGGCGAGAGTCATGGGCGGGCAGTATTGAAGCGCGGTGGGCCAGTCCACACCTGAGTGGGGTGCCGCCGGACGGATTGCGCCTGCGAGCACTTACCTAGTTGGAGATAGACTCCTACGCCGCGTCCGGCCCGCAGGCGACCACCGCAGGGTCACCCAAGCGCTGATGCGCGCGCCACATGCCGGCCGCGGCGAAGGGCATTGCCAGCGCCCCGCTGCGCGTCAGGGCGATCGCGCCGCCCCATCCGCCCAGGGCGATCACGCGCTGCAAGGCGGCCGCGGTGGCAGCGGTCACGGTTTCGCCCGCCGCCACCGACCATGCCACACGATGGGCGAAGCCGCAGCGCAGGAAATATTCGCCAACGCCAGTTGCCGACACCGCGCATTCTTCATCGGCCCACGTCCCCGCTCCCGGCACCGGCGAATCACCGACCCGCCCAGGCAGCTTGGCCGTGGTACCACCGGTGCTGGTGGCGGCGGCGAGCCGGCCGCCACGGTCGAGGGCCACGGCCCCGACCGTGCCGTGGGCCAGTGGCTGATCCGGTGGCGGGGCCCCGAAGTAATCATCTCCAACGCGCTCAAGGGCATGATGATCGGCAAGGCGTTCGGCCCCGCTGCCGATGAGCAGCACATGCGGTGTGCGCTCGAGCACCAGCCGCGCCAGGGCGATGGGATTGCGCACGCGCTGTACGCCCGCCACCGCCCCGATCGCCGCCGTCGCCCCCGACATGAGCATGGCGTCGAGCAGGACCTGCTGCTCGGCATCACGCACCGCGCCGCGCCCGGCATTGAGATCACCAGAGTCCTCCATGACCGCCACCGCCACCTGCACCGCATCCAGCGCCGAACCGTCAGCGGCGAGCACCGCCATGCCCGCGGTCAGGGCGGCGCGCAAGGTCGCCTCGGCCCGCAGCCGATACGCGGCGTCAGGCAGTCGTGAGCACACGCCGCCATGCAGGACCAGGATCGGCGAGCAGGGTGAGGAAGAAGCGAAGATGGACATGGCACAAAGCTCTAGGCCGCCGCTATCGCCAGTCATCAAGGATTACGCAACCATGGCCTTCCTTGTGCAGGCTGATAGCGATGGCCAGTGGAAAGTGAGCGTCACTCTGCTAACGATCCAACCGCGCCAACCATAGCGCCCAAGGACGCGAGCCTAATTCAAGTGGAAATGAAGTGAAAATGAAGTGGAAATGAAAGCGCGTTCAGCCGCCGAGGGCGATGACCACAACCGTGATCGATGAACCGATGAAGACCATCACTGCGCCGACGCGGAACGGACTCATCGCTGCATATCGCCCCCAGGCATACCCACAGGCGAAGAGCATGAGCAGCGCGATCGCATTCGAGATCCGCTTGGCCAGATAAAGATCGGAAATTACCGCGAAGGGCAGGATCAGCGGAAAGGTCGCAGCCACGACGAGCAAGAAGACCCCAAGCGCACCGAGCAACTCGTGGCGCCCGAGCCGCACCGGTCCGACAGGTGCTTGAGCCTCGCGCACCAAGGATGCTTCGCGATTGCGGGTGACCAGACTACGGAGTGCAAACATCACGCCGTCGACCAGGCCCCAGGCGACATTGCAGCCGATCGCCGCCATCATCATGGTCCGCACCTCATTCCGGTCAGCAGTCACCACGCTGAACGTCCCGGTGAAAGTCAGGGCCATGAACAGGCCGAAGAGGATCTCGGAAACACGATCGATGGGATCGAGGATGCGCGCCGGCAGCGGTCGCGGTTCAACGGTGCGGGTCATGGTCATGGCTTTGAGTTTGGCTTTTCCGGCAGTGAGTGTGCCATCCGAATTTCGACAATTCACCATGGTGTTCAATGCCGCCGACAAAACCGGCCAACGATGAGCCCTGACAGTCGCTGTCCCCCCGCCCAAATCTCCAGTTGCGCCCTCAGCCCGGGCATCTACCTTTTCGCCCCTCCGAGATCATGGGCGATTAGCTCAGCGGTTAGAGCATTCGCTTCACACGCGAGGGGTCACAGGTTCGAATCCTGTATTGCCCACCATGACGGAAACCCAGGGCCCTTAAAGCCTTGGGTTTTTTTATAGGGTTTTTTCCAGCGGCCCCTGGGGAAGGTCATTGACCTGCCTGCCGGGGCTGGCGACGGTAGGTTGAGCATGGCGTCACCTCGTACCCATCTGCTGCGGGTGCTGCGTGGTGCGCTGAGCAATGCTCCGACTTGGTGGAGCTCCGCCGAGCTCGATCTGGCGGCCGGCGTGGTGGCCCTCGATGAAGCCTCTGGCGATGCCCTGGCGCGCTGGCTGCAGCGCACGCGGGTGGTCTTCCGCCGCCGCGATCTCGAATTGACCGACGATCAGCTGCGCACTCTCGAAGCCTTCGGCTGGCTGGCGCCGGTCCTTCCCGCCGAGCAGCCCGCCGAGGTCCTCGCCACCATCACTCTCGACGAGCTCGCCCTGAGCGGCTCCCGCGCGGAAGTCGAGCGCACCGTCCTTGCTGATCCGCAGCGCATCGCCGAGCTCGCGCGCTGCGGGCCGTTCGCGTGGATTCCCGAACGCGCCCGACGCTGGTTCGCGCTCGCGCGTCTGGCGGCCTTCGCCAGCGATGATGACCTGAGCCTGTTGGCACGCATCGACCTCGGCCAGATCGTGCCGCCGGCGGGCTCGCCCCTGGCGCAGACCTGCGCCGGCGAACGCGTACATCTGCTCGGCACCCTGCCCTGGGCTTCGCGCAGCGCTGCCGAGGACTACCTCGCTGCTCGCCAGGCCCGCGCTACGCGCAGCGCGCAGCCACCGACGGTGATCTTCCGCCGGGCCCTGGCCGAAGTCGAGGCGCGTGCCGGCCAGCCGCTGCACCTCGGCTGGCACTACCTGAGTGCGGCACATCACTGGACACGGCTGCTCGCCGAATGCGTCGCCGAGCAGGCCCTGCCGCTGGCGCAGCAGCGCGCCGCCCGCCGCGCCCTGCGCCGCGCCCCTTGTTCGCCGGCGTTGGCGCGCCAGGTCTGGGAAGAACTGCATGCCGCCTGGAGCCCGCGACCGGTAGCCGATCGCCTGGCGCGGGCCTTTGGCACCTGGCAGCTGTGGAGCGAGGTCGAACGCGCGGCGTGGACGGCGCGTGCGCGCGGTGAACGCGTCCGCCGGCAAAACGTTTGGTCGACGCGGACCTTCGATGCCTGGCTCGATCACGGCGGAGCACGCGTGGTCGCTGATGGCGAAAGCGTCGAAGCTCTCGCCCTACGCCGACTCGCCGCCGATGGTTGGCAGGGGCTGCATGCCGAAGGCGGGTTCTGGCTGGCGGTGGCGTATCTGGTCCTCGATCTGCATCCCGCCGGACCGCTGCCGTGGTGCGCGCCGTTGCAGGCGACGCCCTTGGACTGGGGCCGTAGGGGCTATGGCGCGCGCCGCCATCGGCCGCTGCGAGCAGCAGCGGCGGCGCTGATCCGCGATCGCGAAGCGGCCTTGACTGCGGCCCTGCGCCGGGCGCATGAACCCCTGCCGGGCTTCATGAGCGCACCCAGCCCGGAAGCCCTGACGGCGGTACTACGGCACCTGCCCCTGCGCGTGCTGGTGCCCTTGCTGCTGCGGGTGCTGGACGCGCCGCATGAGGCCGGCGGCCTGCCCGACCTGGTGATGTGGAAGGACGACACCGTGGCCTTTTGGGAGGTCAAATCACCGAGCGATCAGCTCAGTGCCAAGCAGCGGCGATGGCTCGCCTGGCTGGTCTCGGAAGGCGTGCCCGCCGGGGTCCTGCGCATCGTCGCACGCACCCCGGTACAGACCTCGCTGCTGAGCGCGCCGCGCCGGGCGCCGGCAACCGCGATGCCGACGACGGCGCGTCCGCGTCGTAGCCCCGGCAGTACCTCGGGCGAGACCACCTTTCAGCTTCTACTCGGCGGCGCGGTGTGGCAGCCGCTCCCGGGCTCGCCGGTGCCGGATGGCGCTCCTGGCGCTGAACTGCGGCACGTCGCGGGTAAGCCGTGGCGCGACGTGCGCAGCGAGCTGCCCTTCGTCGATGATGTCCTGGTACCCGTGCCGGTGGCGGCGGTGCTGGCGATCGTCCGCGATGGACGGCGCACCGTCCTGCGGCGCTGGTTCCCCCTGCCGGCCGGACTGGTGCTGGTGGCGGCAGTGCGCGAGGAGGTCCTGCCCCAGGGCGGCATGGGGCCGTGCATCCGCATCCTCACACGCCGCGCCGGCTGGCTGATCCCCGCCGGCCTGTCGACACATGAACCGGTGGTGGCCCGGCCCGAAGACCTCGCCGATCCGACCCGCGACTGGGTGCCGCATCCCGACCTGCCGCCGCCCCGCGCCGAGCACCTCGCCGCCGCCTGGGGCTGCGCCGACGAGCTCGCGGATCAGTTGCTGCTCCTCGGCGCCGAGCCACATGGCGTATGGATCGAAGCGCAGCGCCTAGTCATCGCCACCGATCTGACACGGCCGGTACTGTGGACCGCGCGCGATCCGCGCCTCGTGCCGGGGATCCTGCCGATCAGCAGCTGAGGCGAGGCTTCCTGCTATGTGGCGCACTCCTCCGCCTTGGAGCTGCCGTACGAGACTGAGTCAGCCGACCGAATCTATTCCCGAGAGACTCTTAGCGTCGCCGGCTTTTTGATAGCATCATAGCTGTATGGCCACGCCTGATACATCCGTGCAACCCGACCCGGAAAGGCAGCGTCTCGCAGACGACGCGGCGCGGGGCACGAATTGGAAACGATGGGGGCCCTACGTCTCCGATCGCCAATGGGGCACGGTGCGCGAGGATTACAGCGCCGACGGCACCTGTTGGGATTCCGTGACCCATGACCACGCGCGCAGTCAAGCCTATCGCTGGGGTGAGGACGGCCTGCTCGGCTTCACCGATCGCGAATGCCGCCTGTGTCTGGCGCCGGCCCTGTGGAACGGCCGGGACGCGATCCTCAAAGAGCGTCTCTTCGGCCTGACCAACGCCGAGGGCAACCATGGCGAGGACGTCAAGGAACATTGGTGGCACCTCGACGCCACGCCGACGGCGTCCTATGCCAAGGCCCGCTACCGCTATCCGCTGGCGGCCTTCCCCTACGAACAACTGCTCGCAGAGAACCGCCGTCGCGGTCGGGACCAGCCCGAGTTCGAACTCGAGGATACCGGCATCTTCGACGCCGGCGACTTCGTCGATGTCGAGGTCGAATGGGCCAAGGCGACGCCCGATGATCTGTGCTGGATCGTGCGCCTGATCAATCACAGCTCGGAACCCGCCGAGCTTGACGTGGTACCCACGGCGTGGTTCCGGAATACCTGGTCGTGGGGCTGCACCCACGAAGGCTGCAGCCTGAAGCCGATCCTGGCCCTGGAAAAGGACGGGACGCTGACCATCCGCCACGAGACCCTCGGCGCCATGCGCCTGGCGGTCTCCGGCGCGCCAGAGTGGCTGTTCACCGACAACGAGACCAACCACGAGCGCCTCCATGGCGTCGAGAACAGCTCGCCGTGGGTCAAGGATGCCTTCGATCGGCGCATCGTGCACGGCGAGCTTACGGCGGTGAATCCCAAGCTGCGCGGGACCAAGGCCGGCGCCTGGTATCACCTCAGCATCCCGGCGGCGGGGACCATCGAGCTGCGCCTGCGCCTGTGCCCGGATGACGGCGTCGCGCCGGATCTCGGCGATGATTTCACGCGCACCATGGCGCTGCGCAAAGCTGAGGCCGACGCTTTCTATGCCGCCGTATTGCCGGCGGAAATCGACCCCGAGCGCGCGCGCATCGCGCGCCTGGCGTGGGCCGGCCTGGTGTGGTCGAAGCAGTTCTACCACCTGGTGATCAAGGACTGGCTCGATGGCGATTCCGATCAACCGGCGCCGCCCGCCGCCCGTAAGCACGGTCGCAATGCCGAGTGGCAACACCTCTTCAATCGCGACGTCATCAGCATGCCCGACAAGTGGGAGTACCCGTGGTATGCAGCCTGGGATCTCGCCTTCCACACCGTGGCCTTCGCGCCCGTCGATCCGCACTTCGCCAAGGCCCAACTCGAGCTGCTGTTGCGTGAGTGGTACATGCATCCCAACGGCCAGATCCCGGCCTACGAATTCGCCTTCGGCGACGTCAATCCGCCGGTGCATGCCTGGGCGGCGTGGCGTATCTACCGCCAAGAGAGCGCGCGTGGTGCGAAGGATCTCGACTTCCTCGAACGGGTCTTCCAGAAACTGCTGCTGAACTTCACGTGGTGGGTCAATCGCAAGGATCCTCAGGGCCGCAACCTCTTCGCCGGCGGTTTCCTCGGCCTCGACAACATCGGCGCCTTCGACCGTTCGCAGCCCCTGCCGGCGGGCACCTGGCTGGCGCAGGCCGACGGCACGGCGTGGATGACCTTCTACGCCGGGCGGATGCTGACCATCGCCATCGAACTCGCCCGCCATCGTCCGCCGTACGAGGACATCGCCTCGAAGTTCCTCGAGCACTTCATCGCCATCGCCGACGCCATGAATGCCTTCGGCGACAGCGGCCTGTGGCATGAGGGCGACGGCTTCTACTACGATCACCTGTGCAACGAGCACGGCAGCATGCCCCTGCCGGTGCGTTCGCTGGTGGGCGTCATCCCGCTGTTCGCCTCGGTGATCATCACCGACGAGGCCCTGCGCGAACTGCCGGGATTCGCCAAACGCCTGAAGTGGTTCAAGACCTACCGTGGCGATCTCGCGCGGCACCTCGCCTACCTCGAGACCGGCAGCGAAGGCGCCTCGCGGCAGCTACTCGCCATCCCCTCACGCGAACGCCTGCAACGGGTCCTGGCGCGGGTTCTCGACGAGCGCGAATTCCTTTCACCGTTCGGCATCCGCTCGCTGTCGCAGGCGCATCGCGCAGCCCCGGCACTGATCAGCACCGCCGAAGGCGAGCTGCGTGTCGAATACGTTCCCGGCGAATCGCAGACCGGACTCTTCGGCGGCAATTCCAACTGGCGCGGGCCGGTGTGGTTTCCACTGAATGTCCTGCTCATCGAAGCCCTCGAACGCTACCACGGCTTCTACGGCGCCAGCGTCACGGTCGAGTTGCCGCGCGGTTCGGGGCGACAGGTCACCCTCAATGTCGCCGCCGCCGAGATCCGCGAACGCCTCTGCCGGATCTTCCTCCCCGGTGCCGATGGCCAGCGCCCGTGCGATGGCAACGATCGCCGCTGGGCGGATGATCCCGCCTGGCAGGGCCTGTTGCGCTTCCACGAATATTTCCACGGCGACGACGGCCATGGCCTGGGAGCTTCGCATCAAACCGGATGGACGGCGCTGGTCGCCCCCTTGCTCAGCGGACGCCAGCTGCGTACCAGCTCACGCTAGGAACCTATCTCCGATAGGCTCCTTGGAGCCTGTCGGAGATAGATCCTGCAGGCAGGAATCATTCCGGCGGCAGCCAATGCGCGAGTGCTTGGCTCAAGCCCTCCATGGTGATCGGCTTGGGCAGGTGATCGTCCATACCGGACGCCAGGCAGTGCTCGCGATCGCCCGAGTCGACGTTGGCGGTGACGGCGAGGATCTTCACGTGTGCGCCGCCGGTTTCGGCAGCGCGGATCTGGGCGGTGGCCTCGTAACCGTCGGTGACCGGCATCTGGCAATCCATGAGCACGAGATCCCAGGTGCCGCTGCGCCACGCCGCCACCGCCTGGGCGCCATCTGCGACACAGGTGACCTCACAGCCCATCCAGTCGAGCATGGTCCGTGCGACGGTGAGATTCACGGGATTGTCATCGGCGACGAGAATCTTGGGCCGCTGTTTGCGCTGCAGCGGACGAACCGCAATGCGTGTACCGCCGCTTGCATCGCCGCTTGTATCGCTGGCCGGCGCCATGATCCGGCAGAGCAGGGCGAGGAGATGCTCGGCACGCGCCGGCTTCACCAGATAGCCGCTGAAGCCATGTTCCTGGATCCAGGTCGCATGGTTGGGCAACGGCTCGCTGGTGTAGAGCACCAGTTCTGGGCTGCCATAGCTCACGTCCGCGCGGAGGGTCTCGGCGAGGACATCGCCGTTCATCTCGGGCATGCGGTAGTCGGTGATCACCACCGCGAACGGTCGCCGGGTACCGGCGGCGATGCCGAGTTCGATCAGGGCCAGGCCGCTGCCATCAACGCACTGGCAATCCATCCCCACTGAGGAGAGCTGCTCGAGGAGGATCCGGCGGTTAATGCTGTGGTCATCGACGACCAGGACACGTACGCCGGTGAGGCGCGCGAGCTCGGGCTGCGGAGCCTCCTCCAGGACCGCGTCGGGCAGCTCGAGGGTCACCGTGAATTCCGTCCCTATCCCCGGAGTGCTGCTGACTTCGAGCTGTCCGCCCATGAGCTCAACGAGATGTTTGCTGATCGACAGGCCGAGACCGGTGCCGCCGAAATTGCGGGCGATCGATTGCTCGGCTTGCGTGAAGGGCTTGAACAGCGTCGCCAACTGGGCACTGGTGATGCCGATCCCGGTATCTTCGATGCGCAACGTCCAGCGTCGCCTCTCAGTCTCGCAAGCTTCCGCCGAGACATCGACCAGCACATGACCGCGCTTGGTGAATTTGAGCGCATTGCTGAGTAGATTGGTAAGCACTTGGCGGATGCGCAGCGGGTCGGTGATGGCCCCGGCTGCGAGCTGCGGAGTGATACGCACGAGGAGCTCGACCGAACCATGGGCGACACGGGTATGCAGGAGATCGACGACGTCGTGCACGATCTGGATCACATCCGTGGGCAGGGCTTCGATGGTCATCTTCCCGGCCTCGACCTTGGAGAGGTCGAGAATGTCGTTGAGCAGGGCGAGCAGGGATTCGCCACTGCGGCGGACGGTCTTGGCGTAGCCCTTCTGCTCCTCGGACAATCCCGAGTTGATCAGCAGCTCGGTCATGCCCAGCACCCCGTTCATCGGCGTGCGGATCTCATGGCTCATGTTGGCAAGGAAGGCGCTCTTAGCGACGGTAGCACTCTCGGCGGCAAGCTGCGAGGCGCGCAGCTCCTGCTCGAGCTGCTTGTGCTCGGTGAGATCATGCAACACGAGGATCCAGGCATTGTTCGTGGGCCGTAGATCGGCGCGCAACCAGCCCTGATCCGGCCCTTGTCCCTCGCTGGTCATCCCGCGTCGGTGGGCAAGTGCTTCCGCCACTTGCTCATGGTGCGAGAGCACCTGCTGAATGGTAAGCCCGCGACCGTGGCGGGCGAAGGCCGGATTTGTCCATTTGATCTCGCCATCGATAGCGGCGATGGCAACCCCGTTGCTGGTTGCTTGTGCGACTTGCGCCAGCAGCGCCTGGCTGGCAGTGGAGCGCTGCAGGCGGCGGGCGATCAGATGAACCCCCAAGACCAGCATGAATCCGGCCATGCCGATGATGCTGCTGATGGCGATGGCAGACCTGGTGGCACGAGCAAGACGGCCATTGACCTCGTCCAAGGAATAATCGGCACCGACGCCGTAGATTCGGCCGGTGGGCGAGCGATGCGGGACGAACACCGAGCGGAAGGTTCCCCAGCGATCCGTATAACTGCTCGCTTGCGGTCCAATCTCGGGAGTACTGAGGATCCGGACCGCGGCCTCGGGAGCTTCCTTATAATCATCCCAGAAGTGGGACTGGGTGCCTTCGGTGACTTCAGTGGCCGTGGCCGACGACGTCGTCAAACGAACGAGATCGCCATCCAAGACGAAGGCGTAGAGATAATGTAGTCCGTTGTCGTCGGCAAGACGTGTAAGGCGGAGGATCGTGGCGCCATCTTCTTCTTTACCGATGCCCTCGGCAGAGATTGCCCGATCATGGAAATCCTTGGGAAGTTCCTGCACCACAAGGTTGGTACCCACTCGCAGGCTGCGATCGATCGCCGCCAGGAGCTGTTCCTGACTGTCGGCGATCGCTTTGCGCGTGAATATGACAACGATCACTAGGTATCCGACGAACATCAACCACAGCGTCGCATACAACCAACGCGAAGTTTTACCGGAAACACGTTTGGTGATCGATGGGACCATAGTTGATTATGACCTATAAACCTTCCCTACGCCACTCGCTCAGTACCGCAGACTCTTACGGGTATCGTCAAAATTTGGTCGCATGGTGATCATATCTTCATGGCGTATCGACGCACCTCGTTCACACCAGTACCAGCAGATCGTCGCGATGAACGGCGGCCTTGGGCAGGGCGTAGCCGAGGGCATTGGCGGCGGCATCCAGGCGCTTGCCGGCGACGATGGCCAGTTCGGCGGCCGACAGGCTCGCCAGGCCACGGGCGATCTCATCACCGTCGGCATTGACGATGGCGATGGTGTCGCCGCGTTCGAAGCGGCCATCGACACGGTTGATGCCGGCCGGCAGCAAACTGCGGCCCTTGCTGATCAGCGCCGCCGCCGCCCCCGAATCGACATGCAGATGACCCTTCACCCGTCGCGCCACCGCCAGCCAGCGGCGCCGGCTGTCGGCCTTGTCGCCGCGGCCGGGGATGCGCGTGCCGAGGTCTTCGCCGGCGATGACGCGGGTCAGGACCTCGGCTTCACGTGCCAGGCAGATGGTGGTGGTGACGCCGGCGCCACTAGCCAAGCGCGCGGCCTCGATCTTCGAGCGCATGCCGCCGCGACCACGCGCGCCGGCACCGCCGGCCGCCGCCAGGACCTTGGCCGTGACCACCGGGATCTCACGCAGGCGCTGAGCCTCGGGATGGGTGCGGGGATCGGCATCGTACATGCCGTCGATGTCGGTCAGCAGCACTAGGCGATCGGCTCCGAGCTGGGTCGCGACCAGCGCTGAGAGGCGATCATTGTCGCCGACGGTCAGCTCTTCGACGGCAACGGTATCGTTCTCATTGATCACCGGCACCGCTCCGAACTCGAAGAGGGCGCGAAAGGTCGCGGCCAGATTCAGGTAGCGCCCGCGGTGGGTGAAATCGTCGTAGGTTAATAGCACCTGGGCCGCGACCAGGCCATGCGCGGCCAAGGCTGCTTCCCAGCGATGCGCCAGGGACACCTGGCCGATGGCAGCGAGCGCCTGGCGCTCGGGCAGGCCCGGCGGCCGCTCGGCGAGGCCTAAAACGCTAACGCCGCTAGCGACCGCACCGCTGGTGACGAGCACCGGCTGCCAGCCCGCGGCATGGGCGGCGGCGAACTGCGCCGCCATCCGCCCGAGATAGGCTGCATCGAGCTTTCCATGTTTATCGACCAGCGAATTGCTGCCGATCTTGATCACTACGATACGCCGTTCAGTCACGTTCGATCTCAAGCGGTGGGAGCGGTTTGGGAACGAAGAGACGACTCGTCAGCAGGCCGATTTCAAACAGCAGATGCATGGGCACGAACAGCGCCAGCAGGCTCAGGGCATCGCTGCCGGGAGTGATCATCGCCGCCGCGATGGCGTTGATGAGGAGCACGACCTTACGCGCCTTGGACAATTGCGTTGGCGTGACCAAACCGGTGCGTACCAGGACGATGATCAACCAGGGGATGTCCATGATCAGACCGCTGGCCACCGTCCACATGAAGAACGTCTCGACGTATTCGGACTGCCGCAATTGGATGATGGCGGTGGTATCACCAGCGGTGTAATCGATGAGAAAGGCGTAAAAATAGGGCATGCCGAAGAAATAGCCGGCCACCGTCCCGAGGTAGAACATGATCACCCCGGCAGGCACGAACAGGAAGGCGAGGTTGCGTTCCTGGCGCGTCAGACCGACGGCGACGAAGTGCCACAGCTGCCACAGCACCAGCGGCGCGGCCAAGGCCAAGGCGAGATAGAAGCTGATCTGGGCGGCGGTGGTGGCGCTCTCGGCGAGGCTGAATACCGACAGCATACGCATGTTGCCATCGATGGGCAGGCCGACGAGCTTGGCTTCTTCGGGACCGACGATGGCGATGGCGCGCTGCAGCGGCCAGAGCATCAGCTCCTTCAGATGCGCCTGAAAGCCGAAGGCGACCACGAAGATCACCGCCACCACGATCACCGGCCAGATGATGCGCCGCCGCAACTCATCGAGGTGATCGCCGAGACCCATCGGAATATCGATTGGCGGACGCAACATGGCGCAGCAGCTTCAGCGTGCCGCGCCGGCGGCAACCACCGTCACGGGGCGGACTCGACGGTGAGCGACCAGTCGGGTCCGAAGAGCATGACCTCGAAATCCTCGATCAGATCCACGGTGGGCTCAGCCACGGATGGCACGTCCGTGGGCAGTTCCACCGGCAGTTCCACCGGCAGTTCCACCGGCAGTTCCACCGGCAGTTCCACCGGCAGTGCATCGGCGCTGAACGGGACGACCGGCGGCAGTGCTACCACCAGCGACACCGGCGCTGTAAGGGCCGGTTGGGCCAGCACCGTCCAGCCCAGGTCCTGTGCGAATACGGCTACCGGCACCAAGCGTAGATCCGGGGTAAGTAACCAACCCGTGACCGTCGACGGCACCGCCAAGGGCTCGACAAAAGCCAACTCGGGCACCACGCGCACGACGCGCGGGATGCTCGGCGGCAGCCAGGACCCGCCCGCATACCACGTCCAACCGTGATCGACGACCAGTGCCGCCGGCGGCAGAGCGCTGAAACTCGGGGCCTGGGCAAAGGATTCCAACGTCGTCGGCCACGGCGGCAGGGGCAGGCACGCCGTCCACGGCACCGCCAACGGCCACGGCGAGGTAGGCGTGAAGGCGCACCATTGTGTTGCCGGTCCTTCGGCGATCTGCAGCAGCTCCGCCGAGGGCGATACGCTGGGAACGCGAGGCTCTGGTAGCAAGACGGGCAGCGAAACCGGCAGCGAAACAGGCAGCGACGACACCGGCAGCGCCGGAGACACGACCTGCAACGGTAGCGGTGGTGGCGTCTGCGAACTCACCCACAAACCCGCCAAAGTGCCGCCGGTGAGGCCGGCCAGCAAGACCCACAACGTGCGCGACCACGGACGACGAACCTGGCCGTCGTGCTTGATCGGCGAGGGCGCCAGCTCGGGGCTCACTCGCTCTAGGAACTGTGGCAAAGCTTCGGCGAATGGCTGGAGAGACTGGTCGCTGGTCACTGGTCCCTGGTCACTGGTCCCTGGTCGCTGGTCGCTGGTCGCTGGTCGCTGGTCGCTGGTCACTGGTCCCTGGTCGCTGGTCGCTGGTCGCTGGTCACTGGTCGCTGGTCCCTGGTCGCTGGTCCCTGGTCCCTGGTCACTGGTCGCTGGTCCCTTGTCGCTGGTCCCTGGTCGCTGGTCGCTGGTCGCTGGTCCCTGGTCGCTGCTGGCAACAGGCTCTTCGAGCGGCGCGGGCGGCAGGACATCGTCTGCAGGCGATTGCAGGCTGATCGCGTCAGCTGGCGCACAATACTCCGCCAGGGGCACTTCGGGAATCTCGTCGGAGATGGCCGACTGAGCCTCGTCGTCGATCTCGACCGCCACCTTGATCACGGGTTCGTGACTGATCGCAAACGCGAGGACTTCGCTGCCCTGCTCCGCAACCGGAGCATCTTCAAGATGGGCGTTTTCAACCACGGGCGCCGCGGGCGCTTCGGCTGCGACGGTGTCATCCTCGGCCACCGTCTCAACGGTTGCTGGCTCGACAGAAGCCTCGACGTCGGGCTCGACAAATGACACCGACGTCGGCTCAGCAAGGGACTCAGCCAGAGGCTCGGCAATCGTCTCAACGGAGGAGATCGTTTCGGCCACGACCTCAGGATGATCCACGTCAGCCCGAGGCGTGCTCACCTCGGGCTCGACCATGGGCGTCACCTCTGCGGGCACATCCATCGCCGCTGGCTCCGTCACCTCTGGTGCCGGTATTGGTGGTTCGCTTGCCACTGGTTCCAAGGCCACTGGTTCCAAGGCCACTGGTTCCAAGGCCACTGGCTCCAAGGCCACTGGTTCCGTGGCCACTGGTTCCGTGGCCACTGGTTCCAAGGCCACCGGCTCACTTACTGCCAGTTCAACGGCCACGGATTTGACTGCCACTGGTTCAGCAGCAACCGGCTCCTCTGCAATCACCGCCGCGACGGATTCAGGTGCCGATGGCGTGTTTGCCGGTGATTCGCCAGAGCTGGCCACGGGCTCGGCGGACACCGGCTCAGCCACGGTTTCAACCACGGTGCTTACCGGCAGCTCGCTGGCGGCGAGCAGATCCGTAGGCGGGAGATCCGCGGTGGGTTCGCTCGCGGGTACCGTCAATGCCTGGACGGCCACATCGGGTGCGAGCGCGACCTCCGCCGTCGGTACCCCCTCCAACGGGCTCGGCACCGAATCCGGCGTTATGAGTGGCGCGGCGACGACCTCGGGATTCTTTTCTGCGACCGTTACCGGCGGCGCTTCCGCCACAACCGCGACGGCTTCGACCACCACCGGCGCGGCCGGGGGATGCAGCTCGTCCCAATAGGCCTGGAAACCCTTCTCGACATCGACGACCCGTGCCAGGACGCCGTCCAGATCGCAGGCTTCGTTGAGCTCGCGCAAGAAACGTTCTTCGTCGGTCTCGTGCTTTTCCTCGGGGGCCTCGCTGGTCTCGTCGAGGTCATCGGCGGGCAGCGGCACGGCCGCCTGATAGGTCACCAACGGTGGCCGGCGGCGGCGCTTCTTCCCGGGCTCGTCGGGCGGAAAAGTCAGCACCGTGATCGCGCGCTCGGACTCCTCACGAAAGCTCATCTCGACGTCGGCGTACTGTTCATGCTGCTGCGATAAGACGATGCGCTGCCGCGTGCATTCGAGCGTCGCCATCAGCATCGAGATGCGGCCCTGCAAGGTATCTTCGGCGGCAAAGAGCTGACGCAGGGTGAGTTTCTTTTCGGCGCTCGCGCGGGCGCTGAGTTTGCGGATGCTGCCCTCGATGGGCATCTCATCCTTCATCACCGTCCGTGGTCCCCCGCCACCGATGCGCGTCAGCAGGGTGTTCCAGAGATTGCTCAACTGCGTGACGTCGAGTTCGCCGAGGTCGATGCCGGCGGCCTCTTCCGGATCTTCGGGGATCTCCTCGCGAGTCTGGCGCAGCACGCGCTGCTGGCGCTCGGCTTCGAGCTGGGTGAGCAGGCCGACGGCTTCCTTGAAGCGCCGGTAAGCGAGCAATTTGCCGATTAAATCGGCGCGCGGATCAAGCGCATCGTCGTCTTCCTCGCTGGCCTTTTCATCGTCCTCGAGCGGCGGCGGGGCAATGGTGCGAGCCTTGATCTCGATCAAGGTCGCGGCCATGAGGATGAAGTCGCCAGCCACCTCGAGGTCGAGCTCGCCCTGCTGCTGCCACATCACGATCAAGGCCACGAACTGATCGGTGATCGTCGCCACCGGGATATCGATGATGTCGAGCTCGGACTTGCGGACCAGGAAAAGCAGCAGATCCAGCGGCCCGGAAAAAGCGTCGACGGAAACGGTATAGCCGAGATCGAGCGCCGGCTCATCTGGAGCCGCACCGGTCACCCCGGGAACCGTCAGGACGTCAACGTCGGACATCGTGGCAGCCTAGGATTTCCCGCATGAAGCCAAGCCCCACGGTGGCTCGCCCACGGCGAACAAGGAAACAAGTACTTGCGACCAAGTAACTCGACTCCTAGAATTCCTTGGTGAAGTCCCCCGAACGGCCGTGCAGGACGATCCCCGCTGTCCACGCTGTCCACGCTGAGGATCAGGGTCACCACCCGAAATCGGACCATGGCTGACGACTCATCTCCGTCACGCCGCGGGACCTCGGGAATCGGGCAGGCCTTCGGCAATTATACGTTTTACCACATCCTCGCCGAAGGCGGCATGGGGGTGATCTTCGAGGCTGAACACAACTCCATCAAACGCCGCGTGGCGCTCAAGATCGTCAGCCCGAAATACGCCGCCCGCGAGGGTTTTAGCACAAAACTAATCGATGAGTTCCTGCGTGAAGCGCGGATCATGGGCGCCATCGATCACCCCAATGTGGTGACCTTGTACGATGCCGGCGTGGTCGGGCAGTGTCCGTACCTGGCGATGAAGCTGATCGGCGGCGGCGACCTGCAGAGCCAGATCCTCAAGCATGGACCGATGCGTGACGAAGGCGCTCTCGTGCTGTTGCGCAATTGCGCCGCCGGCCTGGGCGCGATCCACGACGCCGGCTACATCAATCGCGACATCAAGCCGGCGAATGTGCTGATGGAGCTCAACGGCAACCCCCGCATCTCCGATTTCGGCGTGGCCGTGCCCGCCAACGATGTGCCCGCCGATGATGTGATTGCCGGGACGCCGAGCTACCTCGCACCGGAACAGATCCACCATCAGGGGCTCGACGCGCGCAGCGACATCTACTCCCTGGGGGCTTCGTTCTGGTATGTGACCACTGGCAAGGCGCCGTTCGACGGCAGCAGTTCCGAAGAGATCCTCTCGCATCTGATGACCGCGACCAAGCCTCCGCACCTCAACCTGGGATCCTCATCGTATGCCAAGGGATTGACTCAGATCATTCTCCATGCCATGGATTTCCAGCCGGACAAACGCTACAAGAATACCGACGAGATCATCCATGACTGCTCGGCGGTGCTCGCCGGGGGCGAACCGGAATATGCTCTGATTGGTAAAAAACGGCGACGCACCTTCCTCGGTGCGATGCTCGACCGCGCCAGTCTCTAACCGGAAAAGGCTCGTTGTCAGCGCGTGCCGGATGCGAAGGTACGGCGCATGGACGAAGCCTCCTTCTGGACCCTCATCGAGCGCGTTCGCAACGAGTACCCCGATGACCTCGACGACCAGTGCACCTACCTCGGGCAGGTGCTCGAACGCCTGCCGCCGGCCGAATGCCTAAGTGCCGGCCGCTGGTTTGATCTCGCCATCCAACGCGCCTACCATTGGCCGCTGTGGGCTGCCGCCTTCATCATCGGCGGCGGCTGCTCCGACGATGCCTTCATGGATTTCCGCGCCGCCCTGATCATGAAGGGCCGCGCGCTCTACGAGGCCGCCTTGCGCGATCCCGAACGTTTGGCGGAACGCACCTTTCCCGAGGAGGTGTGGTTCTACGAAGGTTTTCAGTACGTCGTGCACGAAGCCATGGACGCGGCCATGGACGCCGGCGCCACCATCGAGATCCCCGAGCATCCGCACGATCCCAGCGGCGAGGAATGGCGCGAGGATGACTTGGCGCAATTGCTGCCCCGGCTTTACGCCAAGCACGCGCTCTGATCAGCCGCGGCCAGCCGCACGGCGCAAGCGGTCATTGATGCCTTCACCGAGGCCTTCTTCAGGAACCAGCTCGGCGACCAGCGAGGTCGCCGGCGAAGCATCCAGTCGCCGCAGGCAAGCGAACAGGCGGGTGGCGGCTTCGCTCAGATCGCCACGCACACTGAGGACTTCCTGGTGCGCCACGGCAGGACCTTCGCGAAAGCCCAGGATGCCCACCGACGGATCGCTCGGCCATGGCGCCAGCGGTGCACGCAGGGTCAGCGGCTTTCGTGGTGCATAATGGCTGGCGAGCATGCCCGGAGCCTGAGGCGGCAAGTGCCCGGCGCGCTCGCTGCGACCGGCGATGGCCACCGGCTCGCCGAGGATCTCCTCGATGCGTTCGCGGGTCAAACCACCCGGACGCAGGATCAGCGGCGCAGGATCAGTGAGCAGCACCGTGCTTTCGATACCCACTCGGCACGGCCCGCCATCAAGGACCTCATCGACCAGATCACCAAGCTGCTCGCGGACATGTTCGGCCGTAGTCGGGCTGATGCGACCAAAGACGTTGGCACTCGGCGCCGCCAGTGGCGTGCCGCAGATGCGCAAGAGCTCTCGCGCCAGCGGATGATCGGGACAGCGGATGCCAACGGTGTCCAGGCCGCTGGTGACCACGTCCGGTACCATCGCCTGACGTTTGAGCACCAAGGTCAATGGACCGGGCCAGCAGGCGGCGGCCAACTTCATCGCCCGTGGCGTCGGCTCGGCGATCTGCCACGCCCAGTCGGGATCGGGGATATGCACGATCAGCGGATCGAAACGCGGCCGGCCCTTGGCTGAGAAGATCTTCAAAACCGCCGCCGGATTGAGGGCATCCGCGGCCAGACCATAGACCGTCTCGGTGGGCATGCCCACCAGACCACCGGCGCGGATAGCCGCCACGGCCCGAATCATCGCCTGTGAAGTCAAAGCATCCTGGGTCATATTGTTGACGATCCTCACGTCGATCTGCCCCATTGCTACCGGCTGGGAGACGCGAGAGCACTGCGAACAGAGCCGGGGATTCGCCGCGTCATCAGCTTGCACCTCCACCTGCATGGTTGATAAGATAATCATGCAGGTCGATCCGGCTTATCATCTCCTCCTCGAGCACGGCATAAATGGCCCCTATCATGCCGATGAGCTGCGCGACCTCATATGCCGGGGCCGGATTCGAGGTGACGATACTCTTACTGAGGTCGACAGCCAGGCCAGATGCCTGGTCCGCGATGTGATACCGGAGGCCGATGCGCTGGCCAAGACCTCGAAAACCTCGGACCGGATCGTGCGAAAAAGCAGCGACCGGCAGCAAGCGGTCTCCGAGGCCAATGCTCGCAAGCGTACAAGCGACCGTCAACCCGTTGCTGAATCCGTTCTGCGGATGGCAGCCATCACCGACGGCGAACGTCGTGCAACCACGGAAACCCAAGCTGTCGTCGTAAACCCAACGAAGCGCTCTGACACCTACGCCACTCCGCCACCGAAGCGCCGTCCGATCGGCTTACACGTAGCGATTTTCCTGCTCTTGGCGGTCATTTCCGCATTGGTCTGGGGCCTCGATGTATTCGGGCCGGATACCACGCCGTTTCCGACCATCACCTTTTCTGCGCTGACCGCAGAGGAACTGGCCAATCTGCCCGAGACGCAACTGCTGGCACGATTGGAACAGGAAAGCGTACGGCGCCTGATGCTGAACGGCAAGGATTTCAAAGTCGATGCGGCGGTGCTCAGTCCCCCTGCCCGTCACTTGTGGCACGTGATGCAAGGGGAAAGCGCCATCCGTAATCTCGGCCTGCAGGAACGGCTGCGCATCGAGCGTGATCCCGCGCTGGCCAACGTGCCCCCGCTCTTGGTCCCCATGGTGGAATCCTACCGTGCCATGGGCCTCCCTGCTCCAGCCGAAATCCTCGCCAGGGCGCTCGGCCCCCAGAACGGTTCATCCGCGGACTTCGCCAAGCTCGATAAGGAATTTCTCGCCTCTATCAACGACGCGCAACTGGTGACGTACGCCGAGGCTCACCGGAAGGAGTTCTTCCCTGACTTAGAGCCTCACGCCGCCGGGCAACCTCCTTGATCTAACCCGGCGGCCACGGCAACGATGATCAAATGTCAACCATAACACTAGTTGCGGTCATGCCACGTGAAGTTCCGCCAGGGACCATTGGTGAGGGCGTCTCCGAGACCACCCTGGATGACCGGTCGATAGATATCGGTGTTATTATAGGCACTGAGAGTGCGAATCTTGACATTGCGTCCGCTCACGACCAGGACGTTCGCACTGTAACCGCTCTGATGCCACGGATAGATAGCTGACCCACAGGCAAAGTATTCCAAATAGGAGGTGTTATAGCTGTCACCGATCATCACGGTCTCATCTGGATATCTGATCTCCGACAAATATGCAGGACGGCTGAGCACGGGGGTACTGATACATCCGCCGAGGAAGGCTCCGTTGAAACCCGTGGTCGTAGTCCATAAACGATTCTTCGTTTCAGGGCACCGTACCAGGGGTTTGAATTCCTTATCCGAAGAAATCGTCCAGATGTTATTACCTTGAAAAAAGAACCCTTCATTATCCTGCACATAGATCATGGCATACAGCCCGATTTGCTGCTGATGCCGCATGCATTTCATCTGCTTGGCGACACCATTGAGCTTGGTCATGGCGGGCATGGCGATGGCGATCAGCAAACCGGAGATTCCCACCACGAGCATCAGTTCGAGAAGGGAAAAGGCATCCCGCGACGGCCATTGAGGACCTCTGGCTGGTTCGCTCGCCTGATCCTGCCGGGAAGGTCCCGAAGAGACGGACTCCGGACCAGAACCGACCAGCAACCTCCGGGATCGCGGAAAACGATAATACCTCGGCTGGAATAAATGATCGCATCTTGGCATGAGGACGCTTAAACATATAGAGCGCGTTTCATTGCACAATAAAATGTTTCCCCTTCTACCGATCGATTTTCCTCATCGCTCCCGACAGATGTCCGTTGGCCCTCAGGCATCAGCGATAAGCAACTCGAACCCGGAATCTCAAATCTCGACGCTCACCATCGGTGTGCGCCTGGGCCGGGTGGCTCCCTTACAGCGACGAATGGACGCGCTTGAGAGCCTTGAGCATGTAGCACGTGGTCAGATGCGGGAAGCCTTCGCCCCAGCGCTCGGCATCGGCGTTGACCCAGAACACGCCCTTGCCGCCTTCGCCCGGGATGGCCCTGCTGCTGATGGTCTTGAAGAGGTCCGCGCGCCAGTCGACCTGGTTGCCATTAGCGAGGGTGAAGGCTTGCGCATCGAGCAGATCGAATGTTTTGGCCATCATTCCATAGTAGTAGAACAGACCCTGCTTCTCGCGGAGCTTGCCATTCTTGTCCGGGCCGACGGGCATGCCCGGATTGGCTTCGAACTGGTAATTCTGCTTGGCCCACAGCAGGGCCGCATGCACGCGCGGATCGTCCTTGGCCACATCCAAGGTCAGGTACGAGCTGATCAAGGCGTAGGTCATCGAGCCATAGCTCAACATCTTGGCCGCTTCTTGCGGCGTGCCCTGATCAGGATTCCAGCTGCCGCCGGCCTTGCTCTCGTCGGGGGCATACACCGCCCCGCCATCGTTGTTCACCCACGGAGCCTTGTTCACGCTCGAGAGGTTCTGGCATTTTTCGAGGAACTTGAGCGCCGACTGCAGACGCGCGTCGCTGGCCGGCACGCCCGAACCCTTCAAGGCTTCGATGGCGAAGGCCGTATTCGAAAGGTCCTCGTGACCGGCACCCTTCGAGCCGTAGCCGATGCCGCCCTGCGCGGGGCTGTTGGCGTCATTGTTCTGGATGCCGAAGAGGAAATTCTGAGCCGCTTGCCGAGTTGCCGCGTCGCCAGTCTTGGTCACCGCGAAGACGTTGAGGGCGAGGGCGGTGGTGTAGTTCGGCGTACCTTCGAGCTCATAGAAACCGCCGTCCTTCTGCTTGAAGGTCGCCTGGAATTCCAAGGCCTTGGCGATCACCGGATCGGTGACCGGCAGCGCCAGCGGCGCGCTGGCAAGAGCCTCGGTGGCCAGCTGGGTGATGCCCAGGGTGAATTTCTTACCGGGTACGAAAGCGCCATTGGGCTGAGCCTGCGCCACCAGCCACGCTTGGCCCTTGGTGATCAGCGCCTCGACCTCGGCTTTTATAGGCAGAGTAGGCAGAGTAGGCAGAGTCGGGGCGTCGGCGGCCAGAAGTGCACTACCGGCAAGCAGCGAGAGGGTCAGAGTTCTGAACATGGTGGGAAGCCTCAAAGGTGGTTAGACGGAGCGCAGAACAATGCAAGCTGTCATCAATAGCGGGCGGTGAGGCGTAGCACTCCCGACAGCCCGGCGCCGTCGATGCCGCTGCCGACTTCGCGATAGGTGTGGTTGAGCAGGTTCTCGACGGCGCCATCGATGCGCAGGTTGCGTCCTGCCTTCCAGCCGGCCTTGAGATCGAGCACGGCGAAGCCCGGCATCGAACCAGGATCGCCATCCAGCGCTTGGAAGGTGGTGTGGCGGGTATCCGTAGCATCGCCGGGATTGACCTCCTTATAGGCCATGGACCAGCGCGTCTGGAAAGTGAGGTACCACACCGGCGCCGGTTCCCAGGTGACGCCGCCCATTCCGAAAACGCGGTTGGCACGCGAGATGTGCACCGTCTCGACCTGACCTTGGGCATTCTCCTGATCGGCCTCCCCGGTGGTGGCATTGACGACGTTGAACACCGCTAGGCGTTGATCGTGGGGCAACCGTTCGGACATCACCCCCCAATCATGCGCCAGCTCGAATCCCGCCAGATGGGCGCGGTTGGCATTGTCCGTCCGCGCCTGATCGGCGGCGGTGATCTGCCCATCACCATTGACGTCGATGTAGGTGACCTGGATGAGGTCCTTCAGCTGCGTATAGAAGAAGGTCAACGCCGCTGAATCGCGCTCCTCGGCGTACTTCGCGCCAATCTCGTAGGTCAGGCTCTTCTCGGGATCGAGGTCACCCTTGCCCTGGACCTGAATGTTGCTCGAAGCCCGGCTCTGGATGCCGGCGATGTTCGAGAGGTTGGGAGCCCGGAAGCCCTGACTGAGGCCGGTGAAAATCGTCGCCGGATCGACTGGATGCCAGCCGAGGCGGAGGTTCCCGGTGAAGGCCTGGGCATGGTCCTCGATGGTGGTGTTGCCGACGGTAGCAAAACCGGCGCGATCGGCGGTGACATCGGTGCTCCAGGCATAACGGCTCCACCGCCCGCCGACCAACACATCCCAATGATCGCTCAGGGTCCACAGATCCTGAAGGAAGACGCCGCTGCCGGTGTAGCGGCTGCCATCCGGAACGGTGGTGAAGCCAGCGCTGCTATTGGCGGCATCGAAGATCGCCGAGCCGGGATTGGTATTGCCAGCCGGCGAACGGTACTGCTGAATGCTGTTGGAGGTGCGCTCCTGATAGAGGGTCCCGCCATACGTCAAAGCATGGCGATCGCCGACGACGCTGGTGAGCTGCAGATCGAAACCGACGGTGGCGATGGTGTCGACCCATTCGCGACGGCGATAGCGCTGGGTGGCGGTACCGAAGTTCTGAATGTCCTCCTGAGTCTGAGCTTCGCTGTGACGGTGCCACCACAGCGTCGACTGCACCCGTGGCACGCCAGCGCTGCCAGCGAAGATGTGCCGGGCATGGCCGTAATCAAAGGTCTGCGGGTCGTAGTATCGGGCGATGCGCGCAGGGTTGCCGCTGTTCTCGAAATAGCCGTCCGCACGCGGAGCATCGCTTTGGCTGGTGCGCCCGGCGGAGACCTCGAATCGGTGGCGGGTAAGCCCTGTGTAAGCGACCCGGCCACCGAAATCATGCTGATCATAACCGGAATTGGGGATGGTGCGCTGACCCTGGGCGGAGCCGAAGAGATGATCTCCTGCGTCCTTACCGCCGCGCCGGTCACGGGCCGTGGTCCGTCCACCATCGACGCTGTAGGCGAAGCCTCCGCTGCGGCCATCGACGCCGGCCTGCAGCTGTTCGCCATCGGCCGTATGCTCGCGCACCGAGAGCCAGGGCGAAGCCGCGGTCGTCACCCCTCGACCGGCCTTCGCCTGGACGAAATCAACCGTGCCGGTCAGGCCATCCGAACCCTGCACGCTGCCCGAACTGCCGAGCAGAACGTCGGCCGATCCGACGGCGGTATCAGGGATCATCGCCGCGTACTGATTCGGTCCGCCACGATTCATGGCGTGGTTCAAACGCACCCCATCGAAGAGCAGCAGGGTCTGTTCGCCGGTTAGACCGCGCAGATACGGACTCGACTGGTTGCCGGCGGTCTTCTGCACCGACACGCCTGGGGTATGATCGAGGGCTTCGACCGGAGACTTGGCATTGGCGCGATCAAGCGCCTCGCGATCGGTGCGATAGTAGGCGTATGGTTGTTCGAGCGGAGGCGTGTCGAGTCGTGAGGCGCTTACCGTCACCGGCGAGACTTCGGTCTCTGTCACCGGCAAGACCGGCAAGACCGGCAAGACCGGCAAGACCGGCAAGACCGGAATCTCTTCGGCGACGATGAGCGACAGATCGCTGACGACCAGCAGCAAGCTCGATACGAGGCGACGGCGAGAGTATTGCATAAGGTCGGATGATCCGCCGGCGACGGCAATTCCACCACGCAGTTCAGCGCAAGCGCTCGTCAGTCGCTGCCATCCCTGTTCATCACGTGAACAACCGATGGACCTACCGCCGGGACAGTTTTCCAGCGGCGAAGGCCAGCTGCAGCTCCTTGATGCCGACCGGCTCATCGAAGGCGATGGTGATCGCGCGGTTGCCCTGCGGGCCGCGCAAGCCCTGGACGACGCCCTTGCCGAACACCGCATGGATCACGGCTTCGCCGGGTACATAGGGATCGCCACCCAAGACCTCGGCCGCGGTCGGTGCTTCCTTGGTCGGTCGGCGACGGATCCGACCGAGACTGTCCTCGATGAAGTCATCGTCATCGGGGAAGTCTTCGCCGGCGTCATCGCCACCCTCCTGGGCCTTCTTGAGTTGCGCCCCGGTAGTGAACTGACCTGCCAACTTGCCTTTAGCCGCGTCGACGGCCTTCTGCAGTTTTGGGTTGAGAAAGCCGGTCGGCTCGGGCAAGGCCCGGCGGCCGGTGGCGTCCTTGGATTCGAAACAGTCGCTGGGGATCTCGCCCAGGAACTGGCTCGGCTCGTTGCGGAAGGTCTGCCCGTACATCATCCGGCAGCGCGCCCGCGAGAGGTACAACTCGGTCATCGCGCGCGTGATGCCGACGTACATCAGTCGACGTTCCTCTTCAAGGTCCGCGACCACGCCCATGCGCCGCAGCGGAAAGACCCCGTCTTCGCAGCCGGTGATGAAGACCACCGGGAACTCCAGGCCCTTCGAGCCATGGATGGTCATCAAGGTGGCGCGATCGGCGTGTTCGCCGAGTTCTTCGCGCGACTCGCCGCCGGTGTTGAGCGAGACCAGATCGAGGAAGCCTTCGATGCCGCCATCGGGATAGGTCTCGTGGTATTGCTCGGCGGCGGTGATCACCTCGCGCATATTGGCGATGCGATCCTGGGCCTCGGCGGCTTCTTCGGTCTTGCGATAGTGATCTTCGACGCCGGTGAGTTCGATGGCGCCGCGCACGCAGGCCGCCGGATTACCCTTGGGCAGACGACGGATCGAGCGCCACACGCGCGCCAATTCGCGCAGCGGCGGACCATTGCGGCCGACCGCCACGCGTTCAAGGAGATCGTCCGAGCTCAGGACATCACCGGCGGTCACCAAGGCATCGTCGGCGAGCGTGAACAAGGCGTCCAAGGTCTTTTCGCCAACGCCGCGCTTGGGCACGTTGGCGATGCGCGTGAGCGCCATGCGATCGGCGGCATTGACCTGTAGCTTCAGGTAGGCGAGGACGTGCTTGACCTCTTCGCGATCATAGAAGCGCTGGCCGCCGATGATGCGATAAGGGATACCGCGCCGGCGTAGGCCGTCCTCGAGGATGCGCGACTGGGCGTTGGTACGATAGAACACCGCGCAGTCCGACCACGGCCGACCGGCGCGGTGCAGGGCCTCGATCTTCGCCGCCACGCCATAGCTCTCATCGACCTCGTCATCGACGGCCACCAAGGTCAACGGCTTGCCCTCGGGGTTCTCGGTACGGATGGTCTTGTTCTCGCGCTTCTGGTTGTTCTGGACCACGCCCTGGGCGGCACGGAGGATGACCTTGGTCGAACGGTAGTTGGTTTCGAGCAGAACTTTTTTGCAGTCGGGGAAATCCTTGGCGAAGTTGAGGATGTTCTCGATGTCGGCGCCGCGCCAGCCGTAGATCGCCTGATCGGGGTCGCCGGTGGCGCAGATGTTGCGGTGTTCACCGAGCATGCGCAGCAGGCGGTACTGGACCTTGTTGGTGTCCTGGTACTCGTCGACGAGGATGTAGGGGAAACGTTCCTGCCACTTCTTCAACAGCTCGGGCTCGGCCTCGAAGAGGCGTACCGGGCGCAGCAGCAAGTCGTCGAAATCGAGGTGGCAGTGCTCCTGGCACAGCCGGGTATAGACAGCGTAGGCCTTCTGCGCCCAGACCTCGAGGTCGTCGGTGGGCTGACGTTTGGGGATGTCGACCAGCTCATTCTTCCAGGTGCTGATCAGATGCATGATGCGCTTGGGCTCGATGACCTTGGGATCGAGCTTGAGTTCGGCGAACACCAGGCGGTAGAGCTTCTTCTGATCGTCCTCGTCGAGGATCGTGAAGGGATGCTCCATGCCGAGGTGCGAGCTTTCCATCTTCAACAGGCGCAGACCGGCGCTGTGAAAGGTGGTGATCCACGGCGTCTGCAGACCGATGAGGCGCAGTACGCGCTCCTGCATCTCGCGGGCGGCCTTGTTGGTGAAGGTGATCGCGAGGATGCGATCCGGGCGCACGCCTTTGCTCTGGATGATGTTGCCGATGCGGTGGGTGATGACGCGAGTCTTCCCCGAGCCGGCACCGGCGATGACCTGCAATGGCCCATCGAGCGTGGCGATGGCCTCGCGCTGGTGCTCATTCATACCTTTGAACGGATCAAACATCTGCGCAACTCGCTCGTGGAGACATTAGGCTTCGACGCTGACCGGCAACTGGTCGCGACCGAGATACACATGATCGATCAGGCGCACGCCATCGACGAAGGCCGCCGCCGCCAGGACGCAGCCGTCGTCGGCGTTCTCGACTTCCTTAAAGCCCGCGAGCTTGATCACGTCGCAGTAGTCGAGCTCGACCCCCTCGTGCACCAACAGCTCGTTGGCGACCAGTTCGATGAGCTTCATGCTGCTGTGTTCACCCTCCTTGAAGGCGCGATTGGCCATTTCCAACCCGCGCGGCAGGCCCAGGGCCTTGGTACGCGCCGTCGGCGCGAGGCGCGTGTTGCGGCTCGACATGGCCAGACCGTCAGCGTCGCGCAAGGTCGCGCCGACACGGACTTCCACCGGCAGATTGAGGTCGGAAGCCATGCGGCTGAGGATCAGCACCTGCTGCAGGTCTTTTTCGCCGAAGATCGCGATGTCCGGGAGCACGGCGCCGAAGAGCTTGAGCACCACCGTGCACACGCCACGGAAGTGACCGGGGCGGGCGACCGCGCAGAGTTTGTCGGTGAGCGGCCCGACCATCTCGACAAAGGTACAATAGCCATCGGGATAGAGTTCACCGACGGTGGGCAGATAGACGGCATCGACGCCAGCGGCGCTGAGCAGTTCGAGATCGGCAGCGAGGGTCCGGGGATAGGCGCCGAGGTCTTCGGGGTTGTCGAACTGGGTGGGATTGACGAAAATCGAAGCGACCACGACCTCGGCGGCGGACTTGGCCTGGGCCATCAGGCTGATGTGGCCGGCGTGCAAGGCCCCCATAGTTGGAACGAACGCGATGGTTTTTCCGGCGCGTTGCTGGCTGCGACTCCAGGCCCGTTGCTCAGCGATGGTGGTGAACTGTAACATGAAAGACCTCAGAACCGGTTGAACCGTTGGGCGATGGGCGTATCTCCTGCCAGTCACCAGCACCCCGAAGGGAGCCTTGCATGGCATTCGTCACGATCCGTATCAAGGGCGTGGAAGGGTACTCGCGTACCACTTTGGACAAGGAGCGCCTCGTCGTCGGCCGATCGTCGACCAGCGACCTGCCGATCAAACACACCAGCATCTCGCGCGAACACTTTGCTTTCTGCAAGGATTCGAGCACCGGCAGCGAACAATGGCTGGTCGAGGATCTCGGCTCGGCCAACGGTACGCGCATCAATGAGACCCAGGTCGTGGGCAAGATGCCCTTGCAGGAAAAGGATATCGTCAAGGCCGGTCGGGCGCGCATGACCTTCCATCTCGGACGGATCGAAGACGCCGAGGCGGCCATCGACATCGCCGCCGGTGATGATGACGAACCCTCGGCCCCGGTGCGCAAGGCCGGCCCCGAGGATCCCCCGGAGGCCATCCCCTGCGCCGAATGCAAGGCGTGGTTTTCGATTGCCCATCGCCTGTCGGGTGAGTTCATGGCCTGCCCGCACTGCGGCAAATCTCAGATCATTCCGGAATTGGCAGTCTCCTCATGAACGACGTCCCCGCCGCGACCCCAGCACCGGCGCCCGCACCGCAACCAGCGGCGGCAAAAGCCCAGCAACGCCTCATCCGCTGGGGCGGCCTACTCGCCCTGCTGGTGATCGCCATCCTCTCGCTGGCGGTGCTGCCCTGGGTGGTCGAGCCCTGGGTCCTCAACAAATTGCGCAACGGCCTCGCCGCCAACGGCTGGGAACTGACACCCGAGTCGCGTATCGGTTTCAACCTCTACGGCGCGCGTCTGCATGGCGAGCAGCTGGTCATGCGCATGATCAACAAGAGCGCCGACGGCACGCAGGCCCAGGTGGCCACTGCCGATCGCCTAAACGCCGAACTGGCGCTCTGGGAAAGCCTGACCTCCAGCGACGCGGTGATCAAGGAACTGGCGATAGAAGGCATGACCGGCAACCTCCGCCGCGGCCCCGATGGGCGCATCAGCAGCGCCCCGCCGGAACCTGATGATAGGCCAGGTACGCACCTCGACTGGTCGAAGGTCGACTGGGCGAGCTGGTATCAGAAGGCCATGGAGAAGTACAAACAGCGCCAGGAAGAGCAGAAGAAGCAACAGCAAGAGAAGGAAGAGCAGGCCAAAAAGCCCCCCGGCGAAAAACCCCAGCCGGTGCCCGAGAGCCAGCGCCCGAGGCCACAAGTCGACATCGATTGGCCGAAGGCGACCAAGATCCAACCGTTGCCGAAAGCCGATCGCCATGTGCCGCGCGTGGTCGTGCGCACGCTGAAGATTTCCGGCAAGGCCCTCAAGCTCCCCGATGAGTCGGCGTTCGAGGTGACCTCGTTCACCGTCGATGGCAGCAATGTCGCTCTGCGCCAGGACCTCGGCGAGACCATGACCCTGGTTGCCAAGGCCAGCACCATCGCAGCCGGCGACATCGCCCTCGATCTGCGCCGCAACGCCGACGACACCGGAGCCCTGAAGATCGCGGCCCCCGCGGTGCCGGTAGAGGCCCTGACCTCGCCGGCGATCGCCGGTGATCGCTTGGCCAAATACGGCGCCAGCGGCACTGCCAATCTCACCATCGACAATGCCTGGACGGGCTGGGACCTCACCGGCTCGGTGGTGAGCCAGGTCACCAACCTCGCCCTGCAACCGACGGTGCATGATCAGCAGACCCTGCAGGTGGCGCAGACGGTCAATGCCCTGAAGGGCAAGCCGCTGAGCTGGCCGGTGAAGATCGGCGGCACGCTCTTCGCGCCGACGATCACCGACACCGGCGTCGAAGCCGTGCTCAAAGGCAGCGCGCTCGACGCCGCCAAGGGCTTGGCGCAAGAGAAGGCCACCGAAGAGGCGAGCAAGCAGATCGACAAGCAGCTGGAGAAGAATCCGCAAGCCAAGGAAGCCGCCGACAAACTCAAGAACCTGTTCAAGAAATAAGCCATGTACCTGACCTACAAGCTGACCCGCGGCACCTTCAAAAGCCTGCTGTCGACGGCCGAGCCGTGGCAGATCATGGTCGGCACCGCCCTCGGCACGCTGCTTGGATTCCTCCCCCTGTGGCCGTTGACCCAGGGCCCCTCGCCGCTGTGGCTGGGGCTGTTCGCGCTGGCCCTGGTGATCAACTGCCACCTTGGCTCAGTGCTGCTGTTCTTCGGCATCGGCAAGCTGCTCGCCAAGATCCTTGCCGGGCCGGCGATCGTGGTCGGCCAAAGCCTCGAAGGCTTCGCGCGGACCGCCGCCGACGTTCCCTTCCTGTACTGGAGCCTGCTCTCGCACAGCGGTTACCTTGGGCTGACCTGCCTCGGGGGCGCATTCGCGATCCTTTTCGCCGTGCTCATGAGTTGGGCAGTGCGCTGGTTCCGGGCCCTGATCAAGGCCAAGCTCGAAGCCAATGCCACCTTGCTCAAGGCCGGCAAGTTCGCTGATCGCCCGATCCTGTTCCGCATCGCCTGCTGGTTTCTCGGCCTGTGAAAACGAACACTATGACCGTCGCCGGCCTGGCGGCGCTGAGCTGCCTAAGCTCGCTGGCGGCGGAAGATCTATCGCCGCTGATCCGCCCCAATCGCCACATGGCGGTGATCGACACGCCCCATCTGCATGCGCTGGTGCCCGCCGATCAGGTCGAGCTGCTGCGTCCCAAGATCCAGCGGGCCGATGCCATCTACGTGCATCTGGCGGCGGATGCCGGCTACACCATCAGCAGGCCGCTGACGCTGTGGGTCTCGGATGATGCCGAGACCCACAACGGCTTCTCGACCACCGTGCCGGTGCCACTGGTCCAGATCGAACTCGCCCCCTCCTTGCCGCGTTCGGGGATCTTCAGCGGCGAGGATGAGTTCGAGCGCACCATCACCCACGAATTCATGCACCATATCAGCAATGATCGGGTGTATGGCCTGCACCGCGTCACCGGCAGCATTTTCGGGCGGGTCTTCCCCATCGATTACCTGAGCCTGGTGGTCGCCTACTTCACCGTGCCCCCGCATGTGACCATGCCCCTGTTCTGGCATGAGGGCTTGGCGCAATGGGCCGAGACGGCATATGCCGATCCCAGCTCGCCGTGGGCCGGTCGCGGGCGCGACAGCCTGACGCACATGATGTGGCGCCTCGATGCCGAGGCCGGGGCCATCCCCGAGGCCAGCGATTGGCGCGCCTCCTACGTTCGCTGGCCGTACGGCAACCGCGTCTACCTCTATGGCGTAGCCTACACCCGCTGGCTGGCGGGAGCCTACGGCGACCGCGCCAGCCTGTGGCGCATCAGCGATGGCCAGGCACACACCTGGCCCTTCGTCTTCAACGGTGGCAGCCAGCGCGTGCTCGGCCGCAGCCATGCTCAGCTGCTCGCCCAGGCACGGACTGCTCTGCTCACCGAGCAGCAGGCGCAGCTGGCGATCCTGCGCAGTACGCCAGTGACCGCCGTGCCGCGGCTGACTCCCGTCGACACCCTGGTCGCGGCCCCCGCGTGGCTGGCAGACGGCACGCTGCTGACGGCCTTTACGGATCCCTACAACACCAGCCGTCTGGCCACCGTCGATGCCCAGGGCAAGGTGCGCATGACCTCGGCGACGGCCTATGATCGCGGCGAAGCCCGGAGCCTGAGTGACGGCACAGCCGTCTACGCCGAGGCTCTCGGCAGCGCCGGCAACGAGTGGGCCCGCAGCCGCGTGGTCGTGCGCTGGCCGGATGGCGGTACCTCCAGCGTACCCGGCGAGCGCCTGCTGCAGCCCGATCTGCAGCCTGCGAAAGCACCTGTGGCCGGCTTCACCGCCCGCCCGCTGCAGCTCGCGGCGGTGCAGCTGTTGCCGGGTGGTAGGCAGGAGATCGCCCTCGCCACCTGGGGTGGTTCGTGGTGGGCGCCGGCGCCGACGTGGGCGACCTTTCCCACCGAGGGCCGCGCCTGGCATCCGACCTTCCGCCCCGGCCATGAGGAACTGGCGTGGGTCGAAACCGATCAGCGCGGCTCACGTCTGCTGCTCGCGCCCCTCGCGGATCCGCAGCAGCGCACCGTCCTCCTCGAGGTCCATGGCCGGCTGATCCAACCGAGCTGGACCGCCGATGGCCAGAGCTTGTTCGTATGCGCCGATCATACCGGCGTGGCCAATGCCTATCGCGTCGATGTCGCGAAGCCCAAGGTTCTGGTGCCGGTGACCAACGTCATCGGTGGCGTCACCGCCTGCGTACCCAGCCCCGATGGCCGCGAGTTGGCGCTGGTCAGCTTCGATCAGCACGGTCCGTACCTCAGCCGCATCGCCAACGATGCGACGCGCTTCGCCACCACGGTGCCGACACTGACGTTAGCCTGGCCGGCGCCGGTCGCGGCGCAGCCCGGTGCCGTCGCCGGCCCGACGCAGACGCCCACGCCGATGCCGCCGCGCGCCGCAGCTCAGGCCGCCGCCGCCGCCATCCCAGCTGTCGAACGCGCCTATTGGGGAATGCGCGAGTTGCGGTTCCTGTTCTGGACCCCGAGCACCGTGGTCACGCCATATGGCGGCATCGGGGTGCAGGCCATTGCTGCTGATCCGCTGTACACCCACCAGGTCCTGGTCGGTGCCGGCGTCGGCGACTTCGAGCATACCGCCGTCGGCTATGCCGGTTACACGTGGTCGCCGTACGTGATCGGCTTCCGTGCCTCCGCCTGGCGCAGCGAGGTCGCCTATGCCGATGACATCGTCACCGCCGCCGGCGAGCGCTACAACTACGTTGAAAACCAGAGCACCGTCGAGGGACGGGCGGGCTGGAATCTCGCCGGTAGTGAACGTCGCCTGAGCCTGAGCGTGGCCCTCGGCGCCACCCACTATCGCGGAGTCGATTCCGCCGCCGAGGCCTATGCCGGGCAAACCGTCATCAGCCGTGACCCCTTCATCGGCAACGAGCACTATGCGGAAGCTCTGGTGGGCTTTTCGGACACCACCGAATTCCCCACCAGCTACAGCCGCGAAGACGGACCGACGGTGCTCGCCAGCTATCGCGTCAGCGGGTACCAGGGCCTCGGCGGTGACCTCGAGAGCAAACGCCTGACGGCGCTGACGGCCTATACCTGGAGCATCCTCCCGCATTGGGGCCATCAGGTGGTCGGCGCCGGCTACGCCGGCTGGAGCGACCAGACCGGCGGGGCCAATCTGCAGAGCCAGTTCACCATCGGTGGCAATGCCCAGATCCTCAGCCCACGCGGCTATCCCGATCCGGTCTCCTCGGGCTACTATCTTATTGGTTATAGCGGCGCGTACCGTCTGCCACTGTGGCGGCCCTTCGACAACTACGGCACGACGCCCTTCGGTCTGCGGCAGGTCACCCTCGAAGGCTTCTATGAGGCCGCCCAGGTCTCCAGCGATCACCTGCATGGCAACGGCGATTGGTTCCGCTCGACGGGTGGCGAACTCGCCGCCGATATGGAAGTGTGGGCCCTGCGCTTCGCCCCCGGCCTCGGTGTCGCCCAGCAGCTCGACGGCAAAAAGGATACCGTCGGATATGTGCGTCTTGGGTATCGTTGGTGAGCACCAGAGACCAGAGACCAGCGACCAGCGACCAGCGACCAGCGACCAG
>JBIILZ010000076.1:0-18836 GCA_044338255.1 Planctomycetota bacterium | reverse complement strand
GGAGCGTCAGCGCCGGGCACCAGCTCGGCTCGGGTCTCTTTCGAGCCGGGCTGGTGCCCGACGCTCCCAGGGTGGGGGGAGCGGGTAGCGCCCGCCGCCCAGCGTGTAACACTTGGTGCATGCCTAAACGCGACGCGGGTGATCCTACTGACCTTTCCCTCGGCTCGGTCGATCCCAGCCTCAATCCCCCGATTGCTTTTCCCGCCGAGGATTGGGCATGGTTCAGTGAACGCTGCGCGGTGCTCGGCGTACCCGAGCCAGAGGCCAAGAAGACCGCTCTCGAAGCGCTGTACGGCCATCTCGTGGGCGTGAATCGCTGGCTGAATCTGACCAAGCTCACCAGTCCGCGCGAGTACCTAAAGCAGCACATCCTCGACAGCCTATCGCTGTTCGGCGACGCCCGGCTCAAGCATCTCTCGCAAGGCGCGCCGTGCGCTGATCTGGGTTCCGGCGGTGGCTACCCCGGCCTGCCGCTGGCTCTGTGGTTTCCGCAGGTGCCGTGGTGCCTGATCGATGCCCGCAAGAAGAAGGTCGAGTTCCTCAATGCCGCCGCCGGCTTGGCCAAAACGCAGGGCGTGCGACGGATCACTGCCCATCACTTGCGGGGGGCCGAAGCCGTGCGCGATCCCCTGCTCATGCGTTCTTGCCAGTTGGTGGTCTCGCGGGCCATGGCGGCCTGTGCCGAGGTCCTCGCCGAGGCCGCGCCGCTGCTCCAGAAGTCCGGCCATCTGATCGTTTACAAAGGTCCATCCTATCCCGGCGAAGAGGAACAAGCGGCCCTCATCGCCTGTCGTCATTTGGGATTTCGCGCTTTGTCGCAGCGCTGGGTGCAGCTCGACGCAGCAGATCCGGAACGCGTACAGGTCGTTTTCGAGCGAATTTAAGCGCAGCAAATCGATTGCTGGGTGGGTTGGTTCAGACCGCCCAGCCATGGTGGAGTGGTGGTATCGCTTGGCTTGGTAGTTTGAAGTTGCAACAAATAGCGAAGAGTTGCACACTTCCGCCCGTTAAGGAGCACGGTCGTGCTACCAACTCTGCGTCTGTCGCCAAAGCATCAGGTGACCATCCCGGCCGAGGGGCGTTCCCTCCTCGCCGAGGGGGATGCGGTGTTCTGTGGCCGGACGCACGCCATGCCCCGCCTCCCGGAATCGCTCGGTAGCGACGAGGTCTTTCCGGTGGTCCTGTTGCTGAGCCGTGCCGAATTGCGTCGCCGCGAGTTGGCGATCCGCAATGACGCCAATCTCAATCCGCTGCAGCGCGAAGCCCTGGCCATGAAGCTCCGCGCCACCGTCGAGGAGCTCAGCGTCGACGGTCAGAATCGCGTGGTCTTGCCGCAGGAGTTCATCGACCACCTGCAGCTCGAACGCGATGTCTTCTTTGTGGTCATGAACGACTCCATCCGGGTGTGGAATCCGCAGCACTACCAGCGCTGGAGCGGTCCGACCCGCACCACTGCCGGCGTCGCCTACGATCCGGCACTCGACGGTTATCTCTTCTCGTGAGCCCCATTTCCCTGTCTGCCCTTTTTTCAGCGCTGTCCACTTTTTTCCCGAGCTGACCGCTTTTATCCCCGAGCTGACCACTTTTTCGCCCGAGCTGACCACCATGCGCGATCCGCACCTTGCCCGTATGCTCGCCGCCCTCGACGCGGTGCCTGCCGCCACCAACCCCGAACTGCCGGTGGAAGCCGCTGACGATTTCGCCTTGTCGGCCCAGCACCTCCAGGTCGCCGCCCGCTACCTTGGCGGCGCCGTGCAGTCGTCACCCTACCTCGCGTTCGCTCGGCGACTGGTCCTCCAGCCGCAGACCGCTCGCGTGGTTGCAGTCAGCGCCTGAAGTTGACCGATGGATCCGGAACCAGCGGTATTGCACACCCCCGTGCTGCTGGACGAAGTCGTCTCGGCCTTGCTTCCGGCTTTTGCTGAAGCCAACCCCGACGGCGCCGTGCCCCGCGTGCTCGACTGCACCTTGGGTCTCGGCGGTCACGCCCTGGCCTTGGCCCAGGCCGGAGCCGTGATCGTCGGTGTCGACCGTGATCGCGAGGCCCGCGACCTGGCGCTGGCGCGATTCGCGCGCGCCGGTTGCGCCGAGCGCTTGACGGTGATCGCCGCGACCTTCGCCGAGGCCGTCGAGGAGCTGGTGCAAAGCGGCCAGCGTTTCACCGGCGTGCTCGCAGATCTTGGAGTTTCGAGCCTGCAGTTGGATCGGCCTGAGCGCGGCTTCTCGTGGCGCAGCGACGACATCGCCCCCGACATGCGCATGGGCGACGGCTGTCCGGAGTCGGCCCTGGAATTGATGGAACGCCTCGATGAGGAGGTCCTCGCCGACATCATCTTCCGCTATGGCGAAGAGCGCCTCTCGCGGCGCGTGGCGAAGGCGATCAAGAAGACCCTCGCCGCCGGCGTGCTGAAGACCAACGCCGATCTCGCCGACGCGGTGCGCGCGGCCATTCCCGGGCATCATCCGCGGCATCCGGCGATGCGCACCTTCCAGGCTTTGCGCATCGCTGTGAATGATGAGCTGGGTCAGCTCGAACGACTGCTGGTGGCCTTGCCGGCGCTGCTCGTGCCCGGTGGCCGGGTGGCCATCATCAGCTTTCACAGTCTTGAAGATCGCGCCGTCAAACAGTCCCTACGCCAGGGGCTGCAGAGCGGCGTATGGGCTGACGTGGCGCGCAAGGTGGCCACTGCTGGCGACGCCGAGTTAGCCGCCAATCCGCGGGCCGGATCAGCCAAGCTGCGTTGGGCGATCCGCGCCCGGCCGGCGCCGGCGGGTACCGTGTCCGCCCGTGTCCCTCCACCGTATTTCCCGTTATGAGCCAGAACATGAACTCGCTCATCAAAGCCCATGTCGCCATCGCTGCTGTGTGGATCGTGCTGGCCCTGATCCTGGCGCTCAAGGTCGCCCTCCTCGGCAACGAAGAGATCTCTCTGAAGAAGTGCCGCGGCGCCGATCTCAAGAGCCGCACCGACATGGCTTATCAGGTCGAGCGCAGCAAGAATCAGCTCGATTACGAAGCCAGCGGCCCGGCGCTGGATGATGCCATCCGCACCCTCGGGCTGCCGCTGGCGGCGCCGACGAAGGTCGCCAGTCGCTGATTCCCGATTCTCAACCCTGTCGCTGAACGCACCCTTTTTTCGGTAAGATCCCTTCTGTTCATGGCCGCCATTCCCATCACGCGACAGCCTGTGCGCTTCGGACTGGCCATTGCCGGGTTCGCGGGGTTGTTTGTGTGGGTCAGCCTGCGCCTGTACTCGCTGCAGATCGTGCAGGGCCAGACCCTGGCGCAGATGGGCGAGAAGCAGACCAACCGCGTGTGGACCCTGCCCGCTGCGCGTGGCGGCTTCAGTGATGCCAACGGCATGCCCTTGGTCGAGTCGCAGGGCGCGTGGATCATCAGTTGCGATCCGCGCTACATGGAGGACCGCCTGACCGCGACCACCGAGTTATCGCGCCTGCTGAAGGTCCCCAGGGAAAATCTGCGCGCCCAGTTCGAGACTAATCGCAACGGCCGGACGCTGGCCAAGGGTGTCGACGACGTCACCGCCGACGCGATCAAGGCCCTGCGCCTGACCGGCGTCTACGTGCGCCGTGAATTCACCCGCACCTATCGCGAAGGAGCTCTGGCGGCGCATGTCCTTGGCTTCACCCAGGCCGACGGCAGCGGCGCGGCCGGCCTCGAAGCGCAGTTCAACAGCCAGCTGCGCGGTACTCCAGGCAAGGAGATCCTGCAGATCGACGCCTTCGGCAAGCCGGTGGTCTCGGGCATGGAAAGCATCCCCGGTCAGCCCGGCGCGCATATCCAGCTGACCATCGATGTCGTGCTCCAGCGGGCCCTCGAAAAAGAGATCGCCGCCGCCGTCGAGAAGCACGCGCCCAAGCACGCCGCCGGTATCATCATTCGTCCGGCCACCGGTGAGATCCTGGCGATGAGCAGCTGGCCGACGTTCGTGCCCGCGACCCGCGAGGGCGTTACCGGCGAAGCCCTGCGCAACAACGTCACGCAGTTCGTCTACGAGCCCGGTTCGACCTTTAAGCCGCTGATCGCCGGCGCGGCGGTGCATGAAAAGCTAACCTCGTTCCGGGAGACGATTTTCTGCGAACACGGGCGTTGGACCTACCGCGAGGGGCGCTCGGCGCGCACCATAACTGATCATAGCCTGAAGACCGGCGGCCACGGTAATCTCACGGTCACCGACGGCATCGCCAAGTCCGACAACATCCTCATGGCCAAGCTCGGCATCCGCTTGGGCACCGAGCGTCTGTATTCGTGGGTGCAGAATCTCGGCTTCGGGCACAAGACCAGCATCTGCCTGCCCGGCGAAGAGATCGGCATCATCCCGGCGCGCAAACGCTGGACGGTGCTCAGCGAATGCATGTCGATCCCCATGGGCCACAACATCGCCGTCACGCCGCTGCAACTGGCGATGGCGCACAGCTCGGTGGCCAACGGCGGGATGTGGAATCCGCCGCGGCTGATCAAGCGCATCTACAGCGTCGATGCCGACGGCAAGCATGGCGACCTGCCGCTGCCGGCCTTAGAGCCGCCGCGGAAGATGTATGAGGCCAACGACGCCGCCGCCATCCAGGAAGCCATGACCCACACCATGGAAGAGGGCGGCACCGGTGCGAAGTTGAGCCTCGACGGTTACCTCTCGGCGGGCAAGACCGGTACCGCCGAGAAGCTCGTCGATGGCCGTTACTCGAATGAGCATCACGTCGGCTCGTTCATCTGCTGGGCGCCCGCCGATGCCGGCAAACGTCCCCAGCTGCTGGCCCTGGTGGTCATCGATGACAGCTCGAAGAATGGCCACTATGGTGGGGAAACCGCGGGCCCGGTGGTGCAGCGGGTGCTGCAATTCGGTCTCGAGCACATGAAGATCCCCAAGGACCCGGCACTGATGAAGGAGCCGCCACCGGGAGCCCCGGCCCTGGCCAGCGACGAACCGCCGAAGCGCAAGAATCGCGGGGGACCGCGATGAAGATCTTCCCATGACGGCGACAACCTCGCCCATCGCTGCCGCGCGCCTCTTTCGGGGACAGGCCCTCTTTCGGGGACAGGTCTTTAGCGGGACCTGTCCCGCGGTGTTTTCTGGCCTGAGCCGTGACAGCCGTCAGGTCAATCGCGGACAGGCGTATGTCGCGCAGTCGCTTGTGCCCAACGAGAGGGTTCAGCATTGCGCTCAGGCGCGGGCCGCCGGGGCCATCGTGATCGCCGCCGAGGCGCCCGCCGAGCTGCTGACGCCGCATCCGCGCTGGGCGTTCGCGCGCGCCAGCGCCGCCCTTCATGATCTCGATGCCCACTGCCTGCCGCTGCTGGCGACCACCGGCACCAAGGGTAAGTCGACCATCACCCAGATCGCCTGGTGGCTGCTCGGCGCCAGCGCCGCGCGTACCGGCACCATCGGCTGGCACGATGGCGTGCGCGAGACGCCCAATCGCCAGACCACGCCGCCCGCCGATGAACTGCATGCGTTCCTCAAGGCCCTGCCCGCGAGCTGTCCCGGCGTCGCCCTGGAAGTCTCCAGTCATGGGGCCGATCAATATCGCCTGGCCGGCCTGTCCCTGGCGGCGCTGGCGGTCACCGGCATCGGTCACGACCATCTCGATTACCATGGCAGCCACAGCGCCTATGTCGCAGCCAAGCTGCGGGCGGTGCAGTTGCTGCGTCGCGGCGGTCGGCTGGTGATTAATGCCGACGATGGACACGCGCACCTCTTCGCCCATGCCGGCGCCTGTGTCGGGGCCGAGGTCATCATGCTGTCAGCGGCGGAGGTCGCCGCCGACGGCCTGGGCTCGCCCCTGCCGGGTGCCTTCAACGCCTGGAACGCCGCCGCCGCCGTGCGTCTGGTCGAGGTCGTGGGTGTTACGCGGGCGACGGCGCAAGCGCGCCTGGCGTCCATGCCGGCGATCCCCGGGCGCCTCGAGCTGCTGGCGCAAGCGCCGCTCACCTACGTCGACTATGCGCATACGGAGGAGTCGATCGCGGCGGTGATTACCGCCCTGCGCGCGGCTCATCCCGGCGCACCGCTGGCCATCGTCTTCGGTTGCGGCGGCGATCGCGACCCCTCGAAGCGGGCGCCGATGGGCGCCGCCGCCAGTGCCGCCGACGTGGTCGTGATCACCACCGACAACAGCCGCAGCGAAGATCCGCAGGCCATCGCCACCGAGATCCTGCGCGGGGTCGCTGCCGCCGGCACGCATCTGGTTGAACCCGATCGCGCCCGTGCCATTGTCCGCGCCCGCGCCGCCGTCGGTCCCGCCGGAGTGGTGGTGGTGGCCGGCAAAGGCCACGAAACCACCCAGGACATCCGCGGCGTGATCACGCCCTGGGACGATCGCGCTTTCGTGCGCTCGCTGGCGCCGGCCGCTATCTCCTTTCCTCTAGACCAGCCGCGAGACCAGCCGCGAGACCAGCCGCGAGACCAGCCATGATGCCTGCCGATTTGCTCGCCGCGTCCCCCGCGCCCTTTCCGCTCTCCGCCGGCGAAGCCGAAGCCCTTACCGGCGGCCGCTGGCATGGCCGCACGACGGACGTGGTGGTGCGCGGCGCGACCCTCGACAGCCGCAGCGTGACGCAGGGTTGCCTGTACGCTTGCATCCGCGGCGAACGCGTCGATGGCCATGACTTCGCGATGAGCGCCGTCGCCGATGGCGCGGTGCTGGTCCTCGCCACGCGCCCGCTGGCGGTGCTGGCCCCAGTACTGGTGGTCGCCGACGTCGCCAGCGCCTTGCAGGCCCTGGCGACCTGCTTCCGGGCGCAGTTCACGACCACGCGCTGGCTCGCGGTCTGCGGCGCCAACGGCAAGACCACCACCAAGGCGCTGCTGACTGCGGCCTGCGCCGGCTCGGGCCGGCCGGTGCACGCCACCCGCGGGAATCTTAACAATCATCTCGGCGTGCCGCTGAGCATCCTCGCCACGCCCGCCGACACGGCCTTCGCGGTGATCGAGATCGGCAGCAACCATCCCGGGGAAGTCGCGCAGCTGGCTCCGTGCGTGGCCCCGCATGTCGCCGTCGTCACCAGCATCGGTCCCGAACATCTCGAAGGCTTCGGCGATCTCCTCGGTGTCGCTCGCGAGGAATGCAGCATTTTCTCTGCCCTTTCTGCCCTTTCTGCCCTTTCTGCCGTTTCTGCCCTCTCTGCCGACGGTGCGGCGTTTCTCGGCCTGCATGGTCTGCGCGGACACACCGATGACGCAGGCATGCGCGCGATCGTCGCGGTGGCGCAGGCCGCCGCCGGCGCCTGCTCCCTGGTCGTGCTCGATGATGTCGAGGTCGCGACCGGCTGCGCGACCCTCGCCATCGCCGGCGCGGTGGGCGAGTTGACGGTGCGCCTCGATACCTTCGATGGCTCTGCGGAGCTGGCCCTGATGGGCGCGCACAATCTCGCCAATGGCGCCCTCGCCTTTCACGCGGCGGTGGCGGCGGGAGTCGCTCCCGAACGTGCCCTCGCCGGCTTGTCGCGGGCTCAGCCGGTGGCCGGGCGCCTGGTGCCCAAGCCGCTGGGTGCGCATCTGATCCTCGACGACACCTACAACGCCAACCCCGCCAGCGTCATCGCCGGGCTGCGCGTACTCGCCGGCTGCCCGGGAAAGCAGCTGGCGATCATCGCCGCCATGGGCGAGCTCGGCGAAGGGCATGCCGCCGGTCATCAGCAGATCGGCGCCGAGGCCGCCCGCCTCGGCATTCCGCTGCTGATCGTCGCCGGTCGCGGCGGCTTGGCCGGGGCCGAGCTGCTGATCGCCTCTGGTGCTGCTGGTCACGACCATGAGATCGTCGCCGATCGCGCCGCCGCCATCGCCCGCGCGCGGACGCGTATGGCCGCCGGTGCGACCACGGTGTTGGTCAAGGGCAGTCGTTCGCAAGGTTTGGAAGTCGTGGTCGAAGGCCTCTTGGCCGGTGGAGTGGGAACGTGTTGAAGTTGTTATTCGATCTGAACGTGACCCTCAGCATCGTCGCTGCTTTGGCGACCTCGTTCGTGCTCATGCTGGTGCTCATGCCGGGCCTGATCCGCTGGCTCAAGCGCAAGAAGTTCGGCGAGACCGGGGCCAAGAACCAGGGCGCGGCGGTGGTCGACGCGATGCGCGAAGGCAAGAAGGGGACGCCGACCATGGGCGGTCTGGGCATCGTGGTCTGCATCCTCGTGACCATGACGCTGTGGTGCGATCTGCTCGCCCCGCGCACCTGGTTGCTGATGTTCGGCACCAGTGCCTTCGCCTTGCTCGGCTTCCTCGATGACCGCACCAAGATCTTCAAGGGCGCCAAGGGCACGCCGCTGTTCGTCAAGCTCGGTATCCAGTTCGGCGCCGCCATCGGTTGCGGTCTGGGCCTGTGGCTGATCGAACGCCATTATGCGCTGACGCTCAATCCCGCCGGGGCTGCGACCTACATCAAGGAACTGTCGGCGGCGAGCTACACCGTAGCCCTCGGCACGCATCAGGTGGCGATCCCCTTCGTCGGCATCCATCATGCGCTCGACCTCGGGTTGTTCTCAGTGTTGTGGGCGATGTTCGTGACCACGGCTTGCGCCAACGGCGTGAACTTCACCGACGGCATGGATGGTCTGGCGGCGGGGACCATGGTCATCGCGGCGGTGGCCTTCGCGTTGATCGCCTACCTCGTGAGTCGCGTCGATGCCGCGCAGTACCTCACCACTTTCTACACTCCCGGAGGTCAGGATGTGGCCATCGCCTGCGCCGCCGTGGCCGGGGCCTGTCTGGGGTTCCTGTGGTTCAACTGCAGTCCGGCAGAGATTTTCATGGGCGATACCGGCAGCCAGGCCTTGGGTGGCTTCTTAGGTTTGGCGGCGCTCAACACCAAGCAGGAGTTCCTGGTCGTGGTGGTGGGCTTCATCTTCGTCCTCGAAGCCCTCTCGGTGGCTCTGCAGATCGCCAGCTTCCGACTGCGTGGCGGGAAGCGCATCTTCCTCTGCGCGCCGATCCACCACCACTTCCAGATGCAGGGCTGGTCAGAGACCAAGATCGTCATCCGCTTCTGGATCGTTGCCGGACTGTTCGCACTTCTTGCCATCGCCGCTCTCAAAGTCGGATGAAGCCATGATCCCTCGCTTCCTGCTCTGGTCGTTGGTCGCCGTGCTCTGCGGCTTCGGTCTGGTGATGATCGCCTCGACCACCGCGACCCTCACCGGCAAGGGCAGCGAATCCGGCGCCATTACCTATTCCTTCCTGTATAAGCAGGCGGTGGCCATGGCCGCCGGCATCATCGGCGCCTGGATCGTGGCGCGCTTCATCGGCGCCGATGGCCTGCGCCAGCAGTGGTGGGTGGTGTTCGCCCTCGGTTCGACCGTGCTCGCGCTGATCGCGGTGCTCGCCATCGGTCGCACCGTCAATGGCGCCAAGCGCTGGATCGATCTCGGGCCGATCAATCTTCAGCCGGCAGAGCTGGCCAAGCTCTCGATCGTGATCGGTATCGCCTGGTATTTCACGCGTTTCCCGCACCTCGTACGGACGACGTTCTACGGCGTGATCGTGCCCCTGCTGGGCTTCGGCATGATGGCCGGGCTGGTATACATGACTAGGGATCTCGGCAGCGTGGTGGTGATGGGCGTGGTTCTTTCGGTGATGCTGGTGTTCGCTGGCGTCAAGGTCTGGCAGTACCTCGGCATCATCGGCATGGCCTTGCCCCTGCTCGCCTACCAAGCCGCCTGGTCGGTGGGCTATCGCCGCGACCGCATGCTCTCGTTCATGGATCCGCTCGGCGGCGAAGGTCCGACCGCCTACCACCTCAAGCAGTCCTTCATCGCCATCGGCAGCGGCGGCCCGTGGGGCGTCGGCCTCGGCGAAGGCTCTTCGAAGCTCGGATTCGTCCCGGAAAAGCACACCGACTTCATCTACGCCGTGGTCTGCGAAGAGTTCGGGATGGCCGGCGGCGTCGGCTTAGCACTGACGTACCTGGGCCTGATCTGTATCGGCTTGTACATCGCCGCCCAGTCGCGTGACCTGCACCGCCGCCTACTTGCAATGGGGGCGACGGTGGTGATCGGCTTCCAGGCCTTCGGCAACATGCTGGTGGTCACCGGCTCGGTTCCGACCAAGGGCATGACCCTGCCCTTCATCAGCTACGGCGGTTCGTCGGTGGCGATCTGCCTGGTGCTGATCGGCATCATCGACGCCGTCGCCCGCGCTAATGCCCAAGAGGTCGCCCTCACCGGCGCCACCGGCCTGATGCCGCGCGGGGCGGTGATCAAGACCCAGAAGGCGATCCGCTGGCAGACTTCCTCGAAGCATCTGAACATGCTGCCGGATGGTCCATGAAAGCCGACGGCGTGCTCTTCTGCGGTGGCGGCACCGGTGGCCATGTGCTGCCCGGTCTGGCGGTGGCGAAGGCCCTGCAGGGTCGCGGCATCACCAACCTGCGCTGGATCGGCGACCCCGAACGCATCGAGGCCAAGCTGGTGCCGGCGGCGGGGATTCCGCTGTTGCCCTTGGGTCTCACTCGCCCGCGCCTGGCGAGTCCGCGCTGGCTGTGGCGCTCGTTCAAGCAACTCCTGGCAGTACATCGTGAGCTGAAGGCCAATCCGCCCCAGGCAGTAGTGGCCCTCGGCGGCTACGCCTCGCTGCTGCCGGGCCTGCTGGCGCCTTTGCATCGCCGGCCATTGATCGTCATGGAGCAAAATGCACGCGCCGGGCGCACCAATACTCTTTTGGCGAAATTCGCTGATGCCGTAGTGACGCAATTCCCGGAAGCCGCCGCCGCCCTGCCGCCGGGAAAAGTCCGCCAGCTCGGCAATCCGGTGCGCGCCATCGCTGCGCGCGTGCGCGGTGAGGCCCCGACCCTGCGCGTGCTGGTGGTCGGCGGCAGCCTCGCCGCCAAGAGTCTCAACGATCTGGTGGTCCTGGCAGCCGCCGACCTCGCGCGCATCCCCGGCTTGGAGATCATCCACCTCGCTGGCGAAGATGACCGTGGCCGGGTTGCCAACGTCTATGCCGAGGCCGGCATCCGCGCCGAAGTGCACGGCTTTTTCCAGGACATGCCGGCGCTCTACGAGCGCATCGATCTGGCCGTGACCCGCGCCGGCGCGACCACCGTCGCCGAGCTTTGCTGCGCCGGTATCGGCGCTCTCTACATCCCCTTGCCGTGGGCGGCGGATGATCATCAGACCGCCAATGCCAAGGCTGTCGCCGATGTCGGCGGGGCGCTGCTGCTACCGCAGGCGACGACGCGCGCCGCCGATATCGCGGTGTTGCTGGCGGAACTCGCCGGCAACCGCGCGCGGGTCGCGGAGCTCGGTCGCCAGGCGCAGACCCTCGCCCGACCACAGGCCGCCGAACGCGTCGCCGAGCTGGTGCTGATGCGCAGCGTCAAAGGCCTCCGTCGCGCCCGCAAGGTCGCCGCGCGCGGCCTCTTCCGCCAGCAGTTGCTGGCTTCGCTGACGGTCGTGGCGGCCAGCGCCCCGCCGACGGAAGCCCGGCGATGACCGACTTCAGCGGCAAACGCGTGCATCTCATCGGCATCGGCGGCAGCGGCATGTCGGCGCTGGTGCCTTTGCTGCAGGCCCGTGGCGCAATCGTCAGCGGCTGCGATGCCACCGTCACGGCGATGACCAGACGCCTGGGTTCAAGCGGCGTGCCGGTAGCCTGCGGGCACCACGCCGAGCACCTCGCCGAGGCTGATCTGGTGGTACATACGGCGGCGATGAGCGACACCCATCCCGAGCTGCAGGCGGCGCGTGCACGCGGGCTGACGGTGCTCGGTCGCGGCGCGTGCCTGGTGGCGTTGATGGCCGGGGCGCGGACCATCGCCGTCTCTGGCAGCCACGGCAAGACCTCGACGACGTGGTTCATCGGCCATGTGCTGGCGGAGTCCGGCGCCGATCCGGTAGTGATGGTCGGCGGTGCGGTGGGCGCCCTCGGCGGCGGCGGGGCGCGGGTCGGTCGCGGCGGTCTGTTCGTGGCCGAGGTCGATGAGTCCGATGGCTCGTTCGCGGGCGTCACCCCAACCATCGCCGTGGTCACCAACCTCGACCATGAGCATCTGCGGCATTACGGTTCGTTCGCCAATCTTGAGACCGCCTTCAACCGCTGGCTGCGCGGCGTGCCCGAAACCGGTCTGGTGGTGGTGCCGGCCAGTGGCTTGAGCGAGCGCGTCACCGCCGGCCTGCGCGCGGCGGTGCTGCGTGTCGGGCTCGATAGCGGTGATTGCCATGCCGCCGACCTCGCCTTGGGTGCCGATGGCAGCCGCTGCCGGGTGATCTTGCAGGGTGAAGATATTGGCGAGCTGCACGTGCCGATCCCCGGTGCGCACATGGTCACCAATGCCTTGATGGCGGTGGTGGCGGCGCGGCGCGCCTTCCCGGCCACGTCCCTGGCGAGCCTGGCCACCTGCGAGCGCGTGCGGCGGCGCTTTCTGGTCCATGGCCACGCCCTCGGCGTGCGCGTGGTCGAGGATTATGGACACCATCCATCAGAGATCCGTGCCACCATCGCCGCCGCCCGGCTCGCTGGCGGGCGCGTGCATGTACTGTTTCAACCGCACCGCTTCACGCGCACGCAGGACTGCTTCGCGGAGTTCGTGGCGGCTTTTGACCAGGCCCATCTGGTGGCCTTGCTGCCGGTCTATGCCGCTGGTGAAGAACCGCTCGCAGGCGCGACCTCGGCGGCGCTAGCTGCTGCTGTCATGCAGCGCCGCAGCGGTGAAGATGCGCTCACGGTGGTAGCTGCCGATGAGCCTGCGCTAGCGGTGACCTTTGTCGCCCGGGGAGCCCTTCCCGGCGACACGGTGCTGATCCTCGGTGCCGGTGACGTCGGCGAATGCGCGCCGCAGGTGCTTGCCCAACTGACCATGACCGGCGTCGTACTGTCATGATTTCTTCGACTTTAACCTTGGAAAAATCCGTGTTCCCAGTTGATCGATTGAGTCCTGACCTGCGCCGTCGCAACCAGGTCCACGCCGTCCGCCTGGCGGAACTGACGACCATGCGCATCGGTGGCCCGGCGACCCTGGTGATTCTCGAAGATCGCCGCGATCTGCCCGAGCTGCTGGCCGTGCCCCATCGTTGGCTCGGCCGTGGCGCCAACCTCTTGGTTGGCGATCAGGGCGTGCCCGAGGTGGTCATCAAGCTCGGGGCGGCCTTCGACACCTTGTCGCTGGGCCCGGCGGTCGAGGGTCGGGCGCTGGTCAAGGTCGGGGCCGGCTACGATCTCGCACGGTTGATCGCGGCGACGGTAAAAGCCGGGCTCGCCGGCCCGGAAGGACTCGCCGGCGTGCCGGCGACCATCGGCGGGGCCCTGCGCATGAACGCCGGGACCTCGACGTGTTGGACCCTCGACTGGGTCACGCGCGTCGAAGTCCTGTTGCCTGGCGAGTCCGCTCCGCGGTGGATCGAGCGCAAAGACGTGCCGGTGGCCTACCGTTCGAGCGGGCTGCCCGAGGGCACCTTGTTCCTCTCCGCGGAGATGTCTCTCGCCAGCGCCGAGCCAGAGACTCTGCGCGCGACTTCAGTGCGCTTGAAACAGGCCAAGGCGGCCTCGCAGCCCTTGGCCCTGCCCAGCGCGGGATGCATGTTCAAGAATCCCAGCCCGACGATGCCTGCCGGCAAGCTCATCGATGAGCTGGGCCTCAAGGGTCTGCGCATCGGCGGCGCCGAGATCAGCAACGTGCACGCGAATTTCATCGTCAATCCGCAGCGCACGGCGACGGTCGCCGACGTCACTGCCCTGGTCCGGCGCATCCGCCGCACCGCCTGGCTGCAGCGCGAGATCGTTATGGAGCTCGAGGTCGAGACCTGGGATTGCCCGGCTGAACTGCACGCCCATCCCAATACCCTGCTGGAGCGTGACGCATGTCTGCGCTGAAGATCGATGTGTTGATGGGCGGCCCCGGCCGCGAGGCCGCGGTCAGCCGGCGCTCAGGAGCCGCGATCGCCGCTGGCCTGCAGCGCGGCGGTCACGACGTGCAGCTCATCGACCTCGCCGGCAAGGTTGACGTCGGGACTTTGCGTGCGGGCGCGGTGGTCTTCAATATCGTCCACGGCACCTACGGCGAAGATGGCCGGCTGCAGGCCGAGCTCGATGCCGTCGGCAAGACCTATGTCGGCTCGGATGCGCGCGTCAGCGCCCTGTGCATGGACAAGGAAGCGACCAAGACGGTGCTCAAGGCCGCCGGCATTCGCGTGCCCTGGGGCGTGCCGATCCACCTCGGCAGTCCGTTCCAGGTCAAGGATCTGCGCTTGCCGCACTTCGGGCCGCTGGTGCTCAAGCCGCGTAGCGATGGCAGCTCGGTGGGTCTGCGAATGGTCGCCAATCCGAGCTTCATTTTGCCGACCTGCGAAGAACTGCTCGCCGAAGTCGGGGCCATTCCTTACTTGCTCGAAGAGCAGCTGCCCGGGCCGGAATACACCGTGGCGGTGCTCGGCGAAGGCGACTCGGCCTACGCCTTGCCGCCGCTGGTGATCAATCCCGCGAGCGGGATCTTCGATTACGAAGCCAAGTACCATCGTCTCGACACCGCTGAGGTCCCAGTCGCGGATGCCGCTCTGGCGGCCCGACTGCAGGCCCTCGGGGTCGCGGCGCATCGTGCGGCCGGCTGCCGTGATCTGAGTCGCAGCGACGTCATGCGCACTGCCGACGGCGAGTACGCGGTGCTCGAGATCAACACCCTGCCGGGCTTCACGGCCACCAGCCTGGTGCCCAAGGCGGCAGCGGCGGCGGGTATGGACTTTGATCGTTTGGTGGATGGTCTGGTGCAACGCGCTGCGGCGCGGGGGGTGGGTCATGGCGCGGCGCATTGAAACCGAATTCCGCGAGGCGATCTCCGGAGACTTCTCCGAGGGCCGCGTCGAGAACGAACCGCAGGCGCTGATCGATGTCGCGCTGCGCAAGCGCGCCGAGGCCGAGGGCGATCGTCTGCCTCCGTCGACCACCCGCCGCCGCAAGCGTGCCGCCAAGCCGCTGCGCGAATCGACCCACGCCGATGCGCCGACCCCCGGCGGCAGCGCCCTCGACGGCGTGCCCTCCGGTCCTGCGGGTGGCTGGTTCGCCTCCACTGGCGTCCAGCCGTGGAGCGCCGGCGCGATCGTCGCCGTCGCAGCCTTCATCGTGCTGTCGATGATGTCCTGGGGCGATCTGCCCAAGCCCCTGCCGGTGGCCAATGTCACCATCTCCTGGCTGCCCGGCCCGCGCGTGCCCGATGCCGAGGTCCTGGCCTGGCTGCGGCGCTGCCCGCAGTACGAAAAGCTGAGCGCGCCCAATGAATGGGTGCTGCAGAAGCTCGCCGATCATCTGCGCGCGTTGCCGGCGGTGGCCGAGGTCCGTCAGGTGCGGCTGTTCCACGAGCCGGGCAAGGTCTCGGCCATCCGTCGGGTCACCGGCAAGCCGCCGGTGCTGGTGCAGCTCAACGGCATCCGCCGCACGGTCGAAGTGCAGCTGGGATTGCGTCGGCCGTACCTGCCGGCGATCCTCAAGGACGGCAGCCGGGCGTGGATCGATGCCGCGGGCGTGGTCTTGCCGGGCGTGCTGCCGAATCCCGGTGTGCAGCGGCCGCTGGTGCGCGGCCTCGAAGGCGGCGGCCGGCCGGCGATCGCCGAGGCCGTCGAATTGTGGCGCCAGCTCGAGCCGCAGATCGAAAAAGGCCTGATCACCGACATCGTCCTCAACGACGCCCTCGATCCGTTGTCGCCCGCACCGGCGGTGGCTGGCGCCCAAGCGGTGGCTGGTGGCCAAGCGGTGGCTGGTGGACAGCCGGCGGCGCCGGTGCAGATCCCCGCTGGCACGCCGCGCGGTCTGGTGCTCTATACCCGTCAGGGGGCCAAGTTCATCTGGGGCGCTCCCGGTGAGGAGCGCTTCGGCGTGCAGAGCGAGGACAAGGTCCGCGATCTCGTGCACACCATCAAATGCCAAGGTGATCTCAGTCGCATCGAGCGCATCAATGTGCGTTTCAAAGAGCCGTTTTACCTCCTTCGCTGAGCCGGAACGTCGTCGAATCTCATGCCTGCCACCGTTACCCTCCGTCGCGACATCGACTCCGAAGATCTGCTAGTGATCGTGCTGATCTCAAGTCAGCATCTCACCGGCATTGTCGCCCTGATGAGTAGCGAGTACGGCACCAAGACCATCGCTTACAAGCGTACCGATGTGCCCTGGGCAGAGCTTGAGGAGCGCGAGCAGCGTACCGCCGTCGGCGAGATCATCACCAAAGTCTGCGACAGCGCCGGGGTCGAGGCGCGCAGCGTCTACCTCTCGCGTTCGGATGTCAGCATCGTCTCGCGCCTGGTCGCTGGCGACATCAGCTTCGAAGGCATCCTTCAGCCGGTGACCGCTCACGAGATGAATTGGGCGCTGCTGCGGGCCAAGGAAAAGCCCGTCGGCACCGAACAGGAGCTGATCGACATTCTGCCGGTGAAGTGGGAATGCCACGGGGCGGTGCCGCGGGCGCAGACCAAGAAGGCCCTTACCGTCAAGCTCAACCGCGAAGAGAAGACCGAGGCGCGCCGCCAACATCCGCTCGGTGAAGAGTGCAAAGGGCTGAGCTGCCACGCGCTGCAGATCCTCGCCCGGCGCGGTTACCGCCATGAACTCGATGAGCTGGCGGCGTCCCTGGGTCTACGCTGCGATGGCGTGATCGCCCAGCCGGCGGCGCTGTATCGCGGCATCTACGGCCGCCTGATGGCCACCGGTTGGACTCTGATCGTCGATTGCGGTGCGCGCCATACGAGCTTCCTGCTGCGCTCGGGTGAACGGCTGCTGCGCATCCGCACCTATGATTTCGGTGGTGACGATGTCACCCGGCGCTTGATGAACGAGCTGCGCATCGATGAGCCCCTGGCCGAGAGCCTCAAACGCGAAGTCGATGTCGGCGCCGGCGAGGGCTCGCATGCCGCCGGCCAGCAATTGATCTGGACCGACGTCATGGCCCAGCGCCATGCCTTGCTGCCCTCGGCGGCGCGCATCTGCCGCACGTCCTTGCTGGAGTTCTTCGGCCGACGCGCCCAGGAGCTGCAAGAAGACCCCGAGAATCCGCTGCCCCGGCGCGGACATATCCACCTCGTCGGGCGCGGCAGTCAGGTCGGTGGTCTGACCGGGTTGCTGCATGATCTTTTTGGCCTCGATGTGCAGCTCGGCACCGGCGGGCGCGAGCGCCGCGAGGAGCGCGATGTCGGCGAGGAGTTGGAGAACATCCTGCTTTCGGGCCTGGTGGTATCGGCGATCGAACAGCGGCGTGCGGCCCGCGATCGCGAGGGACGGAGCCTCTCCAAACAAGCCAGCGGGGTCTGGTCCTGGCTCTCTCGCCCCTTCGAATAAAAAAACGGCGGGAGTCGCGCATCTGCGGCGTTGCCGGAGACCTAGCATGGTGGCCCATGCGTCGGCCTCCGGCGCCTTGCATATGCGCGGCTCGCGCCGTTTTTTTTATTGGGGGGTGGGTTGCCGTGGGGATTTGGGAGAGGGGGTGGGGGCTTGGGGATTGTGAGGGGGTGGTTGGGGATCGGGGGGTGGGATCAGGGATCAGGGACCAGAGACCAGAGACCAGTGACCAGGGACCAGTGACCAGCGACCAGTGACCAGTGACCAGAGACCAGTGACCAGTGACCGGGGACCAGGGACCAGGGACCAGTGACCAGGGACCAGGGGCCAGGGGCCAGAGACCAGTGACCGGGGACCGGGGGCCAGTGACCAGGGGCTCAGCGCCTTTAAATCAACCGTAGGTCAGCAACCCGTGCCGCCTCCGGCCCATAAAACGCTTCCCCATATGGCGCTCCGGCCTGAAAGCCCCAGGTCCGGCCGCGGGCTTCGATCCAGCGCGTGAATTCCGGAGTCGCGATGGTCGTCGGTAAGCCGTCGCGTCCGGCGAGCTGGCTGCCATAGCACGCGACCGCCGCGCGTTTGCGCTCCCAATCGGCCTCGCTGGCGGGGACGATGAACATCGGCGCAGTCAGCGGCAGCTCGGCTTCGTAGCACCATAAGCGGATGCCCGGCACCGCCGGAAAAGCCGAAGGAAACCGGTGCAACGCCGCCATCTTCATCGCTCCCAGGCTGAGCGCATGGAGGGCCAGGTGATCGCCGTGGCGGGCAGCGCCACCGATGGTCAGCACGGTGCGCGGGGCATATCGGCGCAGGGCCTCGACCAGGGCATCGCGTTGGACGCGATCGCCGGCCATCAGGCCGCCATCGGGCAAGCCGAGGTTGTGGCGTTCATGCACGCCGAGCACGGCGGCGGCGGCTTCCGCTTCCGCATCGCGTTCGGCCACGGTTCCGCGAGAGCCCATCTCTCCACGCGTGGCATCGACCACGATCACTCGCGCGCCCTGGCGGACATGGGCGGCGATGGTCGCGCCGCAATGGATCTCGGCGTCGTCCGGGTGAGGGGCAAAAACCAGGAGATCGCAGGCCATGGAGAGATGCTGGGGCCTGCGCGTCAGGACGAAAGTCCGAACAACTCGGCTTTTTCTTGGGCGCTGACGCCGTGGCTGCGCGGATCACGCCAGAGGATCGGCAGGCCAGCGTGCTCGAATTGACGACGGATGTCGGGCAGGGCTCCGACCACGCCTTGCCCGGGATGGGTACGGAACCAGTCGTGGATCCAGGTGCCGGCGGCGATCACCGCCGAGAGATCGATGACCTCGGCGGCGGGCAATTCCTGGGGCATCAATAATTCACTGGCCGTGAGCTCGCCATGCCACGCGAGGTGTTCGGAGTTGGGCGTGCCCCCAGCGAGCGGTTGCGGTATGTCGGCGGGCGTCTCGACGACCACACCGCCATCGGCGAGCCAGGTCACGCGCCGGGCGAGGATCTGCAGGTGTGAACGGGATTCGGGAAAATCGCGGCCATCGGGAATGAGGTCGCCGGTATCCAGCCACGCCACCCATTGCCGCTCATCGC
>JBIILZ010000179.1:0-5561 GCA_044338255.1 Planctomycetota bacterium | reverse complement strand
GGCGCACGAGGCGACGGCATGGCAGCGCCATGTCGAGTCTCGTGCAACGCCGCAGATGTGCCGCAGAACAGTATGCTGAAAAGCGCAGCTGTGGCCCAGCTGCAAGGCGCACGAGGCGATGGCATGGCAGCGCCATGTCGAGTCTCGTGCAACGCCGCAGATGTGCCGCAGCTGCGCTTTTCAGCGGGCGGTTGTGGCGCCGTCGGCAGCCGACCCGACGAGTCGTGCGTACTTCGCCAGGACGCCACGCGTGACCTTCAGATCCGGTTGCTTCCAGACGGCTTTGCGGGCGGCCAGTTCGGCATCGGACAAGGCCACCGAGAGCGTCTTCGCAGGGGCATCGATGGTGATGATGTCGCCTTCGCGCAGCAGCCCGATCGGACCGCCGGCGTAGGCTTCGGGAGCCACGTGGCCGACCACCAGCCCGTGCGTGCCGCCGCTGAAACGGCCGTCGGTGATCAGGCCGACGCTTTCGCCAAGACCCTGGCCGACGAGGGCGGCGGTGACCGAGAGCATCTCAGGCATGCCGGGCGCGCCCTTGGGGCCTTCGCCGCGCAGCACGAGGACGTCGCCGGCAACGATCTTGCGCTCGGAGATCGCCTGGAAGGCGGCTTCTTCGCCATCGAAGACCCGCGCCGGGCCGGTGATGACGATCTTCTTCAGGCCGGCGATCTTGGCCACGGCGCCCTCGGGAGCGAGGTTGCCGCGCATAATCACGATGTGCCCGGTGGGGAACAACGGCTTGTCGATGGGCTTGACCACGTTCTGCACGCGGGCGTAGACCGAGCGCACATCCTTGAGGTTCTCGGCGATGGTCTGACCGGTGACGGTCAGGCAGTCGCCGTGCAGGAAGCCGGCTTCGAGCAGGGCCTTCATCACCGCCGGCGTGCCGCCGACCTTGTGCAGCTCATGCATCGCATAACGGCCACCCGGCTTCATGTCGGCGATCCACGGCGTCTTCGCGCCGATGCGATCGAAGTCGGCGTAGCTCCAGTCGAGCTCGGCCTCCTTGGCGATGGCCATAAAATGCAGCACGGCATTGGTCGAGCCGCCCAGGGCGATGACCACGGTGTAGGCATTCTCGAGGGATTTGCGGGTGACGATGTCGCGCGGCTTGATGTCCTTCTCGATGAGGTTGACCAGGCACTTGCCGGCGAGGAAGGCCTCGCGCTCCTTGGCCGCCGAGACCGCCGGGTGGCTGGCATCGTAGGGCAGGCTCATACCCATGGCTTCGATGGCCGAGCTCATGGTGTTGGCGGTGTACATGCCGCCGCACGAACCGACGCCAGGGCAGGCCTCGTTCTCGACCGCCATGACGCCGATTTCATCGAGCTTGCCGGCCTGGTTCTTACCCACGGCTTCGAAGATCGAGACGATGTCGACTTCTTCGCCATCAGCGGTCATGCCCGGCAGGATCGAGCCGCCGTAAACGAAGATCGAAGGCACGTTCATGCGCACCATGGCCATGACGCAGCCGGGCATGTTCTTGTCGCAGCCGCCGACGGCGAGGATGCCGTCGTGGTTCATGCCCCCGGCGCAAACCTCGATCGCATCGGCGATCACTTCGCGCGACACCAGCGAGTAGCGCATGCCTTTATGGCCCATGAGAATGCCGTCGGTGGCGGTGGGCACGCCGAAGCGCTGGGGCACGCCGTTGGCGGTGCGAATGCCCTGGGTGGCCTTGTCGGCGAGGATGTCGAGGTGCGCGTTGCAGGGCGTGACCTCGCTCCACAGCGACGCGACCCCGATCATCGGCTTGCTGAAATCATCATCGGCGAAGCCGACGGCGCGCAGCATGGCGCGATTCGGCGAGCGTTGCATGCCCCCGGTAGTAATGCGCGAACGGGGATTACGGGTCGAGGCCATGGCCAGCTCCAGTCGAGGGGCGGGCAGGCTAGTCCCCGCGCCCGGACAGGCAACTCCAGGCGCGATCTACCACGTAGCACATAGCTATTCGCGTTCGCTGACCATGCCGTGGCGCAGGGTGTTCTCGGTCAGCGTGCGCGGCACGGTGAATTGCTGCAGATAATCCGGGCCGCCGGCCTTTGAGCCGATGCCTGAGAGCTTGAAGCCACCGAAGGGCTGACGCTGCACCAGCGCGCCGGTGATACCGCGATTGAGGTAGAGATTGCCGACGCGGAACTCCCGCCGCACGCGCGCCAGCACCGCCGGCGAACGCGCGAAGCAGCCCCCGGTCAGCGCGTAGCGGGTGCCATTGGCGATCTCCAGCGCGTGCTCGAGATCGCGGGCGGTGATTACCGCTACCACCGGCCCGAAGAGTTCCTCCTGGGCCAACGCCGAGGTCGGATCGACGTCGGTGAAGATGTGCGGGGCAACGAAGCTCCCCTGCGCTGCTGACGCCGAGGCATCGCCGGCATAGGCGAGATGGTGCGTGCGCCGCAACTCGGCGAGCTGCCCCTCAAGGCGCAGGCGCGCGGCCTCGTCGATCACCGGCCCGAGCCGCTGCCCCGGATGATCAGCGGGCCCCAGGACGAGGGCCTGCACGGCGGCGATGAAGCGGGCGGTGAAGGCCGCGACGCAGGTCTGATCGACGATCACCCGCGAGCAGGCCGAGCACTTCTGCCCCTGATAGCCGAAGGCGCTGGCGACCACGCCGGCGACGGCCTCGTCGAGGTCGGCACTGGCATCGACGATGATGGCATTTTTGCCACCCATTTCAGCGATCACCCGCACCACCTGCTCACGCTCGGCCAAGGCCCGCGCCGCCTGCTGGTTGAGGCCGAGGCCGACCGCACGCGAGCCGGTGAAGGCGATCAGCGCCGTCGCCGGATGCTCGACGAGGACCGGCCCGACGACCTCGCCATCGCCGGGCAGGTAGTGCAAGACGCTGGCGGGAATGCCGGCGGCACGCAGATGCCGAAAGAGTTCGGCGGCGATGATCGGGGCCTGTTCGGCAGGCTTGAGGATCACCGGATTGCCGGTGACGAGGGCGGCGACCGCCATGCCGCCGAGGATCGCCAAGGGGAAATTCCACGGCGCGATGACCACCGTCACCCCCCGCGCCTCATAGATGGTGTCGTTGATCTCACCCGCCACGTCGACGCGCACACCCGCCGCCAGACGTTCGGCCTGCCACGCGTAATAGCGGCAGAAATCGATCATCTCGCAGACTTCGCCATCGGCCTCGCGCCAGCTTTTGCCGACCTCGCGCACCAGCAGTGCCGACAGTTGCCAACGCTCGCCGGCGAGGCTCTCGGCCGCCGCCCGCAGGCAGCTGATGCGCACCGCCCATGGCGTATCGCGCCACGACGGCAGCGCCGCTGCCGCTGCCGCCAGTGCCCGTCGGGCATCGGCCGCGCTCGCCGCCGATGCCCGTCCGACGATGCGCGCGCGACAGGACGGATCCTCCGAGACGAGGACCTCGGAACGCTGCAGTTCGACGCCGTCGATGACCAGAGGACACCACGTCGGCCCCAGCGCGTCGCGGGCAGCGAGGGCCTCGTGCATCGCTTGGCGGTGCTCCTCACGACTGAAGTCAGCCGGGGGATGATTGCTGAACGGTGGCCGAACGGCCACCGCCACGGGAGGGACGAGCGGTGCCATGAGCAGCTCCTGTGGGCGACGATGTTCGAGAAATCCAGCGCGCACGAATCCCTGGTTGGAGGTGTTCTCCAGCAATCGCCGCACGAGGTAGGCGATGCCCGGCAGCAGCTCGCCCACCGGGCAGTAGACGCGCACACGTTCGCCGCGATCCACCAGGGCCTGTTGCAGGGCGTCGGCCATGCCGTGCAGCAACTGGAACTCGACCGCCGCCGGCGGAATGCCAAGCTCCTCGCGCAGCGCCAGGGCATGCGCCAGCGAGCGCACATTGTGCCCAGCGATGGCCGGCAGCAGCTCACGATGATGGTGCAGCAGGAAGCGGGTCTGAGCCTCGAAATTGGCGTCGGTCGCGGCCTTGTGGCGGAACACCGGCAGCGGCCAATCGCGCTGGGCAGCGATGGCCTGCTCATGATCCCAATAGGCCCCCTTTACCAAGCGCACGCGCAACGGCGCCCCGCGCTGACGCACCACCCGCAGCAGCGCCGCGAGATCATCGGCACACGAGCGCAAGTAGGCCTGTACCGCGATGCCCAGGCCATCCCAGGTGCGGAATTCGTCTTCCAAGGCCACGGCGCTGACGATACGCAAGGTCGCATCGCGGAACTGATGGTGCTCCATGTCGATGTTAACCACGCCCCCGGCCGCGCGCACCGCGCGCAGAATCGGCCTCAGGCGCGCGCACACGGCAGCGCTGGTGCCCTCGACATCCGCCGGCTCGAAGCGGCTGGTCAGCGCCGAGAGCTTGATGCTGACATTCAGATGCGGTGCCGCTGGCTGGTGCGCTGCCGCTGGCTGGTGCGGTGCCGCTGGCTGGTGCGCTGCCGCTGATGAGCCGGACCAGGCCGCCACCGTCCTCGCCAGCACCGGAATCAGCCGCAGGTAAGCCTGTTGGTAGGCATCCGCCTCGGCCTCGGTGAGCACCGTCTCGCCCAGCCAATCGACGGTAAAGGCCCGCCCGCGTTGGTGCAGCCGACTGATATGCGCCGCGATCAGCTGCGGGTCGCTGCCGAGCATGAAGCGTCCGGCCAGCTCATGGGCAGCCAGTCGTACCGCCGTGGCCACGACTTCCGGCGGCGCCTGCCGGCTCGACGCCAGCAACCGTCGCGCCAGCCACGGCAAGTGTCCGGCCACGGGCGCGAGGTACTCATGCAGCTGCGCCACGATGGCGGTGTCGCTGCGGATTCCCGGCAGGGCATCGATGAACAGGAACAGCTGCCGTTGCAGCACCGGATCCGCCATCGTCCAGGCCATGCCGCGGTCATGCAGCCACGAGCGCGACAAGGGCGTCGGCGCCGCCGCCGCAACGGCGGAAAACAATGCTTGCCCGATAGTCTGGATACGCGCTTCCATGCGATCAGTGTAGGCCAAGGCGGGGATGAATGCTACTACGCGCCGGCAGCTCCCCGGGATCGTGCTCCACGTATGACTACGGTCCCCTTGAAAGCGGAGATTCCATGACTTGCACTTACCTGCTCACCTGGATCCTGCCCAACGCTTACTGACGAGGATGGTTGGCTGAGCGGTCTATAGCACCTGTTTACTAAACAGACGGGCCCGAAAGGGTCCCGGGGGTTCGAATCCCTCACCATCCGCCAGTCCCCATCACCCCCGGCCCGCAGGCTGGGGGTGATGGTTTTTAAGACGGGTAAGGTGCGGCCGGGGGTGATGGGGACTGGCGCATGGCGAAGGTACTTACCCCACCGCCCGCAGGGACGCGGGCGGGCTCCGGCGGCACGTGGCCACGCAGGTGGCCACTCTTCGGCCGTCCTCGCGGTTCGAATCCCTCACCATCCGCCAGTCCCACGCACCCCCGGCCGCAGGCTGTGGGGTGCGTTTTTTTAAGGCAGGTGTTGTGCGGCCGGGGACGCGTGGAACGTAAGCCTCCGATAACGCCCCGATGAATCCCCACTCCCCTCCGGCATAGTGGCCAGCCGGAGGGGCGCATGAAGTCATCACCAACAGCGAAGAAATCACTACGACGCCGACGTGGCGCGAGCGAG
>JBIILZ010000178.1:0-5575 GCA_044338255.1 Planctomycetota bacterium | reverse complement strand
AGAGACCAGAGACCAGAGACCAGAGACCAGAGACCAGAGACCAGAGACCAGAGACCAGAGACCAGAGACCAGAGACCAGAGACCAGAGACCAGAGACCAGAGACCAGAGACCAGGACTCACTCCCCTAAAAAACTTCGTCTTTCCCAGCTCATCTCAGTGCTGGTACACCTTCCGGCTGGGCCGGCGTCTGGGCCGCCCGAACGCGTTGTTCCAGATCGGAGAAAATGGCTTCACCACGTGCGGCGCGAAAGCCGAAATGCATGCGGGCGGTGACCCGGCGGCTTTGGATCTGGATCTCGAGGATCGGCACCAACAGCAGATACAGCACGTAAGCCAGAAGCGGGCTGGTGACGCCGATGCACACCAGGACGCTGACGAGGACGTTCTCTCCCTTACTCGCAATGAGGACGATGCCCAGGATCAGTACGAACGGAATGAACGCCACCACCCCCATGGCGATGCGACGGATCCGATGCCGGGTCATGAGCACCACATCGCGCAACGGAATGCGCCGGCGATTGATCATCCAATGATCGCGTTCCTCGATTTCGAGACGATCGCCCATATCGTAGAGCGTCGCACGCACGCCGGTGGAGCCGCTCATCAATCCGAAGCCGCCGCTGGCGACGCTACCCAGTCGTTTGCGCGCCGTCATGAGCGACCTGCCTTGAAGATGATGAACAGCCAGAAACCGACGCCGAGGAGCACGCCGAGCACGCTCAAGGCCACCGCCCAGCGCTGCTGCCCGACACCGATCTGCTCGTTCAGAGCACGGTTCTGACGGAGGTTGCGCCGCACATAGAGCAACGCAGGAATAGCCAGCAAGGGCGCCAGCGGAAAGATGAGGAAAGCCCCCAGGCTGCAGTACGCCGCCAGGTAGCCATAATTGATCACATCCTTGCGCAGGCTGGCGAGCTTGCCTTCCTGGTCGAGGAGTTCGAGGCAGCTCGGACAAGCGACCAGCTCATCGGTCTCCATCCGGCACAAGGCGCAGATGAAGGCCCCGCAACGACTGCAGGCATCAACCGCGAGATTGGTGTCGTGGTTGGCGCAGGTCGTGCTCTCGGCGCTAGCGCTATCAGCTTGCCGAGACAACCGTGTAGGCGGGGTGAAAGCGACCGCCTGGAACGGCTTGCGGCACGCCGCGCAGGTCGTGCCGTGCTCGACAAGCTGCTGGTCGCAGCGCGGACAGTGCGGTCCACGCACGGCCTTGCCGGCCGCGCGCTTGCTGGTCTTGGCGACGGCAGTGGCCATCAGCCAACACGCACGACGATGGTGCCACCGATCTTATCGTGCAGGCTCCGACGGTTCTTGTTGAAGGCCATCACGTAGTCGATCAGCCCGACCAGCGGTATGAGGCTCATGACCCAACGCAGCGCTTCCCGCTTCCAGAAATGGGCCGGGGTCCCCATTTCGCCGTTGGGCTGCACAACGCGGATCTTCATGTATTTTTTGCCGATGGTCTGCCCGTTCTTCGCACTCAGCATGAGTCCGGCATAAAGGAGGAATGGCAGGGAGAAGACGGCTTGCTGAACGATATTTGACGAGAAGCCGGGGCTCTGACCGGAAGCGGCTTGGAAGAATCCGGCAAGACCGGCAAGAATCATCACCGGAATGATGATGATGATGCCATCGATGAACTGAGCGGCGAAACGGCTACCGAGCGTGGCCATCTCTACGCCGTCGGTGCTGACCCCGGCCTTGAGATCATCGAGCGTGTTATCCTTGCAGGTCGCGCAGTACTGCCGGCCCTTCAAGGTGACCAGCATGTTGCTGGGGAATGTTGCTTGGCAGCCGGCGCAGCAATCGGCGGGGGTGGCGGTCGTGGACATAGCGGTTATTCCTCTTGGTCGCTGGTGATCGCGGGTTGAAAGTTAGGTCGTGGTCGCGGGATGTCGACGGATGGCCGGCGCACTGCTGCGCCAGCACAAGGCGGCGATGCCGCGCACCCAGGCTTCCCCGGAAAGCCCTTCGATAGGCTCGATTTCCAGGCGTTTACGCAAGAAGGCTCCGGTCTGCTCCATGAGGTCATAGCGGGCGGTCGCGGTCAAGGTTGCAGCACGCAACAGCAGCGCCAAGAGCAGTTCACGATCCTCGAGTCCGAGGCGATGCTGCACACGATGACGCAGCATCGGCGTGTCGAGACTGGAATGACGGAGGGTGAGATCCATTCCCGGCGGAGGCAGGGCCACCGGGCGCTCGTCGACGACCATGGTCCCGGCGGCAAGATCGCCGAGGCGCCGCCGCCAGGGATCGCACCAGGCGACGAGCAGGCCGAGACCACCGCATCCGGGCAGCAGATCGACCAGACGCACGACGCTGCGCACCAGGCATTGGGTGAGGGCCAACGGCAGACCGCGATCATCGACCGTACGCAGGTGGAAGAAATGCTTACCCGGAGTCTGACCACGCCAGGCCATCTCGAACACCACCGGATAGAGCCACCACGCGGCGAAGCCGGCGGTGATGGCGAAGGCCGGAGCGATCGCCGACGGCAGCAGCCAATTCGCTAAGCTTGCCATCCCGCCACCGAGCATCGAGCTCAAGATGACATCGCAGATTCCGGCGGCGACGCGTGATGCCAGTGACGCCGGCATCAGGGCGATGGTGACATGCTCGGGGGTGACGACCAGGCGCGAAAGAGTCATGCGAGCTCTCCCGGTCGCTGACGGCGGATAAGTCCGCCGAGATAAGGAAGCACCGCGCTCAGGAGCAGCAGGGCGACGCTGATCTTCACCGCATACGGCACGGTCTTGCTCGAGAATTGCGAGAACGAGCCCTCGATCATGCCGGCGATCACGAGCATGGTGACGGCGCCGCCGAGCAGGCGGCAGGCATCGGGCATGGCGCTGCGCAGGGCCCGGGTGCGCCCGAGATCGCCGGGCAGCAGCAGAGCCGGTCCGAGGCGCAGGCCGGCGGCAGCAGCGACGACGATCGCCGGCAGTTCGAGGGCCCCATGCGGACCGACCCAGGCGGTGAAAAAGGTCGTCTCGCCGGCGCCGACGTACTGGGCGGCGACGGCGCCAAGGATCACACCATTGGTCAGCAACAGCCACCAGCCGCCGAGGATGGTCAACGTGCCGAGAGCGAAGGCGAGGAAGGCAACCTGGATGTTGTGGGTGTAGAGGCTGGCGGCGAAGGTCGTGGCCGCCACCGTGTCCTGGATCCGCTCCGGCTGATCTTCGATGTGGGCGATGCGCTCGCCGACATCCTCGCTGAGGAACTGGTCGGGAATGAGTTCGTGGATCGCCGTCGGATCGCTGCGTACGACGACGAAGCCAGCCAGCGCACCGAGCAGCAACAGCAGCGCCGCGCCCCCCAGATGCCGCCGGCAATGGACCAGCGCCGCCGGCAGATCGATGGTGTAGAATTCGACGAGCGCCGACCAGCGCATGGTCCGTCGACGATTGCCGTGCACGACGCGATAGGCGCGGCCGACGAGGTGATTGAGCCGCGTGAGGATCTCGGGATTGACGGTCATGGTCCGCGCCCGCGAAAGATCCTCGGCGGCGCGGCGATAGAGGGCCATCAACTCGGCCAGCTGCTGCCGGTCGCCGAGGGCACCAGAATCGATCTGATCGAGCAGCACCCCGAGGCGCTCCCAATCGCTGGTCCGACGGCGGATGAGGGTATCGAGATCCATGGTTAGAGGAGCTGCCGGCGTTTCACGGAAATGTAGGCATTGATCGAGGTTTCGAGGGCCGCCCCGGGATCGACCTCGTCGACCAGCACGCCCAGTTCGCGCAACTCGCGGACGGTGGTCTCACGGCCATCGACCAGCGTCCCCGCGACCACCGCCCGGCGCAGGCCATGGCGATCCTGCGGCAGGTCGTCAGCGCGCGCACGCAAGGCAGGATCGCGGAAAGCGATCAGCAGGGGCAGATGACGGATGGCGAGCAGACCCATCGCGCGCAGCAGCTCGTGATGCTCGCCGCGTTCCGGGAGGACCGCGAAGATCACGATCAGCGAGCGGTTGCGCAGGCTCTGGCGCAGACGCATCGCGAGCATCGGCCAATCCTGCGGACAATCGGCGACATGGATGCGACCGAGGAACGAAGTCAGCTGGGCACTGTGGCTGCCCCCTCGCGCCGGACGCGGGCCGGTGGTCACTTCCAAGGCGAAGCTGCAGGCGCCGACGCGATCTTCGCCACGACCAGCGAAGGTCGCCAAGCCGAGGGCCGCATCAACGGCACGATCGCACCACGACAACCCGCCGGAGCGCGCTGCCATGCTCTGCGAGCAGTCGATGGCGATCATGATGTCCTGGGCGCGCTCGATGCGGAATTCGCGGCTAACGAGGTGCTCGCGGCGGGCACTCGCTTTCCAATCGACCTGGCGCAGATCGTCACCCTGCACGTACTCGCGCAGCCGGCTGAATTCGCGGCCGTTGCCGGCGCGCGGAGCCATGCGCTGGCCCAGTCCGGCGAGGTACAGGGCGTCGAGGCGGCGCATCATCCGCCCCGCTGCGCGCAGGTTGGGCAGCACCGTCACCGACACCGTGGCGGTAGCCGCCGGGGCCACGCGCTCGGCGAGGCCGAAGGCCGTCCAGGCGATCCACGGCACACCGAGGTCGGCATGATCGCGGGCGCAGCCGCGCACGGTGATCGCGGTTTCGCAGGTGCGTCCCGGTGGACAGGTGGCGCTGCCGCTGACGCTGCCGCCGCCCAGACACTCGGGGATGGCATGGCGCAGGACCAGGCGCAGCGGGATGCGGCAGGCATGGTGGATGCGCCAGGCGAGGGTCTCGTCCTCACCCAGTGAGAGCACCGCCGGTGGATGCTCGGCCTGCGGTGCCGCGCGGGCGATGGCGAGGCCTTCGGCGACCGCCGCCAGCAGCACCACGAGCACCATCACCGCCGCCACCGGGCCGAGCAGCGGCCACCATGGCGCGGCCACCGCCGGCGACGCCGCGAGGATCAGGAGCGGGACCAGGGCCGGTCCCGGACGCCAACGTGGGCCGTCGCTCACCGCGGGACTTCGATGCGGGCGAAGACCCGCGTCAGCACGTCCTCAAGACGCACGCCTTCCATCTCGGATTCGGCGGTCAGGGAGACGCGATGGATCAGCACCCCGTGAGCGAGCTGCTTGATGTCATCCGGCGAGACGAAATCACGTCCGCGCAGGCAGGCCAGGGCCCGGCTGCAGGCCAGCAGCGAGAGCGTCGCGCGCGGACCGGCGCCGATGCGCACCGCCTCGTCCTCGCGCGTGGCGCGGACGATGGCCATGAGGTAGTCGAGCAACGGCTCATCAACGCGGATCGCCGTGCTCAGCGCCCGGCGCGCCGCCACCAGGCCGGGAAGATCGATGACCGGGCTTAGGCCACTGAGAGCAATCGCATGCAGATGACGGCCTTCGGCATAGGCCGCGAGCATCGCGCGTTCATCCGCCGCCGCCGGGAAGGGCACGGCGATCTTCAGCAGGAAGCGATCGCGCTGGGCCTCGGGTAAGGGATAGGTGCCTTCAACCTCAAAAACGCAGTTGGCATCCACCGTATCGCCGTAAGTGTATGCCATGTCATCAGATCTACCCATTCTGCCGCCCCACCAATCTGGTGAGGCATTTTCCGCGTCAGAT
>JBIILZ010000177.1:0-5629 GCA_044338255.1 Planctomycetota bacterium | reverse complement strand
GAACGGGGTCGACCCGTGCGCTGCCATCGCCCTGGCGCTGGCCGGGAGGCCGTGGTTGCCGAAGGTGCCGATGACGACAAAAGCCAAGTCTTCAAAGGATTATCGGAAGGCCGCCTGAGCTGTTACATATGCGATTTAGGGCGATGTCGCAGGACTATCTTGGATAGCTCGGGCGATCTACCCAGTACTTTGCGAATATCACCTCAGCGTGAAGTGCGGTCGCAGGGATCTTCAGCGAGACTTGGATTTAATGGTAATCAAGCTGCCTTTTTACGATTGGCCTGAGCGGCGGCATTCCAGCGCGAACGATGGGCGCCGGACTGCCGCTGAACCAAATTACAGGGCGCGGATGGCCTGCACGCAGCGGGTGATGGCGGGTACGGGGTTGTTTGTGTCAGCTTCGTACTCGATCACCGCCATGCCGCTGAAGCCGACATCGTCGAGCGCCTGCACGGTATCCTTCAGCGGCAGATTGCCTTCGCCGATGACGGTTTCCGACCACGTGCCGGCGCGATCGAAGACGAAGTCCTTGTAGTGCACGCCGATGACGTTCTTGCCCAGCTTCTGGATCCATTGCACCGGGTTACCACCGGCCTGCATGCACCAGGCGGTATCGATATTGGCGCCGATATAGCCGCCGCCGATGGCGATCATGTGCTCGATCGCATCCAGCGAGCCGCCGAACATGTAGCCGCCATGGCAATGGATGCCGACTTTGATGCCGTAGGCTTCCGAGAGGCCGCTGACGACCTTGATCGCATCGCGGAAGGAATCGACCTTGAAGTGCGCCGAGATGTGCTTGGCGCCGGCGGCCTTGGCGAATTCAAACCACTGGCGCTCGACGGCGACGTTGCCGGTGAAGGTCTGCACGCCGATGGAGACGATGCGCTGGCCCGCGGCCTGGAGCTCCGCGATCGGCGTCGCGTGCTTGGTGGGATCGTTGAAGTCCGCCTGCACGGCGCACAGCTCGGTGCTGGTGACGCCGACTTCGCGGAGCTTGGCGATCAGGGCCGCGGGCGTCTTGAATTCGCGGAAGGACCAGGACTGGACGCCGACATCGCGGGCGGCTGAGACGTGGGACATGAAAGCCTCGATTGGCCGAAAATTGGTGAAGGTATCGGTAAGTACCTGTAATTTCCCATCTCGGGCCTCGACTTCAATTAGCTAAAGCTATGGTTTTGGCCAGATGTCGGGATTACCAAGCCATGTCCGCGGCCTGCTTGGCGTTGGCCTCTATCGCCAGCCCGCCGATCGCGACCCGGTGCCCTACCTGCTGCAATCGGGAATGGAGCGCATCGAACTGGTCAGCGGCGGCCGCGGTTGGGTACGGCGGCATGCGCATGAAGGCGGCGGCTGGTACGAAGTCACCGCCGGCAGCATTGCTTGGCAGGCTGCCGGCGATCTCACCATCGCGCGCAGCGATCACCGCGATCCCTACCGCTGTCTGGCGATCTCGGTCACTGTCGAGCGTGGTGCCGCGCGCTGCGTCCCGCGCCTCAGCCGCTGGGACGACCTCGACGAAGTCCGCGCCTTCGTGCGCACGGCGGTGCGTCTCTCGGGCGATCAGACGGTGGATCGCGATGCCCTGCTCGCCTTCCTCTATGGCCGCCTGCTGCTCGCCGCCCACAGCGCGGGGGCCGGTGCTCCGGCGCCGGCGCCGCTGCAACGGGTGCTCGCCATCCTCGAACGCCAGCATGTCGCCGGTATCAGCGTCAACGAGCTTGCCGCTGAAGCCGGATGGTCGGTGCCGCACCTGCACGAACGCTTCCGCGTGCACCTCGGCATCAGTCCGCACCAATGGCTGGTCCGCCGGCGCTTGCATGCCGCCCGGCAATTGCTGGCCGCCACTGATCAACCAGTGGTCGACATCGCCCGTGCCTGCGGCTTCGCTGATTCCGCAGCATTCTGCCGGGTCTTCCGCCGTGGCGAGGGCGCTTCTCCCGCGGCCTGGCGCCGAAGGATGCGCCAAGAACGGGAGTGAGGGCCGCCTTACCCTGGGAGCGCCGGGCACCAGCCCGGCTGCGGGTCGCGCATCGGCTGGGCGCAGGATTCCTTTCTGTCTAAAGCGTCGCCCAGGCCTGCGGATCGATGAGCATCTCCCGTGTGGTGCCGTCGCAGGTGAGGGTGATGGCGGTGGCGGTCGGGACGGTGCCGACCACTGCTGCGGTGCCGACCACTGCTGCGGTGCCGACCACTGCCGCCACGCGGCCACGGGTGTCGGTGATGATCCGGCAGGGGCCGCGGACCTCGGCGATGAGGTTACCGGCGAGGCGCAACTCGGCGTGCTGTTGGTCTTGGCGCAAGTCGAGGTCGCCGATGCCGGCGGCATGCAGGCGGTAGCGGTGGCGGCTGCCATTGCCCAGCGGTCGGCAATTCCACGCCAGCCCGCCGGCATGGCGGTGGATGCCATGGCGGCCGGCGAGGGCTTCGCTGACCTGCAGCAGTCCGGGGAGGGAGTCCGTCAGCGGCGCGCTCAGCCACGCTTGCAGGAGTTCGCCGTGGAAGGTCAGGTGGCCACTGCGCTCGAGCCAGCGGGCGGTGATCAGTGCGGGCAGGGGGGCGAGTTGCGCGCCGAGGCACTGGCGCTGGGCGGGCGTGGCCCAATGGCGCTGCCCGATGCGCGCCAGCGTCGGTGGCTCGAGCAGGCCGGAGGTGATGACGGTGAACGTGCGTGCTGGCGGACAGGGGAGTTCATCGTCGTCGTGAAAGCCGGCCTCGCCGGCATCGTAGTGTTGCTGCAGAAGCGTCCGGCGGGTGGCCTCGACGCGTTGGCGCCAGATGCCAGCGGCGTGGGCGTCGCCCCGTGCTACCGCCAAGCGTACGAGAGCGAGGCGGATCGCGCCGAGGGCGGTGAGCCGGGCGAGCGCCGGCCCCGGGCGATGTGACCAGCGGTCTTCTTCGCACACGCCCAGGGCATAGCCCTCGCTTAGGAGCGCGGGCTCGCGCGTGCGTTGCCAGAGGTCCATGGCGATGGCCGCCAGGGGCAGGGCGTGGACGGCTGCGCTGGTAGGCGGCCCATGCAGATAATACCGACGCAGGTGGATGCGCACCGCGGCGTGGGCGGCGTCATCGTCGCTCAACATCAGCGAACACAGCACGTCGGCGGCTAAGGATCCGCCGAAGCCATCGCTCAGCCCGCGCAGGCGGGAGCGCACCTGCGTCCACCGCCATTGCTGGTGGCGATCATCGCAATCGAAGGTGACGCTCATGCGTTCGAGCATGGGCCTGGGCCGCGAGCTGCGAGCCGAAAGCGATCTTTTCCTGCGGGAAATCCGCAGATGCTCGCGACCATGTCCGCCACCAGATCCTCTGCTGCCCCGGCCGTCCCGTTACGAAAAGGTGCTCGCAGCCGGGCGGCGATTCCGCCGGCGGTGCTACAGGCCCTCAACCACGGTCACGAGGAGACGCGCAGCTTGAGCGAGTGGTTGGCGATCGATCAGGCGCACTTGGCGGCGGCGGTCTTGCCCGGACTGATCGGCGTGCGGGCGGCGCAGCCGGCGCTGGCTGCCGCCACCGCCGTCGCCGGTTTGGGCATTCTCCAACGGGTGCGCGGTATCGGCGCCGCCTTGGCGGACCGCTCTCCGACGCAACTGCGCAAGCTCGCGTGCCACGGCAGCGACACCGTGCGCGGCTGGGCGTGCGTGGCGGTTATGGCCCGTCCGGGGCGCAGCCTGGCCGAGCGTCTGACCGATGTCCGGGTCTTCGCCACCGACGCGCATTTCGGTGTCCGCGAATGGGCGTGGATGGAACTGCGCCCGCAGGTGGCGCTCGATGTGCCCGCCGCGTTGGCCTTGCTGCAGGCCTGGGCCGCGGATGAAGATCCCAATATCCGTCGCTGCGCCTGTGAGGCGACCCGCCCGCGTGGGGTGTGGTGCGCGCACCTCAAGGACCTGCTCGCCGATCCGCGCCCGGCCGAGCCGCTGTTGACCGCGCTGCGCGCCGACCCCGCGCGCTATGTGCAGCTATCGCTGGGCAATTGGCTGAATGATGCAGGCAAGACGCATCCCGACTGGCTTGCCGAGCTGGCTGCGCGCTGGCGTCGCGAGGCTCCTGGCACGCACACCGAAGCCATTTTGCGCCGGGGTTTGCGCCGCTTTGGCTGAGGTTGGTCAACCTTCCCTGTATGGATGGCCGCGCTGCCAGCGGATGGCGATGTGCCCGCGACCCTGCCGCGGTGCCTTGCCCACCTGCCGGTAGCCGATGTGCGCATCGAGGAGCCGTCGATCGAGCCGGTGGTGCAGGCCCTCGATGGCGGTCGCGCCGGCTGAACTGGGCGGATCACCGGTGGCCGATCACGGTCAGCGATAGCGCGGGTTTGAGCCGGGCCCGAGCTCATCGTTTTCTTAGAATTGACCCCCATAACCCGTGGCACAGGAGTGCGAAAAATGAAAACGCATATTTTCACCGGTGTCATCCTCTCCACTATCGCTCTGGTCGGTCTCGCCGGATGCGGATCCGGCGGCGGATCCTCGGACAACAAGGCGCCCTCGGTATCCAGCTCCAGCTTGGCTGGTGGCCACCTGGTCACTTACACGCCGGTGGCCAGCGCCTTCGCCGCCAGCGGCTTGCAGGGTGCCCTAAGGTACAGCTTGGCCTCGGTGTCCTTCAGCGGCGGTATCTCCGCCGCGGCGACCGATCCCATCCGTTTCAATCTGCGGCTCGAGGATGACGGCTCTGGTAACTATTCCGGATCTTACAGCGATAATTCAGGCCTGATTTCGGATTCCGTGAGCGGCACGCGCGGCCGACTGGTTGTGGATTTCGGTGAAGATAGCCCCGGACGGGATAGCCAATCGGTTACTCAGCCTGAGCTCCGTCGCCATGGGAAGATAATTCTCACCAATGCGTCGCTGGATGCGGCCCGCCATCTGGAAGCCGAAATCGAAATGTCCATCGGCGACCGTCGCTCAGGAGTCGATGTCATCGATCCGCGGGGCCGCGGTCGTGGGCGCGGAAACTCCACCCGGACTTCTGATGACAGCTCCTCGTCGTCGAGTTCCTCGGATTCGAGCAGCTCCACAAGTGATGCGGCTCGCATCCCAGGCGATTGGCAGGTGGTGGGCCCCGCCTCCTACATCCATAACGGTGAGATCCTGGTGCTGAAGGCAGACCTGTCAGTTGGTCTTAAAAACGGATCTACCGTCACCGCTCTTCCGGGTGCAACCTATGTCTACACCCCGGGTGCAGCGGAACGATTGATCATCACCATCGCAGACCGGAAATACGACATGACCGACGTCAAGAAGCGGGCAACGGCGGCGACCGGAACAGTCACTTACGATAGCCGGACCTTCCCAGTGGGCTTGCGCAAACTCTGAGGTCGACCTCGCCCTTCGCCCGGTTTCGCGACGCGGATCGGCGAGGGGCTCGGCTCATTTGCCGGTGACCCTGGCGAGGATCGCCGCCATCGACGCCCAGGCTTTCGCCGCACCGTCACCCTCGCCATGGGCGACCAGCACGAAGGTGCTGCCGCCGACGGTGAAGAAGGCGGTTTCGGCGTTGGAACGCACACTCAAGAGTTCGAATTTTAATATAATGCCAATCGTGAAAGCACGGGCTTGATGCAATCTTCTGAAATACCAAGCGCCTGTAGGGCGATGCAGATCCATCCGTTTTTGTTGACCAGGTG
>JBIILZ010000176.1:0-5656 GCA_044338255.1 Planctomycetota bacterium | reverse complement strand
GCCGATGAGATGACCTGCCAAGGAGCCTTCAGGCCAAGCCCCAGGGTAAAGATGTCGAGATCGCTGTTCATGGCCACACCGTATCAGAAATGTATCCCGCAACCCCGAACTGACTATACCAGTGCGATTTTATGTACCCACACCAAACAGCGAGGAGCCGTATTAGCTGGTGTGGTCACTTTTAACTACTCCTTTGATCCGCCCTTGTTCGATTGAAATGAAATGGCTATTAAAACACGTGTTGCTGCCGCGCTATTTCTGCAACACGGCACGTAACCCGGTCAGATCATAGCCTGCCTTCTCAGCGATCACCCGCATGTCTGCGATATCGGCCGGAGCTGGATGCGCTTCGCGATGGAGCAGCCACAAATAGCCGCGATCGGGCGTGCCGACCACGGCCCAGCGATAATCGTCATCAAGTCCGAGAATCCAATAGTCAGTAAGCCTCCGAACCTTCGTCATCCTCGGTCATCTATTCCCGACAGGCTCCTAGGTTTCAATGGGACAATCATTTGAGAGATCCAATCTCGATGCAAATTTTCTACGAAAAGGGACCACATCATCTTATACAAGGTGATGTGGTCCTTTTGGCGGCATTGATAGGAGTGAGCTTTCATTCGCTCACCTCGCCACAGTATGCTGTGGCGAGATTTATTGCGGCGCACCAAATTTTATGCATTCGATTATACCGGATCAAGTCATTTATTTTGTGGATGTTGTCTCGTGGAATCAGTTTTTTCGACCGTCAATAGGATTTCATTGCGGCGCAACTCGAGCGGTCTGCCTGGGGGGTCGTAACGGGCCCAGACCAACTCACCGGTTCCTTTCAAACTGCGCACCAACATCCAGTTTTGCAAGGCCTGCAGACGCTTTTGGTAGGTTTCTTCGTCATCCCCGCCGGCATAGCGGACACTGGCGACGTGGCGCGCAGGCAGTCCACGCAAGCTGACCCGCGAATCTGTGGGTTCTGGCGCCGTATTGACGCCTAAACTGACGGGCAGCATAAAGCTGACAACCCAATCCTTTGAGCTGGGAGATTGGCCTACAGGGGCCGTCATGGGAATATTTTCAGATTGGCCCACAGGGGCTGTCATGGCAATTTTCTGGCGGCTACGATTGGCCCCTGAAATATATTGAAACAAGGTTTGGAAGGCCAAGCGGCCAGCTGATTCTCTGTTTCCCTGCACAGTGACTTCAGCCTGGACCGAGGGCTCGTACTCCCGCAATTCAAAATCGCCATCCTGAATTGAGACGGTGTATTTTGCCTCTTCAGTGGCCATGACCTGTTGAGCCCCTCCTGCCAGCAAGGCAAAAGTCGTCGTGCCGATCAAGGCTGTGGTGAGTATTTTTTTGAACATGTCTTGGCTCCAAAAATTATCTAATATTTGACTGTGCCCCGTCAAGTGGTGTAGCTTGTCGGGGGATGTCGGTGGTAGTTCTAAAGGCTCTTCAGGCTGTTGTGTGGGTTGACTAACGGCATGGCAAACGGGCCACGCCAGGGCAAAGGGGCCACAGCACCTAATCTGGGTAAAAGGGGCTACAGCACTTATTTCGATAAGGTGAACAGTCCCATTGATGGCTGGCGCGCTATTTCTGCAACACGGCACGTAACCCGGTCAGATCATAGCCTGCCTTCTCAGCGATCACCCGCATGTCTGCGATATCGGCCGGAGCTGGATGCGCTTCGCGATGGAGCAGCCACAAATAGCTGCGATCGGGCGTGCCGACCACGGCCCAGCGATAATCGTCATCAAGTCCGAGAATCCAATAGTCACCGGCAAACGGCCAGAAGAAGCGGACCTTGAGTCGTGCGGGGCCAACCGCCCATGCCGTGGCCGACGCGGTCTTCGATTTCCCCTCGAGGGTTCCGTCGTATCCACGATTCAGTACCGCAATACGGCCATCCGGCAGCAGCGTGTACTGGGCCGTCACGCCGACCATGCCGCGCTCAAACCAATGATCAAATCGTTCGATCTCGTACCATGTCCCGGCATAGCGCGTCAGATCGACTGCGGGTACCGTGTCTGGCGGCGGCCGGGACGGACCGCACCCGACCAGCGCCACGAGCAGCAGAAGAAACGGGAGCGCTCGCATGCTGATCATGATCTCCGTCTTAGGCGTCTTTTGATTCGAACTATCAAGAAAATTATCGTCAGCGACCGATGGCCATTCCATGGGTCGCGAGCATCACCATCGCAAGCACTCCCCGCAAACTCCAACCGGCAGTCCGTACCCAGTTGCCCCGTACCAGTCGTCGATGGGCGTTTTTGTCGAATCCTCGCTCGAGAATGGCATGGTTTGGTACTTGGCTGAGGAAGGTGCTGAGCCAGATGATCGCCAGCAGAGCGAGTCCGCACCACGCCTGCCAACCTCCCGGCGACCACGCCAGGACTGCGGCCAGTCCCGCCTCGAGCAACATCGGTCCGATGACCACCCATCCTGTCCTGCGCACGTGCTGCTGTTCGTAAGCGGTGAATTCGGCTTTGCCTATCTTGTCGAAAAGCGGGTAGTGCACCACCTGGACGAACCAGATCAACCCGGCCATGAACAGGGCGCAGCAGGCGTGGACGGCGAGCACCCAGGTGAGGAGTTCATCGTTCATGAAAGGTCTTCCATAAATGCTTTGGCGGCAGTCACACCGCTGGCCAAAGCCGTCTCGATTGAGGCGATGCCGCAATGGTCACCGCATTGATAGATGCCAGTGCGGACCCGGGCCGGTTTATCCTCCGCCACCAACTGCGCTGGCACCGCCAACGGTACGTGGACGACACGCAGACATTTCCACGCCGTGGTTGCTGCGCCGAACCATTCGTGCAACTGCCTGCGCACCTGATCTTCGAGGTCCTCGGCGTGCGCTGCGCGCTGATCTACAACGCTGATGGAAATGAGATGCTGGCCAGGCGGGGCGTAATCTGGCGACACCGCACTCAGCACCGCGAGATTGTTGATCGGTCCGGCTCCCTCGCCGTTCAGGAGCAGAATCGGCTCGTGCAGCGAAGCAGAGGTCGCCGTGAAATACAGGCAGGTGACGCTATTGCCAACGACCGTTGCAGTTGCCTGTGCCTCGCGCTGTCCGAGCAGACGCATCGCGGCACCCTGGTCAGTAGCGATGATGACTCCGCGCGAGCTGATCGTTGCACCGCCCTCTAGGTGCACGGTGTTGCCATCCACGGATGCGACGCGGGTGTTCAGTCTAATCGACTGCTGTGGCAGTCGTGCGGCAAGCTGGCGGGGGATCTCCGCCATTCCCAAGGCTGGAATCGCCGTGTCGCCGCGCGCGAAATTGCGCATTACGAACTCCAGTTTGCGCACCGTGGTCTCAAGCTTGCCTTCGAGGAAGACCCCGCCGAGAAATGGGCGGAAAAAACGCTCGATCATGGCCGGGGAAAAACCACGTGCCTGCAGCGCCGCGAGCGATGACTGGTCGGTGTCGGCGAAGTGGAAGCCCCCGAGACGCAGCCACCCCAGGCGCACCTTGTCGGCAAACGAACCGATGTCGTTACCTACGCTCATCACGCCATCGAGGGGACGGCGAAACGGATCCGCCAGGCGGTGCCATCGTCCGCCGTGACGGACCAGCGCCCCGGGATAGAACCGACGCAGGTCCAGGGCTTGGTAATCAAGCAGCTGCTGAGCGTGCGGGTAGGCGGTGAGCAGCACCTGGAATCCGCGATCCAGGCGATATCCGTCGATGACCTCGGTTGCGACCCGCCCACCGACGCGATCACCCGCCTCGCAGAGCGTGAAACTCTTGCCGGTAGCATGCAGCGTCTGTGCGCAGGCCAGGCCGGCCAGTCCTGCGCCGACGATGACCACCTCGATGTCCTCGCTGGTGGTCTTCATGTGCCTGTCTTTCGTCATTATACGCCGGCAGTTACCCGATTGCGGAGACCGACCGCTGCCCGCTCGATCCGGGCTCGCCGCTCGCCGCTAATCCGCTCGAGGCCACGCGCCGCCTGGGCCATGCGCGGGTTGCGCAGTAACGCGGTCTGGTGGCGCGCGATGAAGCCCCAATACAGGCCATCGACTTCATCGCACCAGTCCCCCGTCGGCCAACCGCCCATGCGCCGTAGATAGGGGGATCCGCAGATGTAGGGCTTGGTGGCGAAGATGCCGCCATCGCTGTTCAGGGCCATGCCGTAGACGTTCGGTCCCATGACCCAGTCGGCGCTGTCGCAGAACCGTTCCATGAACCACCCATAGGCGTCGCGAGGTTCGACCTCCAACAGGTTCATGGCATTGCCCAGCACCATGAGGCGCTGGATGTGGTGACACCAAGCTCGGCGTTCGACCACCCGCAGGCAATGATCCCAGGGCGGGACGCCGGTTGTGGCGGCATGCCATGCCGGACCGAGCCGGCGCCGGTGGCCCCAGTGGTTAATAGTAGCTTGGCGCTCGCCGTGCGTGCGGTCGATACCGCGGACGAACTCCCGCCAACCGATCACTTGGCGCAGGAATCCTTCGCGGCTGGGCAGGTCAATGTCCGGAGCGGCCAGGACGGCCTCGAGCACCTCGCGCGGGAGGATCAGCCCCAGGTTGAGCGCGGGCGTCAGGACGCTGTGCCAGAGGATATCTGCACGAGCCGGACAGGCATCCTCATACGGTCCGAAGCGTGGCAGGCGTTCGGCGATGAATTGAGCGAGCCAGGATCGGGCCTCGGCGCGGGTGACGGGAAGCCAGAAATCGCCGGGATCTCCTGGATGGTCCGCGAACAGCTTACGGCAGAGGCCTTGCACCACCCGCACATGAGCGGTCGTCCGTGCCTGCGGCTCTGGCGGCACCGGCAGCACCTCTGGAAGGGGCTCTCGGTTCTCGCTATCGAAGGACCATCGCCCGCCAATCGGACTGCCATCGAGTTCGATCAGGATGCCCAACCGGCGACGCTGCCAGGTGTAAAACTCGGCCATGCGCAGACTCGGGCGACCCTTTGCCCAGCCATCCCAAACCGCATCGCTGGTCAGAAAGCCTGGGTTCGGTAATTCCTCGAGCGCGCAGCCGGCCTCCGTCGCGAAGAGACGGAGGCGCGCAGCGAACCAGCGGTCTGCCGGGCGTACTACCCGGAGCCGGGTAGCGCCGGTGGCCGCCAGCGCGACCCGGATTTTCTCCTCATAGGAGGTTGGCCACGCCGTCGGATCGTCGATGGAAACATAGCGTACGGCGTGGCCAGCCGCCCGTAGGTCATCGGCGTAGTGTCGCATAGCCGACAGGAAGAGGATGACCTTGTGGACGTGGATGCGGAAACGGGTGCAGAGTTCCCGATCCTCGGCCATGAACACCACCGCACCGGGCGGTATCGATGGCTCCGGGAAGAGTTGATCCCCCATGATGAGGTGGAGCGTGGTCACAGGAGATGAGGATGATGCCGAGGCAGTGCCTGTCACGTGTATTCGACAGTGTCCCCGTTCGTTGAAACTCTGACCAGAACACTTGCCCTGTAGGCTGCCGGCATGACCCAGTTCCCCAAACCGACCAACCCCAGCATCGGCGTGTCGTCGTCTGATGTTCGCCGTCACGTCGATGCTAAAGGAATAGTAACTGCTCAGGCAGGTCAGTGGCCGAGTCGACTTTTTAGCTGGGTTCTGGCTCCCGAGTGGTTAGGATGCCGTCATGCCCGTGGTCACGGTTCAAGGTCGGCAGTTGGACGAGGTGGCCCTGG
>JBIILZ010000175.1:0-5699 GCA_044338255.1 Planctomycetota bacterium | reverse complement strand
AACGGGGTCGACCCGTGCGCTGCCATCGCCCTGGCGCTGGCCGGGAGGCCGTGGTTGCCGAAGGTGCCGATGACGACAAAAGCCAAGTCTTCAAAGGATTATCGGAAGGCCGCCTGAGCTGTTACAATTATTTTTCCACTTCGCCAGATTGCATTCCGTCGAGATCGCAGCGCGAGATAGAGGAAGTCGATTGCTCCACAGCGGCATCGTCCGGCTGCGTCTCGTCAAATGTTGCAAGTTGTCTGGTGATGTCAGCGGTGGCTATCAATGGGGTTCTTGGGCATGTGCACACGTTTGAATTCTGTCGAAATATGCGTCCAGGCGCTATTTATTCACAGCAATGCTAACTCAGGCGACGCTCGATCGCCTCGAGCCGCGCTTCAAGCCTAGCCTTGGCCTTTTCGAGATCCTCGAGGCGACGGGTGAGATTCGCGGTGGCGGTGGTCGTCGCCGCCACCTGTTCTAGCTGATGCAGGACCTCACGGGCGACGCGGCGGATGTTACCGAACGGCTCGCGTTCGCGCTGGGCGGCGATCGCCGCCCGCAGATGGGTCACGCCCCACGCGGCTCCGGCGCGGATTGCCGCCGCGCGTAGGGCCATGGTCGCGCCCCGCCGACGATCATCGATGAAGGGCTCGACGGCACGCGCGATGCGCAGCTGTTCACTGAGGTGGCGGTTGGCCAAGGCCCCCGCCGCGCTCAACGCCGCCACCTGCACGACCTCGGGCTGAGCCGCGTCAACGAGGATGCCGAGGACGACCTCGATCGCCGCCGCTTCGCCGCTGGCACCGAGTCCGCGCACCGCCCCCACCGCCAGACGATGGTTCCAGCTCGGGCGATCAAGACGCTGACGGAGGACGTTGGTAGCCTCGGGCTGTTCGATGGCTCCCCGCGCTGCCAGCAATTCGCCGACGGTGCAGCCGCTGGCACTGACGTCGGCCCAGGCCACCAGCTGCTCGGCGATGGCGAAGCTCTGCGGCAGACCACGGCAGCGGCCCAGGGCGCTGGCCAGCGAGCGCCGATCGCGTTCATGCGCCGCCGCCGGATAGAGCGCCAGCAGCTCGGCGCTGGCCAGCCACGTGCCAAGGGTCGCGATCGCTTCCTCGCGCAGCAGCTCGACCGTCGACTCGGCGGCGGTGACGATGGCCTGCTTCAAGGCCTCCGAAGGATGGAGCTTGGCGGCGACGGTCGCGGCCCGCGCGCGAGCATGCGCTGGCGAGTCGCGGTCTTCGAGCAGAGCGATCAAAGCAGCTGACGAATGCTGTTCATCCCAGGCGATGAGCAGCTCGCCGGCGGGATCGGCGATGACCCACGCAGGCGCCATGGCGACGGCAAAGACGAAGGTCTCCGAGCGGCGGGTGACCTCGACGCGCTGCGTCTCGTTGCCGGCAATGGCGATGCTCAGATGCAGGCGGTAGCTGGGCTCGGCCTGTTCGATGCTCACCGACAAGCGCCCGCGCGCCGGATCATGGCTCCAGCGCATGGTCAGCGCCGGATGTCCGCCGCGCATCAGCCACTGCTCGAAGAACCAATCGGCGGGTTCGCCGGTGGCATCCTCGACCGCCTGGCGCAGATCGGCGGTCTCGACCAGGGCGTGGGCGTGGCGCGTGGTGTAGAGCCGTAAGGCGGCATGGAAGCGCGCCTCGCCCAACCACGCCCACAGCCCGTGCAGCACCAGCGAACCCTGTTCGTAGGCGACGCGATCAAACAGCTCGTAAGCATCGTCCCAGCGATTGGTCACCAGCGGCCGTTGATAGCGCGAGCCGTGCTGCTCGAGATAGGCGGCACGATTGTGCCACAGCTCGAGCGCCAGGACATCGGCCTCGTTCTCGCCGAAGCGCTGTGCCCGCCAGCGGGCGGTGATGCGTGCTTCGAGATAGGTGGCGAAGGATTCGTTGAGCCAGATGTCACTCCAGCTCTTCATCGTCAGCAGATCGCCGAACCACTGATGCACCAGCTCGTGGATCACCAGACTGTCGAAATCGAGGTCTTCGCGCAGCTGCTGCTCGGCGGTGATCAGTGCGCGATCGGTGATGGTCGTCAGGGTGGCATTTTCCATGCCGCCCCACATGAACCGATGCACCACCGCATGACCGTAACGCTGCCACGGAAAGGGCACGCCGATGAACTCGGCAAGGGCAGTGATGGCGAAACCGGTGGCGCGGAACATCGCCGGCGCGCAGGCTTCGCGCCCGCGCGGCAGCCAATGCGTCACCGGCACCTCACAACCGGGATCCTCTACCGGAACGAGATCACCGACCACGACGTTGATCAGGTACAGCACATGCGGCCGATCCTGGACATAGGTCGTCACCATCCAACCATTGCCATCGTCGACCGCCGACTGGCAGACCCCGCCGGCGATCGCCGGCAGCGTCTCCCGATGGCGGATAGCCAGGGAGTAGGTGCTGAAATTGTTGGGGCTGTCAAAGCACGGAAACCAATGGGCATGATCTTCCATCGCCCCTTGCGTCCAGGCCATGGCCACGTGCTGGGCATCGGCGGCGACGAAGTACAGCCCTTTGCGTGGCTCGCGGGCGAGGAAGGTCAGGGCCACCACGAAGGTCGCGGCGCCCGAGGGGATCACCACCCGTACGTCATCGCTACCGACGGTAAACGCCGTCGATTGGCCATCGACGGTGACGGCGGAGATCTGCAGCTCATGCTGATCGAAGGTCAGCGTCGTCTGCGCGCCGCCGATCCAACGGCAGTGATGACGCACCGTGCCCCAGGCACTACGGGCATCGAGGTCGATGGTCACCGCCAGCTCGACCTGATCGATCTGCGCCGTGCGCGGACGCACCCAACGTGCGGGCGTGTCGGAAGCTGCGAAAGTGAGGAGTTCGACCATGCGCTGACGTTTCCCACTCCGCACGCTGGCGCAAGACCGACCCTGATGCGCAACTCCTCGTGGCAGCAGCTGTAGACGAAACAACAATCACTGCCGATGGCAATTACCGTGGAAACACCGTATTTTTCGCGCGGGCCGAAGGGATCCTCTTCGCGGGGCGATGCCTTCATCCACGAATTGTTCACCTCGTCGAATACCGATACCGATCACCGCGCCTGGATCGATACCCTCGAACGTCTGACCTCTCTACCGGTGCGCACCCCCGTCGGCGCCCGTGGCGAGATCATCAGCATGCATGGATGCTGCTGGCCATCCCGCCCATTTGACTGTTGCCGGCGTGCTCTATACCGGATGCTGCCTGGCACCCAGCAGCTTACGCTTCGCGCTCGGGGGATTACGCACGATGGCCCGCCATCCATGGCCCTTCCTGCGTCGACAGGCGATCTTTCTTCTGGGGTTCCTGGTCTCCACCAGCGTGGTCTATCTCGCCGCCGGACTATGGTGGTCGCTGAAGATTTTGGCTGGCGGTGGATGGTCGAATGCGACCACCTGATAGCTGACCCTGCCGGCGGCGGTGTACGCGCTCGGCTACACCACCGCCAATCTGAAATCCTTCATCCGTTGAATCCCTGGCGCCATGAACGCATCCGCATCGACGGTGACGGATTCGAGATCCAGCGACTCTCGGTGACTCTTGGCGGCAGTCACTGTGAAGACTGGTACCACCGACGTCCCCGACATGATGACCCGCCACTGGAGACCCGCTCGTGAATCAGAAAGCCCTCATCCTCGTCGTTCTCGCCCTGGCCTTGGCCATCGGTGTCGCCTTGGCGATTGTCAGCGGCAAGCCCGAAACCGCGCCCGTCACCCCGCCGGCTCCGAGCGTACCGAGCAGCGCGCCGAGTGCGCCTGCCACCGAGGTCACGCCCGCCCCGCTGACGCCAGCGGACCAGGCCAAGCAGGCGGCGCAGGAAGCCGCCGACGCTGCCAAGAAGACCGCAGAAGAAGCCGCCGAGGCCGCGAAACTTGCTGCCGCGCAAGCCGCCGAGACTGCTAAGAAGACCGTAGAAGAGGCTGCTGCGGCCGCAAAAATCGCCGCCACGCAGGCCGCCGAAACCGCCAGGAAAACCGCCGAAGAGGCCGCCGCGGCCGCCACCAAGACGGCGCAAGAAGTCGGCACGACGGTCTCCGAGACCACCAAGGCGGCGGTCGACCAGACCACCAAGACGCTCAATGGACTGACGGCGCCCGCGGTGAGCCCCGCTACTTCTCCCGCTACTTCTCCCACTGCAGCTCCCACTGCCGAGCCCAATGCGCTCCAGCAATCGCAGCAAGCCCTGAAGACCTTCGGAACCAAGCCGAAGCTGCCAGCTCTACCAACGCCAGCTCTACCAACGCCAGCTCTACCAACGCCAGCTCTACCAACGCCAGCTCTGCCAACGCAACCAGCTCCTGAGCCGGCGAAGTAAACCTAACGCAAATGTAGCGGTCCATGGCCGGCGGCCAGACGCCGGGCATTGACCGCCGTATGCACGGCCTTGTCGGCGGTCAGCAACTTCACCAACTGGCTGCTGGAAATCTGCAGCTCGCTGGCGGCCTCGGCGAGCCGCTCCTGACTCCGCTCAAGCGCGTCCAGGGCGCAGCCGACCAGCAGATGGTAATCGCGGGCGTGGGCCCCGGCGCGCATCTGCCGAGCGCTGCGATATGGCTCCAACCATTGGCGATCGCTGACCCCGCGCAGCACCAGGGCGAGGGCCAGACGCATGGCCTGCAGGGCCTGGAGATGATTGCGAAGGCGCTCGCGATGATCCTGACACTGCACCGTGGTGCCGGTCGGCAGATGCACCAGACGTACGGCGGACGCCGTGCGATTGACATGCTGGCCACCCGGGCCGCCGGCGCGCACGGTGTCTTCACGGCATTGCGCGAGAAGCTGCGCGTCGGGCAAATGGTAGCTCACCGGCGCCGCGCGGCCTAGGCCATGAGCAGATGGATGATGCTCGACAAAAGCATGCTGACGCCGGTGCCGATGCCTTTGACGCCGCTCGCGACCAGACCCGAAACCCCGATGAGGGTCCCGCAATAGAGGATGCCGACCGCGATGTTGCCATCGGCGAGCTCGGCGCGCTCATCGATGCCCACGGTCAAGCGGTCCATGACCTTGAAGACCACGGTGATGGCGAAACTCGCCACCATCACGGCGATGACCAGGTTGAGTACGCCAGAGAACAAACCCACCAGACCGCCAAAGGGATCGGCACCGATGGCGAAGAGCGCCCGCGTCATCGATTCGATGCCGCTGCTGATCACCGTGCAATAACTGATCACCACGCCGGCAGCCAACAACGCCACCGCCGGGTTGCGCTTCTTGATCTGCTCCCAGATATCGATTCCGCCGAGCAGCTTCGAGAGCACCGACAGGCCCTTGGTGATGACGAAGGCCGCCAAGCTCAGGCCGAGGATCAGCTGGATGAAACCCAGCACCAGGGCTCCCAGCGAGTTGAGCACCGGCCAGATGAGACTCAGACCGGATTCCGCAGATACTACTGAGGTGGTTGTAGTCGAGTCCGCAAAGGCCGCAGTCGCTGAGCCGAATCCGAGCAGAGCGACCGTAAGACAACGCGCGGCAACCGTCATGGCGTGCTTCCTGAGCGGGGATGAGATGACCGCGCTAGCGTATCATCCACGCCGCTATGCCAAGCTCTCGCCCGTGGCTAGGAGCCTGTCGGAGATAGATTCGGTCGGCTCGATTCTGGATAGGGGTAGGGACGGCCCTTGCGGGCCGCCCCTCCCTCCGAACCGTACGGGCGGTTTTCCCGCATACGGCTCTCCGGTCATCGGGTTCCCT
>JBIILZ010000007.1:0-57877 GCA_044338255.1 Planctomycetota bacterium | reverse complement strand
AAGGGCGACAAAGGTCGGGGGGTCCGGGGGCGAAGCCCCTGAAACAAATAGTCGGACCGACAAGATTCGAACTTGCGACCTCTTCCACCCCAAGGAAGCGCTCTAATCCAGGCTGAGCTACGGTCCGGCGCGGGGGAGGGGTTGTAAACCCGACCCCCTAGGCGTCAAGACGCAGGCTTGGCTTTCTTACTTGGGAGCGAAGGCGGCGAGGGCTTGCGAGGCGGCGGCATAGCCGGGGACCTTGTCGAGCGGGGCGAGTTTCACCAGCGCACCGACCATTTCCTTGTTGTCCAACACCGTCTGCAAGGTGCCGGCCAGGGGCAGGCCCTTGAAGCGTTCGCCCAAGCTGGGGCCGGTGCCAGAGGCCAAACTGCCGAGAATTCCCGAGGCCGCTGGGGTATGACCCTGGCTGAGACCGGTGACTTCCGATTTCAAGGTGCTGGCGGCCTCGACCTGGCCCTGCGCGGCGGCGACCTTGCCCTTAGCCATGGCACCGGCAAAGGGCAGAGCGGCGGCTTGCTGGGCGAGAGACAGACTACTGTTGGCCTGGCCGAGAAGCTGCTCGGAGAGACCCCCGAGGTTCTTCAGAAAGGCCACATACACGGCCGGAACGGCGACGGCCGGCGTCGCCACGGGCGTATCGGCGGCAACGGCACCCGCGAAGGGCACGCCGGCGATGACGAGGGTAAGAGAAACGAGAGCCAGAAGATTGCGCATAGGTAGAGTCCGGGACGGTGAACGGGGTGAAAAGCTTACGCCGTCGACATTCGCCGCCAATCACCTCGTCGTACGTAGGTCACAACTGACCCGGCCCGGGTCACGATCGTGATCAGAGCAGGTGTCGGCCGGTCGTCACGGGCTGCTGAACGACTGCCATCTGCATGCGTTACCACCTTCGCATTTGGCGTAGCGCTATCCCTCTAGCGTCCTTGGGGTCCGGCTTAGCATCGTAGGCCATGGGTTTCCAAGGTCAGCTCAGCTCCGTTCAACTTGCAGATTTATTCCAAACACTGCACATGAATCGACAAACCGGCACGTTGTCGGTCAACGATCCGCATGGCGTGGTGCATGTGTACTTCGATCAGGGGCAGATCGCGCTGTGCACGGCGCCGCTGATCGAGGGCGTACCATTCCTGATCACCACCGTCGTGCGCAAAGGGCTCATCCCCCTGGATCGTGCCGGCGAGATCCGCCAGCGCCTACGCCAGACCAATCAGCCCCTGCGCGAGCTGCTGCTGGCTTCCGGGCTCATCGATGAGACCGAACTTGATGAGATTTCCGCGTGGTGCATCGAGGAACTCGTCTGTCCGCTGTTTGAATTATCAGATGGCGATTTCACCTTCAGCGATGGCGCGCCAATCCATGAACTGACGGCTCCCGACGTGATCGAGCTGGGGGGCACACGCCTGCCTTCGCAGCAGGTGATCATGGAAGCCACGCGGAGGAAGGACGAGTGGCGGCGCATCCGCGAAATCATTACCGACAGCGAAACCCTGTTCGTCGTCGACAATGATGGACGCACCAATCTGCGCAGCATCGAAACCGATCCCGAGATGCTCAAGATTCTGCGCTACCTCGACGGTCGCCATACCCTGGATGCGATCGCCAATGCCGTCGGTGCGACACGCTTCGATACGCATGCCATCGTGGCCCAGATGGTGCTCTCGGCGGTGGCCCGGCCACAGACCGCGCAAGATGTGGTTTCCGATGCCATGAGCCTGAAGGACGCGGGCGAGCTGAGCAAGGCCCGCGAGCTGCTCGAACATGCGCTCAAACAGGCGCGTCTGCCAGAAGTCCTGCGGCCCCTGGCCGAGGTCTGCGCCGGCCTGGGACAGGCCGCACGCGCCGTCGAGCTCTACCTCGAGTTGATCCAATCGGCGCAGGATCAAGGTGATCTCGAGCAGGCGCTGGCCGATCTCGATGTCGTCATCGGCCTGTCGCCGGATGATCCGGAGCTGCATTTCGAGCGCGCCCAGGTGCGTTCGGAAATGGGCCAAGGCGAAGAGGCCGCCGCCGGATATGTGATCGCCGCGCAGGCCTTTCTCGGCACCAAGGATGTCGCCCGCGCTCTCGACGCCTGCCATCGCGCCAAGAACCTGCTACCGCGCTCGCCCGAGCCGCACCGCTATCTGGCGCGAGCGTATCTGATGGAAGGTCAGACCGAGAATGCGACGGTCGAGTACAAGGCCCTCTGGCATGTCCTGCTCACCGCCTATCGCCCGCGCCGGGCGCTTGAGGAACTCAAGGATATCCTCAACACCGATTGCAAATTCTCGGCGATCAAGGACCAGGTCCTCTCGCACGCGCAGAGCAGCGAAGCGGTCAAGACCAGCAAGGCCTTGCGAACCCTGGTCTACGTCGTGGTCGGAACCCTGGTCATCGCCGTCGGCGGCATCGGTTGGGAATACTACCACCGGGTCTTCAAGCATGACATGGGCGTCGATAGCCTGAATGCGATCGAACGTGAATTGCCCAAACGCATGGAAGCCATCGATCATCCGACGGTGATCGAAGCCATCGATAAGATCCGCGCGAATTTTGGAAGCGATACGGAACTGCGTCAACGTAGCGACGACCTCGTCGACAAGGTCCGCACCGATTTCAACAGCCGGGCGCAAGGACTGCTAGCACGCGGTCGGGCCCAACTTGATGGCGGGGATTTCGCCCAGGCCGAACGCAGCTTCCAGGATCTGTCGTCGCGCTTCGACGGTACCCAGGCCGCCGCTGCCAGTGGCGCCATGCTCGAACAGGTGCGCCAGGCGCGCATCACCACCCAGGTGCAGACCGATCTCGCCGAGGCCAGCCGTCGTTGGCAGGCGCTGAACTGGGATGGCGCGATCGCGCTCATCGGAAAGGTGCTCGAGCGCCGCGATCTGCCCACCGCCCTGCGCGCACGGCTGGTCGATCAGCAGGTGGAATGGGTAGCTGCGACCAAGAATTCTCAGCAGTTGTTCGAGTGTGCAGCGAAGATCGAACAGGCTGGCGATCTGCGGGCAGCGATCATCGCCTATAACCGTGCCGCCGGCGGCGAAGGCGACCAGTACGCATCCCTGGCCAAGGATCATCTGCGCCAGCTCGAACTGACCTATGCCGGAAAAATCGGGCAGAGCCTGACCGATCAGGCCGCGCATGGCGATGATACCCAGGCATTCGCCGCCTATGACGAACTGCTCCGACTCAGCAAGGAGAGCCTCGGCGATCAGCTCAAGAGCTGGTTGGCGGCCTTCGATCTGCCCTACATCCTGCAAGTCGACAACCAGCACACGATCTTGACCGTACGGCGCAGCAGCGGCGAGGTGCAGATCCATGCCCCGGCAGGCACCCGCGGCGCGTGGCAATACCGCCTTACCTATCATCCCGGCGAAAGCCTGGTCGTCACCGCCTACCGCAGCGGCTTCACGCCCCAGAGCGGGACGATCGCCGCCGGCAATCGGCGTGTCACCGGCGCGGTGTCCTTGCAACGCGGTCCCCGCTGGCGTTCGGATCTAACCGGCCCGGCGACCACCCCGCCGGTGGTCGCCATGGGCCAGATCCTGGTCGGCACCTCAAAAGCGACGCTCGAAGTCATCGATCCCCGCCAAGGCGCCTGCCGGCCGATCACCTTCCCGGATACGGTGGCCGAGTTCCGTACGCCACCGTATGTCTTCCAGGACCGCGCATACGTCGTCATCGAGGATACCCTCTATGCGATCGACCTCGCTACGCGCACGCGCCTGTGGTCGTGGCCCAACAGTAGCCTGCCGCAGCAGCACCGCCTGAGCGGCTCGCTGTGGGTCCAGGAACACGACCTCATCCAAGGCACGCACCTGATCATCGCCAGCTCGCTGCAGGAAGGCGTGGTCGCGCTCGGGGCCGATGGCAACAGCCGAGTGAGCGTGTACCCACGCGCCACCGAAGGTGAGCTCAGCGGCCAGCCGCTCGCCGATCATCTCGACAATCACACCCTCGTGTACCTGCCGATGGGCAACGAGCTGACGGTGCTCGACTACACCGAAATCACCGAGAACAGCCCGCCGAAACGACTCTTCACCGTGCACACGCGCGGTGACCTGGTCAATCGCCCGGCCAAAGCCCTGGTCGGTCCATCAGCGCGGCCGGCGGTGCTGGTCGGCGATACCAGTGGTCTGGTGATCGCCGTCGACGCCGATCCGACCACCGTCGATAGCAAGCGCACCCTCTGCACCTGGCCGGTCGATGGCAGCCAGCCCAGCACTGCGGCGATCGACGGGCGCACCGCCTTCGTCAGCGTCGCCGAAGGTCGACTGTACGCGCTCGACCTCGACCATCCCGGGCAGGTGCGCTGGAAATTCCCGCTGCAAGGCTCCTTCGGTGCGCAGCCCGGCGAGGCCGCCGTCGGCCGCAAAGGGGTGTACGTGGTGAGTACCAACGGCGTGCTCTTCTGCCTCGATCGGATCACCGGCAAGGAACGCTGGCGCTGCGATCTCGGGGCGCCGGCGGTCAGCGGGCTGGCCAGCGCTGGCGGGATGGTCTTTGTCGCCCTTCGTAATGGCCAATTGTGGGGCTTTGATGAGGGTGAGGAGTAAGTCCGACGAACTGCGCCGCGGTGCGCTGAAAATCGCGAACTGATGCGCGACTCAACCGCGTTGGACCTTGCGCCGTCGGAGGATTGAGGGCATCGTGCCTGTCGATCGCCTGACCAGGGAGAAGCGAACATGGCCATTGTTTCCAAATCCAACGCCAAGAAGACCGCGGCTAGTCCGGTGGCCAGTCCGGTGGCCAGTCCGGTGGCCAGTCCGGCGGCAAAAGCTGCGCCAAAAGCTGCGCCGAAAGCAGCCAACCCGGAAGCACTCAAGACTGCGGGTAAAACCGCAGTCAAAGCCATCCCAGCTCCGGCAGCGCAGAAATCTTCGCTTACGGGCAAGTCCCTGGCCCTGGCCCTGGGCATGACCGCCGAGGCCCTCGAAACCGACATCCATCGCCACCTCAGCTATACCCTGGGCCGCGACTACCATGCGGTTTCCAATCATTATCGCTACGCCGCGACCGTCCTCGCCGTTCGCGATCGCCTGATGGAGCGCTGGAAAGCGACCCACGCCGCCTACTACAATGCCGACTGTAAGCGCGGCTATTACCTCTCCCTCGAATTCCTCATGGGCCGCGCCTTCGGTAATGCCCTGCTCAATCTCGGCATCACTCCCGAAGTCGGCAAGGCCCTGCACGATCTCGGTGTGGAGATGGAGGAGATCGCCAGCGAAGAACCCGACGCCGGGCTCGGCAATGGCGGCCTGGGCCGTCTGGCGGCCTGCTTCCTCGATAGCTGCGCGACCCTGCAGCTGCCGGTGTTCGGCTACGGCATCCGCTACGACTACGGGATGTTCCGCCAGAAGCTCGTGCACGGGTTCCAGATCGAGACCCCCGACGCCTGGCTCGCCAACGGCAATCCCTGGGAACTCCATCGTCCGGAATACACCCAGCGCGTGAAATTCGGCGGCCACACCGAGTTCTACACCGATCCGCAAGGCCGCACGCGGGTGCGCTGGACGGGCACCAAGGATGTGCAGGCCGTGCCCTACGACGTGCCCATCCCCGGCTATCACAACGGTACCGTCAACACCCTGCGCCTGTGGCACGCGGCGGCGGTCGAGGAATTCGACCTCAGCGAGTTCAATGCCGGCGATTACTCGGCGGCCATCGATGAACGCTCGGAAGCCGAGAACATCAGCCGCGTGCTCTACCCCAACGACAAGAGCGAGAACGGCAAGGAACTGCGCCTGCGTCAGCAGTACTTCCTCGCCAGCGCCAGCCTGCTCGACATCCTGCGCCGCTGGCATCGCATCCACGGCAATGACTTCTCGCAGTTCGCGGCCAAGAACGTCTGCCAGCTCAACGACACCCATCCGACCATCGCCGTCGCGGAATTGATGCGCCAGCTGATGGATGATTACGCGATGACCTGGGACGACGCCTGGAGCATCACCAGCAAGTGCCTGGCCTACACCAACCACACCCTGCTGCCCGAGGCGCTCGAGAAGTGGTCGGTCGGACTGTTCCGCAAACTCCTGCCGCGGCCGCTGGAAATCATCTTCGAAATCAACGCCCGCTTCATGCGCCAGGTCGCCAATCGCTGGCCCGGCGATGGCGATCGCCAACGGCGCCTGTCGATCATCGAGGAAGGCCCCAACCCGCACGTGCGCATGGCCTATCTCGCGATCGTCGGCTGCTTCAGCGTCAATGGCGTGGCCGAGCTCCACAGCGATCTGCTGAAGCGTGACCTGTTCCACGATTTCAACGAGATATGGCCGGAGAAATTCAACAACAAGACCAACGGCGTGACCCAGCGGCGGTGGATGGCGATGGCCAACCCGCGCATGTCGACGCTGATCAGCGCCGCCATCGGCGATAGCTGGATCACCGATCTCTCGCAGATCAGCAAGTTGGCGGCGAAGGCCAAGGACAAGAATTTCCACAAGGAGTGGGTCGCGGCCAAGCTCGCCAACAAGCGCGATCTCGCGGCCATCGTGCTCGCCGATTGCAAGGTCGCCTTCCCCCTCGATGCGATGTTCGACATCCAGGTCAAGCGCATCCACGAATACAAACGCCAGCTGCTGAACGCCCTCCATGTCGTGCATCTGTACGACCGCATCAAGCGCGGCGAGATCACCAGCAATGGCGTGAAGTGGACCAAGCGTGCGGTGCTCTTTGGCGGCAAGGCCGCTCCCGGCTACGCCATGGCCAAGTCGATCATCAAGTTCATCAACAATCTCGCCGAGGTCATCAACCATGATCCCGCCGTCGGCGATCTGCTGAAGGTCGCCTACATCCCCGACTACCGGGTGTCGCTGATGGAGAAGATCTGTCCGGCCGCCGATCTCTCCGAGCAGGTCTCGACCGCCGGCAAGGAGGCCTCGGGTACCGGCAACATGAAGTTCATGATGAACGGCGCGCTGACCATCGGCACCCTCGATGGCGCCAACATCGAGATCCGCGAAGAGGTGATGAAGTTCGGCGAAGGCCACTTCTTTCTCTTCGGCAAGACCACCGATGAGATCAACGACATGCGCGCCGCCGGCTATGATCCCGAGAAGGTCATCGCCGGTGACCAGGCCCTGGCGCGGGTCATCGAACTCATCCGCAGCGGGCACTTCAACCAGGTCGAGCCGGGGATCTTCGATGACATCCTGGGGACTCTCACCAGCTGGGGCGATTACTGGTTCGTGTGCGCCGACTTCGCCGACTACGTGCGCGCCCAGCAGGAAGCCGCCGTTCATTACCAGGATGTCGATGCCTGGACGGTGTCCTCTATCCTCAACACCGCCGCCTCGGGCAAGTTCTCGACCGATCGCACCATCGCCGAGTACGCCAAGAACATCTGGGGCGTCACCGCCGTGTCCGCAGTCCACGCCTAAGCCTGCGGATTCAAGACGCTCACGGCGCGGCGGGAAGCATGCTTCCCGCCGCGTTTCTTTTCATGCGGGCGGCAGGTAGGGCGCGCTTTCCGCAGCGGTGCCGCTGCGCGCGTGGTGGATGAAGAACCCCGCTACCGCCGAACCTAGAGCAAGCCGCTGGCGATGGTCCAGGCCGATGGCCAGGCCGTGGACATAGCCGGCATTGAAGCGATAGCCGGCATTGAAGCGATAGCCGGCATTGAAGCGATAGCCGGCATTGAAGCGATAGCCGGCATTGAAGCGATAGCCGGCATTGAAGCGATAGCCGGCATTGAAGCGATAGCCGGCATCGTAGCTCTCGATGACGATTTCACGCAGGCTGTTGCGACGAGCGGCAGCGGCGATCACCGCCCCGAGCTCAGCCAGCGAATCCAGCGGGGTGAACTCGGTGGGCGCGGTGCGCTCAGCGACGACGCGGATCAGCTCATCGACAAAGCCATCAAAGCCGCAAACGATACTCGGGGCCGCGCCTGACTCACTCGATACGGCGGATATCGGCATCGGTGAAGATATCGGCTTCGTCACGCGAACGGGTGGAAAATGCGCTGACCACCGCCCCCTGCGGTCCGGCGACAAACCAATGCGGGGTGTTCGGCGGCAAAGTGTACTGGGCGCCGGGGGTGAGATGAATGTGCTTGAACATTGTCAGCATCGCGTGCTTGTCTGCGGGAACCAGGCGCAGGGCGAACTCTTTTTCACCCGAGCCCGGCTCATGGCCAGGGACAAAGAGATGCACTTCACCAAAACGGCAACGGAAGGTCTCTTCCTTACCAACATCGCCCGCCACCGGCGGATGCCGAAGCTCGGGGCAGATCTGTCCGGGGGTCATCACCAGTTCCTTCGCACAGCAGCGCTCGGTGTTGACGTAGACCAGGATCGCCAGGCCGAATTGCTCGAAACGATCGAGCCCGAAATCAGCGATCTCGAGGGTCGCGGCTTCGGCGGGCGTGACCACCACGCCGGCGGCCTTCAGGGTTTTGACCGCCGCATGGCGGCGTTGATCGAGGAGCGTCTCGCGCAGTTGCTGCATCAAGGGATCGGTGCGGGGCAGGCCGGTGATCGCCGCCATCAACGCCACTGGGCCGCGGGCCTGCAGTTCGCGCCAACGTTGCGCCTGGGGCTCGTCGGCCTGCGGCTGCCAGGCACAGGCATCGAGAAGATGGCGGAAGATCGCCGTGGGATGCACGCCCTGGGCGAGGCACAACCGCGCCGCGCCCACCACCCGATCGTCGGCCGCCAACTTGCGCCAGGGATCACGTCCGACGCGCGCCACCGGATCATGCAGACGCCGATTGCTGTAGCGTTCGAGCAGGTCTTCGACGAGGTCGCGGTTTTCGCGACGCAGGCGCGCCCGCTCGACCTCGCTCTGGCCATGCGCCCGGGCGAGGGCTTCGGCGGCCTCGAAACCAGCACTGCGAACCGCGGCTGCGAGTTTGCCGTCGCTGACGCATTCGGCGATCGTGGTGTAGCCCTTACGGGCCCCGCTGTAGGCTAGGCTGGCGTGGGTCAGGTTGTGCAGGTAGAGCTTCTGGCGGATGATGAGCTCGAAGTCTTCGGCGGCATCGATGCCGCGCACCGCCGGCACCGCCCCGCGGAAGGCGGCGCGTTCGACGGGCAGATTGCCGTAGGGCTCGACGGCGATGTCGAGCAGATCCGCATCTGCTTCCGGAGCGGGGATCATCCGACCGATTGAGGTGCGCACGAACCCCAACTGGCTCGCCGCCCGGGCATCGATGGCAGCGACCGCTGAACGCAACTGCGCATGCGCGTCAAGACCGTTTTCGCAGACCAGGATATCCAAGGGTCGCGCGCCGCGCGCCTGAGCCGCAGCCGCGAGGAGTCCGCCGAGACGTGGAAGAGCACTCAAGCCCACCGCCGTCGCCACCAGATCGGCGCTGGCCAACGCCGCCACCACCGCCGCGTGGTCATCAGCCAGCAGGGCCCGCACTGGCGCAACCACCACCGCCGACGAGCCCTCGTTATCGACCTCGGTCACCTGATAACGACGGCGCTGATTCACGGCATCGACGAGGGGCTGATTGACGTCAACGAACACCACTTCCCAACCCGAGGCGGTGAACAGCGGCGCGACAAAACCCCGTCCGATGTTTCCGGCACCGATTTGAACAAGGACAGGCATGATCATCTCACTTGGGCGATAGGTGACACGCCAGCGAGTCGCCAGCGGTGCGCAGGGACGCCGAGCCTATGCCTTGCCCAAGCAAACGAAACGACCCCCGGCGAAGTGGTCGCCGGGGGTCAGGATCGCCTCCTCGGCGTGATCCTTGAAGTGGATTCAGGGAATCTTGACCGAGGCCTGGTTCTTGGCGTTGAAGGTCGCCAACAGCCGGCGGATCAGGATCATGCTAGCCGCGGGATCCTTGACCTGTTCGATCATGATCGTCTCCTTGTTCGGGCCGACCGCGATCATGGTCTTGGACAAGGGCAATTCCTTGGCCCCGGCGGCGAACGCCTTGACCGATTTCGGATCGGCGAGCAGGTAGATGCGTTCTTTGCCGTTGCTCTGCTTTTCGCGAAACTCGGCATAATAGTTGTAACTGGCCACGTCCCCTTGGACATAGATGTCACCGACCTGGCGCGGCTCGCCGCACCCGACCAGCGTCAGCATCACCATGGCCAAAAAAATGGGTACGTAAGAAGCAGGGACTGCTGGAAGGACAAGGCGCATGATATCTCCGACGTAGGTGTCGGAGAGATCATGCGCCCTGATCGCAGGTTCTGATCAACCTTGCATGAAGATCTGATGAAGCAGTCGGCCCTCAGCGCCGGCGGAAGCGCATCAGGGCCAGAAGCCCGGCAAGGCTGAACAAGCCCATCCCCGAACCCGTACCGCAATTACCGCCGTTGCTGGATTCGGCACGGTTCGCTGCCGCTCCGTGGGGTGGCAGCGGTGGCTGCTCGTTGTCCGCGGCCTGGGCCCGGGCCTGGGCCAAAATGGGAGCAGCAGCGGCGGTCGGCCCACGTACGAGGCGCACCGGCGCATTGGTCCGATTATATAGCCAATAGCCGCCGCCGGTGATCAACGAGGTCGTGCGTGTGTAGATCGTCCCATTCCAGGCCCACGGTCCTTCACTATCGGCATTACCGAGCACCGCCGCGCGCTCGAGCACACTCAAGGGCACACCGGCAGCCGATTGCAGGCTGCAGTTGGCCCAACCATGAGCCGTGCTCACGGTGGTGCCGTCGGTCACCGGCGGGATTCCGAAGAACGTCCAGCCGGGAACCAACTCGATGGCATAGGGCATGGCCACAGCCGGAACTTCTGTGGGCAAGGTCAGCGGCGTGACGCTCGCCAGCCAGAGGGCGTGCCAGGGACGCGTGCTGACCGACGGCAGGGCTGGCAATTCGCCGTACCTACCAGCCGTCTCATCCCACCAGAAGCCCCGCGATTCGCTCGTCGGTCGGCCGGCAAGAATGTCGGCGACGGCTTGGAAATTGCTGCTCGAACCCGGTAGAAATGACGCGTAGACGGTATTCCCCGGCCCGGAAACCGGGATCACCGGCGGCGGGACATTGGCCAATACCGGGGCCACCACCGTCATCGACATGGCACGGCTCGTAGAGTTGACCCCATCATTCAAGGTGAGCGTGAATGAATAGGCCCCGGGCGTGGTCGGAATGCCACGCAATGCCCCCCTACCGGTGCCGCTGGCGGTGAACACCAATCCATCGGGAGTGACCCCAGAGATCGTCACCTGCACATCCTGCTGCGTCTCGGCATCAGCGCCGGTGAACAGGGCTTCGAAACTCTGTCCGGCGATGGCCAGAAGGGTAATCGAACCCTGCCCGCTCGCCCCATCCCCGACCGTGCTCACCAGCACTGGCGGGGTATTGACGCCAATGGTGGCAAAGACGGTGACCTCGGCCATCGCCTGCACGGCATCGGACACACGCAGGGTGAAGGTATCCGCTCCGCTGTAGCCGTTGATCGGCGTGTAGGTGTAGCTCACGCTGGCACCGACCGCATTGGTGAAGGTCACCGCGCCGTGCGCCGGCGCCACCGCCACCGACCACGTCAGTGTTTCGCCCTCTTCGTCGGTCGCCTCGGCAGTGAACACCTGCCCGATGCCGCCAATCAGCGTTCCCAATGACGTCTCGGGGGCCGGGGTGGTGATCACCGGCGGATGGTTAACCACGGGCGGTGGCGTCGGATCGCTGACCGTGCTGGTGAACGTGAGCTGCGCCGTCAGACCGGCGCTGTCAGCGACCTGCACGGTGAAGCTGTCGTTGCCGCTGAAGCCCAACGCCGGCATGTAGGTATAACTGACCGTGCCGCCCACGGCATTATTGGTGGTCACCGTCCCGTGCGCCGCTGGTGTCGAAACCGACCACGTCAGCGGCCCGCCATCTTCGTCAGTGGCGCTGAAGCTGATGGGATAGGTCGTACCGCCGAGCACGGTGCCCAGCGCCGTCACCAGCGGAGCGGTGATCACCGGCGAAAGATTGACCACGGGCGGTGGCGTCGGGTCACTGACCGTGCTGGTGAACGTGAGCTGCGCCGTCAGATCGGCGCTGTCAGCGACCTGCAGGGTGAAGCTGTCACTGCCGCTGTAGCCCACCGCCGGCGTGTAGACATAGCTCACCGTACCGCCGATGGCATTGCCAGCGACCACCGTGCCATGCGCCGGGGCCGTCAGCACCGTCCACGTCAGCGTGGCGCTGTCCTCGTCGGTGGCAGTAAGCGTGACGGACCGGGCCTGACCCCCCGTCATGGTACCCAGCGCCGTCACCAGCGGAGCGGTGATCACCGGCGGGTGATTGACCACGGGCGGTGGCGTCGGGTCGCTGACCGTGCTGGTGAACGTGAGCTGCGCCGTCAGACCGGCGCTGTCAGCGACCTGCAGGGTGAAGCTGTCACTGCCGCTGTAGCCCACCGCCGGCGTGTAGGTATAACCGATCGTGTCGCCCTCGGCATTGTTGGTGGTCACCGTCCCGTGCGCCGCTGGCGTCGAAACCGACCACGTCAACGGCCCGCCGTCTTCATCGGTGGCGCTGGCGGTGATGGTGCTCGCCGTACCGCCGATCACGGTGCCCAGATCGGTCACCGTGGGAGCGGTGATCACCGGCGCATGATTAACGAAACCAACCGCCATGTGCACCGGCAGACTCGCGGATAGTCCATGGGCATCGGTGACGGCGATAAGGATGTCATCGACATGACTTATCAGCGCCGTCTTATCCGGCGTATAAGTCAGGGTCACATTGGTATAACCCGACGACGGGCTATTGCCGATGATCTGACTCCGGATGGATTCGGTGATGACGATCTGACCGGGAATATGCTCGCTGGTGACTACCACCGTACCGCGCAGCGGACGATTGGAGTCGGCAGCACCCACGCTGGTGGTCAGGGAATCGACCCACACCGGATTATGAGTGTTCGTATCGACATCGCTATCGCGGACGATGAACGTTGCACTCAGAGGTTGGGGAGCCCGCGAATCGATCGAGAAGTTCTCCTCGACGCTGTCCCAGACCGGCGTCGAATTTCCATACACGGTAACATAATTCGTATCGCTCTGAACATTCCAATCATCAACGGCTGCAATGTAATAGTAGCTGGGGCCAGGGGACCACGTCAGATTACTTGCCTTCAGCGTATTGGTGATGGTCGGCGCGGCAGTGAAGCTGTCCCATTCGAAATGACTCCCATTAACGTCGACGGGGGACAATTGGAAGACGCCCTGCTGATCGAAGGTTCCGAGAGCGGCGACGCTCCCATCCGCATCATGTGCGGTGACCGCGAATGAGGCGGTCGTCTCGTCGGGATTGATCACGACTGTGGCGACACTATCAATCACCGGCCGGGCATTGACGATGTCGACTTGTCCATAACCAATGCTGAATGCAGACTCATCACCTACATTACTATCCGAGAAATGGATGAAATTTCCGGCCACTCCGCTATCCGTCCCATCCCAGAGATGGTAGGTGAACGCATTCACGACCGTGGCGTCCACGCGACTTCTGGTGGTGATCCGTAACCAATCCGCGGCATCCAAGGGCACGGCATTGGTTTCGATGTCGGGAAGTAATTGCGTCCACACGCCATCCTGGGATGGGCTGCGCTCAAAGATGAATCGGTCGATATCCATGCCCGTGAGCAGGATGCCCGGAACCAGAGCTGAACCCGAAGAGTCCGGATCGCTGGAAGTCGCATTATTGACCAATTCCGCAACGCTCACCTTGAGCGTCTGGCCTTCGACCGCGTCCGAGTAGGCCGTCGAGTAGGTCAATGGGGCGCCATTGACACGGATATCGAAATGCCCATTACCCCACACCGGAGCATCATTGACCGGTAGGATCGGCACTGTCAGGGTCCGGAGCTCGGCTGAAAATGCCGTCGGATCGCCTCCGTATTGTTCGGAGTCCAACATGTTCAACGTCGAGATACCAGACACATTGATGTCATCAACGGCGCGGAACGTGAGCGTTGCCTCGGAGGGACTCAGGACATTGCTGGAGGGGAGAAAACGTAGCTGTTCCGATAGACGAATGTTGAGTACGGAATCTTCGGACACGTCGCTGATGGAGACCCAGCGCGAACGAGCAAGACTCCAGTACTCCCAGGTCCCCGGTCCAGATATCGCGGTTACGGCAATTCCTTGGACGGTATCGACAGCCCCAGAAAATGGGGTTGAGTACCGGTAGCTTTGCCGCACGTGCCAAACATACATACCGCTGGTGAAAAGAACGTTGTTTAAAATAAAGGGATCAGAAACAGAATTCTCTTTGGCGCCCACTTCAGGCAAATTCAACCCCGGATCATCAGTGGGGAAAGTGATGAACGGCGCCAAGCCATCTTGCGCTGCCAACGGCAGACTGATCGCCAAGGCCAGCAAGGTCGGTACAAGAAAGGACGCGGTAGAAGTACTGCTCAGCATGGTGGCGCGCAACGTAGCCGCTAGCGGCATCAAACAATCGGCAATCTGCCAATAAACTACCAGCGTAGCGTGTTGTTTCTCACCCAAGGCAGCTCTCAGGTGGTCCGCGCCTACCCTCTCTGCAGCGCAAATCGCAGGGCCCGCAGCAGATCAGGCGAGCGGAAGACGAAGCCGGCCTGCAAGGCCTGACGAGGAACGACGCGCAGACTCGGGAGCAACAGTTCCTCTCCCATCTGGCCCAGCAACAGGCGCACCGCCCAGCCCGGAAAGGGAATCGCGGCCGGGCGATGCAGGACGCGTCCGAGGATCTCGGCGAAGTCGCCTTGACGTACAGGTTCAGGGGCGGTGGCGTTGATCGGCCCCGACAAGCGCACCTCGAACAGCGCGTGGTGGATCAGTCCGACCAGATCATCGAGCTCGATCCACGACAGCCATTGATTACCACCGGCAACCGGACCACCGACTCCGAACTTGGTCGGTGTCAGCAATTGCTTGAGCGCTCCGCCGGTGGGCGAAAGGACCATGCCGGTACGCAGATGCACGACACGGATGCCGGCCTGGCGCGCCGGCTCGGCGGCGGCCTCCCAGGCACGTACGACCTCAGCGAGAAAACCGCTGCCAGCGCTGGGCGTTTCTTCGGTGCACTCATTTTCGCTCTGGGGATAGACATTGATGCCCGAGGCGATGATCAGCGTGCGCACCTTGCCGGGGTTGCGGGAAAGGGCCTCGGCGATCAAGCGCGTGCCGGCAATGCGGCTGTCGCGGATCTCGGCCATAGCCGCCGACGTCCAACGCTGAGCGACGGTCGCGCCCGCGAGATGCACGATGGCATCACACTGGCTGAGGCCGGCTTCGTCGAGTCGTCCCCGCAGCGGATCCCAACTGATCGAGTCGGCGGTCTCTGCGCCACGCGTGAAGGGCCTGACGTGATGACCGGCGGTGGTCAGGAACGGGATCAGTTCCCCGGCCACCAACCCGGATGCGCCGCTGATGCCGACCGTCAGTCGCGGCTGCGCACAGAATTGCCGCTGGCGTTCGAGATCGCGAGAAGTGCGCTCATGGCGCCAAGCGAAGGTCCGCCGCAGATCCTGCGTCACCACCCAATCGACGACCCCCGACACCGGTCCACCCGGGGGTGTATAGGTCACCGCATCGGTGAGCACCACCCCTTCCGGACTGTCGACGAAACGATGCTCGTGATGCCACGCCGGAAATGGTCCGCTGATCTGCTCGTCGGTGAAACCATGCGGAGCCAGCACTGCCGAGTGGCGCGCCAACCAACGCCGACGACACGGCCCGACCGGTACCAACAGCTCGACCTCGCTGCCCTCGGCCAAGGGCGCGTTGCGGACGACGCGGATCCCGGCCGCCGGCGGGATGAGTCGTTGCAAGGCCCCCGGCGCGGTATGCCAGGCGAAGACCTCCGTGGCGGTGGTTGCCGGCAACACGCTGGAATGCAGATATGTCGCCATGGGGTGCTCCTTAGAAGAGACGGGTCTGCGCGGAATTCCCGGCGTAGCGCGCCAGGTAGCCTTTCACGCGCATCTTGCGAGCGGTATTGTCGCTGCTCATGTAGCGGATACAGCCAAAGATCGGGCGCTGCGGCGCCCATGGGCGATCGAAGCGCCCCAGGCACCACATGATGCCGCTGTAGCTGTTCGGATTGCGGCCATCGAGGGCATAGCGGTTGTTGAGCTCGATCATCGTCGCCAAGGCCTGCCGCGGACTCGCCGACCATTCGAGGATCTTCTTCGCCCACAACATGCGCAGGTAATTATGCATGCGACCCTCGCTCAGCAATTGGCGCTGGGCAGCATTCCATAACGGATCATGGGTCTGGCTGGTGGCGAACTCGGCGAGCGTATAGCGGTGCGTACGCTGATCGGAGCTGTGCGCATCAAGCGACGCGCGAGCCCACACTGGCAAGGATTCATAGCTGGCGTAGTCGGGGCGATGGAAGCAGAAGTGATAGCCCAATTCGCGCCAAGTGAGCAACTGATCGATGAAGGCCTCGGCATTCGCCGACATCCCCCACCAGCCTTCCCTACTGGCGGTGGCAGTGGGCGCGAGACGTTCCGGACTCCATTCCTCCTGGGCCCACAAGGCGGCCACCACCTGATGCGCACTGAGATGGCCGAAATGCAGGTAAGGGGAAAAACCGCTCGCCGCGCTGGTCTCGACGTCGCTGCGCTGAGCGGCGTAGTCCGCCAGATGATTTCCGAAAAAATCATCCTGTACGGCCTGTGCGGCCTTCCACCCGCCGCGCATGATCCCTGGGCCGACACCGTGATCGATAGGCAAAGCGGCGATACCGCCGCTGAGCAGTGCCGACAAATCGGCCGGCACCAACTCTGGCGGCAGAGCCGTGAGCCGGGGCAGGCGCACGCCCTTCAGCGGATCCGCGAGCGGGAACTGCGCCAGATGCGGACGCAGTTCCTTGTGCAGCAGACGACGAAAATCAAACGCCCGATCACGCGCCCGGTCGCTGGCGCGCAGCGGGAACAGTCCGTTGGCATCGACGGTCTGCACGCGTACCGACAGGCGTGCCGCCGCGGCTGCGACCATGCGCGGCAGGAAGAAACACGGGAACTCATCGGTGACCACCAGACAGGCTCGTGCTGCCAAGCGCGCCAACAGACCCTTGCCGGCGTCGGCGGTGAGCTCCACCCACGGAACGTAGGTCGCCGTCGTTCGCGCGAAGGCCTCGACATTGTCGCGCATGCCTTCGATCACGAACTGATGCAGGCGGTCACTGGCCCATTCATAGCTGAGCCGCAATGGCTCAAAGATCAGCAACGGTTTGCCGAGACGCTGGGCCTGGGCGACGGCATGCTCAAGCGCGTGATTCCAGAACGGCCGGCGGTGAGCGATCATCCAATAGAGGACGTACTCGCCGTCGGCGCGCTCGAGAGCGGTGTTGGCATCGTGGATTCGCACCGCTGGGACCATGATCAAAGTATGAACGATTTGACCGCTTTGAAAAGGACTAGATACTGTCTCCCATGCCCTCCTCCGAATTCGATCCCACGACGCCCGCCAACCAGGCCGGCATGGCCCACGTCAAGGCGCTGCTGCACCACATCGGCGAGGACCCCGAGCGTGAAGGCCTGCTCGAAACCCCGAAGCGGGTGCTCAAGGCCATGGCCGAGCATTTCGCCGGCTACCGCGATGACCCCGCCAGCCATCTCGAAAAGACTTTTGAGGAAGTCGAAGGCTACGACGAGCTGGTGATGGTCAGCGATATCGAGATGCACAGCCACTGCGAACACCACATGGTGCCGTTCGTCGGCCTGGCCCACGTCGCCTATATCCCCAATGGCCGTGTGGTGGGGCTGTCGAAGATCGCCCGCGTCGTCGATTCCTTCGCTAAGCGCCTGCAGGTCCAGGAAAAGCTCACCGCCCAGATCGCCAACACTATCCAGGATGTGCTCAAGCCGCAGGGCGTGGCGGTGATCATGCAGTGCCAGCATTTCTGCATGTGCTATCGCGGCGTGCGCAAAGCGGGGGCCTGGACCACCACCAGCAAGCTCACTGGCGTGTTCCTCAACAACTCCGCCTCTCGCCTGGAATTGTTCACCCTGATCAATTCCAACAAACGACGCATCTAATCACAGAATACCTGCCTAGACCGTAGTAGAGATTGCTATCTTCCCAAGTCACGAAGAGCCCATACCACTGGCCTCGTGATTGACCCAACCCCATTCGCGTTAGCGCCTTGGCGTCAACGTTCCGACCCCCTCGCCGATGAGATCATCAGCACGCTCTACGCCGAGCGCACGCTCAATGAGGCCAATCAGGTCCTCAGCCAGCTGGTACTCAATGATCGCCCCGATCCGGCAAATACGCCGGCGGTGCTACAGCGCTATCTGAGCCTCACCAGCCAGCTTCCGGGCTGGACCGATTATGCCGCCATCGATCGCGCCCAGAAGTTCTTCGCCGAACGCGGACCGCTGATCCTGATGTCCCTAGTGACCTGCTCGCTGGCCGAATGCTACGCCCTAAAAAAAGGAGTTCAGGTTCTCTACACCACGCATCGCATGGACGAGCGCCACGTCTACCGGCGCATTTACGAGACCGCGCAATTCATCATCGACACCTGCTTCTCTGGCGGTCTTGCCACCGGCGGGCGGGGCGTGCGGTCGATCCAGAAAGTGCGCCTGATGCACGGCAGTATCCGTCATCTGCTGCTCGCGCCCACGCCGGCGACGGCCGATCCCGCGTCACGGGCCTTCAGCGACGTGCTCCTGGCGACGACCTGGAACACCCCCGAGCTCGGACGCCCGATCAACTTCGAGGATCAGGCCTTCACGCTGCTAAGCTTCAGCTGGATGACGCTGCGCTCGCTAGAGCGCTTCAAGGTCGACACCACCGCCCAAGAGGCCAGCGACTGGATGCACCTTTGGGCGGTCATCGGCCACCTGCTCGGCATCCCCGCCGAGCTCACGCCACAGACCACGAGCGAAGCCGAACAGCTCTACGAAGCCATCCGCGCCAGCCAAGCGGGCGCCACTCCGCAAGGGGATGAACTTACTCGCGCCCTAGGGACATTCGTCGCCGAGAAGCTGCACTCGCCGTGGCTGGGACGGCAGCTCACGACCATGCTCCTGCGCCTGCTCTGCGACGAGCGCGCCGCCACCGACGTCGGCGTGCGCCCACTCAAACCCGAGGAACGCTGGCTGATCAGCCTGCTGCGGCGCAGCACCGGCCTGATCTGGCGTCATCCCGACAATGCCCTGCACGCCTACCTCGGGCGCTGCCTGGTGACGCAGCTCACCAAGCTCCCCCGTGAGTGGCGACGCGGCCTCTTTCAGATTCCCGATTCGCTCATCACCGCCTGGAGCCGCTGAACATGCATTGGTCATTCCTCGGACACGCCGGGTGGTTCGATCCCACCAACCCCAACGCCCCCTTCAACTGGTACAACTCCATCGGCGCCCTCGGCTGCGTGGCGTGGATGGCGGCCTACGTCCTGATCCTCCGTCGAGCGCATCGCGACAAGGCCTACGGCATGCCGCTGGTGGCGTTGTGCCTCAACATCACCTGGGAAGGCGTGGCGTTCCTCTCGCCCAATCCGGTGGTGTTGTGGAAATACATCGAAGGCATCTGGCTGTTAATTGACCTCGCCCTACTTTGGCAGCTATGGAAGTATGGCCGCGATGAAGCCCTACCACGCACCCTGCGCCCGTTCTTCATCCCCCTGGTGGTCGGCACGCTGACGCTATGCGCGATCTTCCACTATACGTGGCTGCGCTTCTGGGACGACAAGCTGCTCTTCGTCAACGCCTTCATCATCAATCTGGTGATGAGCGTGCTGTTCATCCAACTGTGGTTCCGCCGCCTTCCCGATGGCAAGGGCCTGTCGCTGTCGGCGGCGTGGTGCAAGATGATCGGCACCGCCTTGACCTCAATCCAATGCGGAGTCTTCCTGCCCATGGTGATGTCCGCCGAAAGCCGCGAGAGCTGGGCCTTCATGTGGTTCCTCTACGGCACGATCTTCGTCATCGACTGCCTGTACCTCTTCGTGCTCTATCACGGCCGCGGCGTGCTGCGGCGCGCGAACCTCAACCAAGCCGCCTGACGATCAGCGCGAGATGGCGGCAACGGCTGGACTGATGCCGTAGCGGGTCAAGGCATTCGGCCAGGCGATGAGGATGACCACAGCGACGGCCGCGAGGCCCAGCGACCAGCGCGCGAGGACCTGCGTACCGGTGACCGCCAACGGCTTGTTGGCGGCAGACCAGATCGTCACCAGGAGCTTGAAGTAATACGCCGCGCCGACCACGGCCATGAGCATGCCGACGATGGCGACGACGATATAGCCCTTGGCAACGAGGTCGCCGAAGACCAGGAATTTACCGAGAAAACCCACGGTGGGCGGGACGCCAGCGAAGCTCGCGATGAACACCGTCAGCACCAAGCCATTGAACGGCTGGGCGCGGCCCTGGCCGGCCAGACCGGTGAGCTGATCGCCCTGGTCTTCCTTGCCAGCCATGGCCGCGATCGCGGTCAGGGCGCCGGCAGTGGCGATGGCGTAGCCGACAACGTAGAACCACAGGCTGCCCAATTGCAGGGTGCTGGTGCCGGAGCTCGCGCCCATGGTCAACGGCAGGGCGAGGAGCATGTAGCCGGCGTGCGCCACCGAGCTGAAGGCGATCAGGCGGCGAGCCGAGGTCTGGCGCAGGGCGCTGAAATTGCCGAGGACGATGCTGACGATCGCCAGCACCAGAAAGATCAGCGTCGCTGGCTGCAGGGCGCCAGCGGCGGCAGCGGTGACGGTGACCGCGGCATCGAGGGGCAGCACGCCGCCCGGATGACTGTGCGAGAGCACCGCCGCAAGGTTGAGCCAGATCGCGCCGAGGGCGGCGAAGCCGCCGACCTTGATCACCGCGCCCATGAAACCGGTGACCGCCGCTGGCGCGCCGGTGTAGGCATCAGGCGACCAGAAGTGGAACGGCACCACGCCGACTTTGAACAGCAGACCGACGATCATCAGCGTCTGCCCGAGGAGGAACAACGAATCGCGCTGCGGCAGAACGCCAACACCATAATGCGTCGAGCCGGTGGCGCCGTAGGTCAAGGCCGAACCATAGAGGAACACCGCTGAGAACACCGCGCCCATGACGAAGTACTTGAACAAGCCTTCATTGGAATCACGGCGATGACGGCGCATGCCGACCAGGGCGTAGATCGACAGCGAGGCGATCTCGAGGCCGACGAACAAGGCCAGAGTATCAGCGGCCATGACCATCAGCAGCGCGCCAGCAGCCGAGAACATGGTCAGGGCATAGGGCTCACCGCCAGCGTAGTCATCGCGATCGAAGGACTGCTGCATGCCCGCGAGGGCCACCAGGGTCGAGCCGATGATGGCTTCGCACAGCCACATGCGCGCCGTATCGAGGGCGAAGATCCCATGCAGCTGGCCGAAAGGCGCGCACGCCTGCAGCACGCCGGCGAGCACCAGGGCGATGGCCGCGATCCACGGCAGCCAAGCATGCTTGGACTGATGGCGATGGATGAACGGCTCGCTCCCCAGGCAGGCGAGACCGCCGATGAGGATCACGAGGACCGGTGCGAACAAGGTGAACAAGCTGGCTGTGGGCATGGTGCTGGAGGTTTCGCGTTACGTGTGCGGATGCCGGATATCAGTGAGCCGGGGTTTCGACGGCGGGAGCCGCGGCTGCTGCAGCGGGAGCGGCTGCCGTTGCCGGCGTCATCGCCAGCACATGAGCCCGGGCGGCGGCCCCGAGATTCTCGGCCACCACACCCGCCTGGCTGGCGACCGGCGCGGGGTAGAAGCCGAGCACGAAGCTGGCGATCAGCAACGGTACCACGGCCAGGACTTCGCCGGCATTGAGATCGACCAGCGTCTCGTTCGAACGGGCTTTGCCGAAGAACCACTTCTGGATCAGGATCAGCAGGTAGACCACGCCGAGGATCACCGAGATGCCGGCGATCGCCGCGATCCACGGATTGGCGGCGTACATGCCCAGCAACAGCTCGAACTCACCGACGAAGTTCATCGTTCCGGGCAGGGCCGCCGAGGCCAAGGCCGCGACCACAAAGAGGAAACCGAGCACCGGCGTCTGCGTAATCAAGCCGCCGAAATCATCCAGGCCATAGGTTTTGCTGCGGTTCTCGATGTAGCTCACGAGCAGGAACAAGGCCGCGATCGACAGGCCGTGGGCGACCATCTGCACCGCTGCACCATTCAAGGCCGCCTGTTCGAAGGTGAAGATGCCGACCATCACCAGGCCGAGGTGGCTCAGCGAGGAATAGGCCAGCATGCGCTTGGCATCATCCTGGGCGATGGCCACCAGGGCTCCGCCGACGGTGGCGATCAGCCCGAGGACGATGAAGATGTTCGCGAACTCGGCGCTCTGCGCCGGGAAGATCGGGAGGACGAAACGCAAGAAGCCGTAGCCGCCGATCTTGGCCATCGCACCGGCGAGCAGCACCACTCCCGCGCCGGGAGTCTCGGCGTAGGTCCGCGCCTGCCAGCCGTGCAACGGCACCAGGGGGACCTTGACCGCGAAGGCCAGGGCGAACGACCAGAACAGCCAGAACTGCACGTCAGCAGGCAGGCTCTGGACGCCGGCGGTGATCGCACCGAGGTCGGTGGTCTGCAGTTTCCACGCCAGGTACCAGATGCCGACCAGCATCATGATCGAGCCGAGCATGGTGTAGAGGAAGAACCATAGCGCCGAGGTCCGCCGATCATCGCCTCCGAAAAGACAGATGATGACCACCATCGGCACCAGCATGCCTTCGTAGCACAGGTAGAAGACCACCAGATCGCGCGAGAGCAGGGCGCCGATCATCAGCGCCTGCATCACGAAGACGCTGGCGATGAAGTCGCGCGCACGTTCCTTCACCGCTGCCCGGCTGCCGAGGATGGCCACCGGCGTCAGCCAGGTCACCAGCTGGATCAGCCAGCCCGAGAGGCCGTCATTGACCAGCGAGAGCTTCACTTCCGCGCCGGTGCCCCAGAGGGTGAACCACGGCAGGCTCACCGACAGGTGCGGGGCGCAGGTCACCAGGGGCAGGCCGAGGGCGGCGATGCCGAGGCTAAGGAACAAGCCCAGGCGGAAGCTCGCGTCGCCATCCTTGCCGGAGGCAAAGAAGGTCACCGCGGCGGCCAAGAGCGGAACAACAAGCAGGGCGAGGAGCAGCATCAGACGTTCCAGAGCAAGACGACGAGGATGACGGCCAAGCCGAGGAAGCTCATGGCGAGCCCCGAGCGCAGGCGCGAGCGTTGGGCACCGGCAATGCCGCTGCCGGTCAGAGAGACCAACACCGAGAAGATGTACGTGCCGCCGCTGACCAGAGCCAGTTCCACGATCCAGTACAGGACCTGGCCGATGATCTTGACCGGCGCGACCACGATCACGTCATAGACGCGATCGAAGGCGAAGGTCCACGCCGAGCCGAAACCGTACGGTGCGGTCGAGGGATGCTCGGCGACGGTCTTGCCGGTGGGGCCTTTGCCATAGAGAGCGCGGGCGATCAACCAGCCGAGGATGGCTGCCGCTGAGCCGATCACCGGCACCAGCCACAGCAAGGTATGGTGATCGATGAGGCCGACAGTGTGCTGCGCGGCGAGGGCCGCCTGCGCTTCATCGAGCACCGGCGCCAGCCAATGCTCGAACAGGCCGCTGTGCATGCGTGCCGGCAGGCCCGGCAGTTCGTTCCACAGCAAGAGGCCGCTGACGATCGAACCGATACCGAGGATCACCAGCGGCAGCTGCATGGTGAAGGGTACGCTCGAAACGTGCTTTTTGGTCTCGGCGTCGACGCGGCTCTCGCTCCAGAAAGCGAGGTACATCACCCGCGTCATGTACACGGCGGTGAGTCCGGCGGTGAGCACCGCGATGCCGCCGATGATCGTGCCGATGCCGCCGACCGCGAACAGCCGCTCAAGGATCAGGTCCTTGGAGAAGAATCCGGCGCCCATGGGCAGACCGAGGATCGCCCACCACGCCCAGAACATCGCGAAGAGGACCACGCCCCTGAGCTGCGGCATCTTCGCCAGGCCGCCCATCTTGCGCATGTCCTGCTCATGATGCAGGGCGTAGATGATCGCGCCGGCACCGAGGAACAGCGTGGCCTTGAAGAAGGCGTGGGTCAGCACGTGGAACAGACCGACGTCAAAAGCCCCGACGCCGCAGGCCATGAACATGAAGCCGAGCTGGCTGACGGTCGAATAGGCGAGGGCCTTCTTGATGTCGTTCTGAAACAAGCCGGCGACCGCACCGAACACCGCCGTCGCGCAGCCGATGAGCAGGATGGTGGTCATGACCCACGGCGCCGAAGCGGCGTAGAGGTCGCTGAGGCGGGCCAGCAGGTAGACGCCCGAGGTCACCATGGTCGCGGCGTGGATCAGCGCCGACACCGGTGTCGGACCGGCCATCGCATCCGGCAGCCAGGTGAGCAAGGGGATCTGCGCCGATTTGCCGGTGCAGCCGAAAAACAGCAGGATCGCCGCCAACGACAGCACGCCGGTCTTGGCGAGAATCAGCTCGTGGTTGTTCTCGGCGTGAAAGAAGCCGGCAATCTGCTGGTAGTCGAGGCTGCCGATGACGCCAACCAGGGCGAAGGCCCCGAGCAGGAAGCCGAGGTCGCCAACGCGGTTGACGACGAAGGCCTTGCGCGCCGCGTCATTGTACTCGTTGTTGGTGTGCCAGAAGCCGATCAGCAAGTACGAGCACAGGCCGACACCTTCCCAGCCGAGGAAAGTCACCGGCAGGCTGCCGCCGATGACCAAGAGGATCATCGAGAACAGGAAGAGGTTGAGGTAGGCCATGAAACGCACGAAGCCGCGATCGGCCCACATGTAGCCGACCGAGTACAAGGTGATCAGCGAACCGATGCCGGTGATGAACAACAGCATCATGCTCGACAAGCGGTCGAAGAGCAGCCCGAACGAGAGGCTGAACGAGCCGGCCTGGAACCACTGCCAGAGCGTCTGGGTGAGGGCCGGGGCGACGCCCTCCGCCGCCGGGACGTGGGCGAGATGGCCGGTGCCGGCGACTGTGACCGCGAATGCGAGGGCCGGGAAAAGCACTGCCACCAAAGCCGCGAAGCCGCGCGAGGGTCCCTCAGTGGTTTTGGCGGCGGCCAGGGCCAAGCCGCCATTGATGATCGCACCCAATAACGGCAATGCCGGAATCAGCCAAAGATAAGAAGCATTCACCAGACTATTCCTTCATCTCGGAGAACTCGTCGGCATCGACCGTGTCCTTGCCGCGCGTGATGCAGATGACCATGGCCAAACCGACGCAGGCTTCGGCCGCGGCGATGGCGATGGTGAAGAGGGGCACGAGGTTGCCGGTGAGCGAGGCTTCGCCCGGCAGGGTGCGTGCGAAACCGACGAAGCTCAGGTTGACGGCATTGAGCATCAGCTCGACGCCCATCAACAGCAGGAAGATGTTGCGGCGCGTGACCACCACGGCGATGCCGAGGGTGAACAGCACGGCGGCCAGCGCCTGCACGTAATGGGATTCAATGGGCGCCATGGGTCTCTTCCTTCGCGTCGACGGCAACCGTCTCTTCGTGCGTATCGAGTTCGGGCGTATCGAGGCTGCGCTTGGCGAGCAGCACCGCTGCCACCACCGCCACCAGCAGGAGGATGCCGATGAGCTCGAACAGCAGGTAATAACCGGGGCCACCAGCGGTGACGTCGAACAGCCGGGGAGCCAGCACTTCGGCGCCGGCGCGCTGGGCATCGGCGGCTGCCGGCAGGTCAAGACGCACGGTCCTGACCACCAGGAAGCCGATCACCGTCGGCAGGGCGAGGGTCGTGATCGCCAACCAATCGAAGCCAGGGACGCGATGGTCCTTGGCCTGATTGAGGACCATGATCACAAACACCACCAGCATCATGATCGCGCCGGCATAGACCAATACTTGCAGCACCGCCAGGAACGGGCTGTCGAGCAAGGCGTAGATGCCGGACAAGGCGAGCATCACGCCGACGAGGTTGATCGCGCCGTTGAGCGGATGGCGGACCACCAGCATGCCGACAGCGCAGGTGATGGCGATCAGCGCGAAGGCGCTGAAATAGAGCGTGCCCAGGAAGGGATTGAGGGATTCGAACATCTTAGTGCTTATTTCCGGAAGAGTTGCCGGAAGAGTTGCCGGAAGAGTTGCCGGAGTTGAAGTCGGCCAACGCCTGCGCATGCAGGCTGCCGCCGGGGGCATTTTGCGACTGGGTGTCGCTGGCCGGGTAATCGGCGGGATTCCAATCCATCAGCTTGGTCTTGTCCAAAACGAACTCGGCGCGGTTGTCGGCGACCATCACGCCCAGGGTGGTGTCCATACGAATCGCATCGCACGGGCAGGCCTCGACGCAGAAGCCGCAGAACACGCACAGCAGCAGGTCGATCTCGAACTTCGCCGGACGCTTCTCGATGTCGAGACGCGTCGATTCCTCGGCGACGATGTTGATGCAACGCGCCGGACAGGCGGTTGAGCACATGAAGCAGGCGACGCAGCGCGGCGTGCCGTCAGGACGCTTCATCAGACGGTGCCGGGCGCGGTAATCGCGAGGCAGATCGGGCAGCTCGTCAGGATAGTTGCGGGTCGGGAAGTCGCCCTGGATGAGGTTCTTCTGCGCATGTCCCCACGTCGTTGCCAAACCTTTGAAGATCTCAACGAAGTAGATGTTCTCCCAAAAAGAGAGCTGCGGACGGGGAATTACTTTCGCCATGGAAATCCTTACCGCACCAGCTTGGCGATCACGGCGGTCGCAAGCAGGTTCACGAGGGCGATGTTGAGCATGACCTTCCAGCCGAGCGCCATGATCTGGTCGTAGCGGAAGCGCGGGAGCGTCCAGCGCACCCACACGAACAGCCAGCAGAACAGCAGGGCCTTGCCGATGAGGATGTTGAACTGCACGAAGCCGGTGACGGCGTTGACCCAGCCGGGGAAGACCACCGTGCTGCCGATGGTCGTCGCCAGGACCTTGGTGTTCATGAGCAGGGCGCTGGCGGCAGCGCCCGCCAGCATGACAAGACCGAGCAGGCTGAAGGCCGCGATGTACAGGCCGTATTCCTTGGCGCGCTCAGCCTTGAGCACGTCGTTGGCGGCGTTGTTCTGGTACGTGCGGCGACGGCCGACGAGGAGATAAGCGAAGCCCAGCAGGCCGGCGCCGGCACCGGCGAGCATCAGCGCGACGATGATGCCGAGGTGCTGTTTGAGCCACAGGGTATCGAGGGTGACCCACGGCGCCTGCAGGCCGTCGAGCGGCAGCGGCATGGGCAACAGCTGGTAGCCGCCGAGGTAGACCGTCGCCAGGAGGATCGAAGCGGCGATCACGTGCAGGTATTCGGCGGTCATGAAGGTCATGAACTTCACGCCGTTGAACTCGGTATGGAAACCGGCGACGATCTCCGATTCGCCTTCTGCGACGTCGAACGGGTTGCGATTGCATTCCGCAAACATCGAAACCAGGAAGAGCAGGAAGCCGATCGGCTGGACGACGATGCCCCAGGTGTGGGCCCCCTGCCATTCGACGACGTCGGTCAAGCTAAGGCTGCCGACCAGCAGCAGCATGCCCATCACTGAGAGGCCCATCGAGACTTCATACGAGATCATCATCGCCGAGGCGCGCATGCCGCCGAGCAGCGAGTACTTGGAGTTGGACGCCCACGAACCGAGGACCACGCCATAGACGCCGAGGCTGCCGATGGCGAAGAGCATCAGCAGGCCGCTGTTGGCTTCGATCATCTGCCCGGACAGGCGACCCACGGAATCACCAGCGGCCCCGGCGGCATAGAGCACCGGCGAAAACCACGGAATCAGCGCCAGACCCAAGAGGCCGGTGATCACCGGGATGCCCGGCGCAAACAGGTACCAGCCTTTGTGCACGAACGGCGGAATGAAGTTTTCTTTGAACAGCAGCTTCACCGCGTCGGTGGCATTGTAGATCATGCCGAACGCACGCAGCTTCACCCCGATGACCGGAATGTAGATGTAGGCGCGGTTGGGGCCGGCGCGATCCTGAATGAACGCCGCACCACGGCGCTCAATGAGCACCAGCAACGGCAGGATCTGGAAGACCACCAGCGGGATGACGATCGGCAGCAACAGCCCGACCACGGTATAGGGATTGGCGAGGATCCAGTCGAACATGAAACTCACGCTCCGACTGCGGCCGGAACCGCAGCTTCAACGACAGTTTGGGCAAGAGCCTGACCTTGCGGCCCAACCGTGCGGTAGGTAACGCCGGCGAACTGCGGCACGCGGGCAACTGCCGCCCGCCACGCTTCCGACTCGCTTGCCCAGCCCAAACCGGCGAGGCGGCTGACCACCTGCCAAGCCGGTTCGAGGTCCTGATTGGGAACCACGGGGCAGGCATTCAAGAGCTGCACGCGACCCTGGCAGTTGACCATCGTGCCGCGGACTTCCGCCCAGGCACGGATGCCGATGGCGATGGTGGCCTTGGCGGTCGAGGCATTCGACCACGCCGAAAGCACGATGCGCGTAGCGATGCCGTCGAGCTTGAGCGCCTTGCTGACGTCGTTGCCCCAGAGGTCGTGACCGACCACCAACAACACGTCGAACTCGCCGCTGCGCGCGACCAGGGCATCGAGATTGTCGGGCACGCCGAGCAGCTGCAGGGCCTTGCGGTTGGCGACCGGATCGCCCGAGCGGGCGATGCCATCGGCCGGGCCGACATGGAGCCATGAGCCGCCGAAAACTTCCGCGCGGGCGCCAAACTTGTCGGCCAGAGCCAACAAGGCGGCGTTGTCTTCAGTGGTCAGATGACCAGAGGTCACGACGGCGATCTTGCACGCGCCGGCGAGGGCATTTTCAGCGGCAGCGACGGCGTCACCGAGCACGGCATCGGCGCCCTTGATCAGGCCGTCGGTGAGACGATTGACGGCGAGCTCCTTGTAGAGCATGCGCGACGAGTTGGCGAGCCAGCTCTTATTCACGCTCGGGTTGCGGCGCGGCATCAGGCGCCAGACCTTGCCGTTTTCCTGGCCGACATTGTATTCGATGGTGATGTTCGCACCGAGGCTGTCGCTGGGGTCGATCGATTCCACCGACTTCAGCATCCACACCCGCTGCTGGAAGCGGAAGTGCTTGCCGGTGAGCGCACCCACCGGGCAGATGTCGGTGACGTTGAGATCGTAGCGGTGATCGAGCGGCTTGCCGGGGAAAGTCGTGATGTAGGCGTGATCGCCACGGCCGGCGATCGCCAGCTGCGATTCCTTGGCGACTTCATCCATGAAGCGCACGCAGCGACTGCAGACGATGCAGCGCTCCTGATCAAGGACGACGGTCGGCCCGAGATCGATGTGCTTGCCGCCGCGATCCTCACCCTTGGTGTCGATGAAGCGGAAATCCTTGCCACCCTTGTACTGCTTGCCGACCTCGTCTTGCAGGCGGCTCTCATGGCGCCCCTGGCCCATGTAGTGCTCTTGCAGCGTACACTCGCCGGCCTTGTCGCAGATCGGACAATCGAGCGGGTGGTTCACCAGCAGGAATTCCATCACGCCCTTGCGCAGCTTGACGATCTTCTCGCTGCTGACCTGGGTGCGGACCTTGAGACCCGGCGAGGTCTTCATGTGGCAGGAAATGCCCAGACCCCAGCCGCGCGGGCCTTCGGTCTCGACCAGGCAGATGCGGCAGTTGCCGGCAACGCTGAGATCGGGGTGGTAGCAAAACGCCGGCGTATCGGTGTGCGCAGGGCCGCGCAACGCCTCGATCAGCTGGATCCCCGCAGGGACGACGACGTCTTTGCCGTCAACGTTGATGGTGATGTCAGGCATGGGTCGTGTCACCAGAAGGCGCCCGGACGCAGGGCGGCCAGGTCGCGGGGCTGGGTGTGCTCGGGGTTCTTGGCCACGTAGGCTTCGAAGTGTCCGCGGAACTTTTTGATGAAGGACAGCACCGGCCAGGCCGCGCCGGGGGCAAAGGCGCAGATGGTGGTCCACTCGTAGGACTCGGCGAGATCACGGACCAAATCGAGGTCTCCGTCACGGCCATGACCGGCGGCGATCTTCTTGAGGATGCGATCGACGTAGCCGGTGCCTTCACGGCACGGGGTGCACTGGCCGCAACTCTCGTGGGCGTAGAAGCGCGCGATTGACTCCAAAATCTTCACCGGATCGCGGGTAGTGTTGAAGGGCGTCACGGCGCCCGAGCCGAGCATCGATTTCGCCGCCGCCAGGGCTTCGTAATCCATGGTCGTCTTCGCCGTCTCGGCAGCATCGAGCACCGGCGCCGACGAGCCACCGGGGATGCAGCCGAGCAATTCGCCGTTAAGGCCGCCGGCCAGCTCGAAGAATTCCATGTACTGCATGCCCAGAGGGATCTCGTACACGCCGGGCTTCTTGACGTCGCCCGAGATCGAGAACAGCTTCGAGCCGGGGCTCTTGTCGGTGCCCCACTGGCGGTAGGCCTTGGCCCCGTGGCGGACGATGTAGGGCACGGCCATGATCGTCTCGACGTTGTTGACCACCGTCGGCGCCGCGAATGCACCCGAGACCGCCGGGAACGGCGGCTTGAGGCGCGGCTGGCCCTTGAAGCCTTCGAGCGAATTGATCAACCCGGTCTCTTCGCCGCAGATGTAGGCACCGGCACCGCGATGGATGTAGATGTCGAGGCTGTAGCCCGAGCCCTGAATGTTCTCGCCGAGAAGCCCGGCGTCATAGGCTTCCTGGAGGGCGGAATTGATGGCCGCGATCTGCGGCAGCATCTCGCCGCGGATGTAGATGTACGCCGTGCGCACGCCGAGGGCGTAGCCAGTGCAGATCATGCCTTCGATCAGCAGGTGCGGATCACGCGTCATGCACAGGCGATCCTTGAAGGTCCCCGGCTCGCCTTCGTCGGCGTTGATCACCAGGTACACTGGTTTCCCGCCCTTCTCCACCGAGAGGCGGGGCACGAACGACCACTTCATGCCGGTGGGGAAGCCGGCGCCGCCACGACCGCGCAGGCCGCTGTCGATCACCGCCTGGATGATCTCGAACTGCGACTTGTCGAACAACGTCTTGGAGATCGTCGCGTAGGCATCGTGCTGCTTGGCGACCGCCAGGGTGTGACCGTTCTCGACGCTGAATAGGCGCGAAAGGACATTGGGCAGATCCTTGCCCTTCCACGACGTGGGCTGGGTATTGATCAGGGGCATATCAGGCCTTCGCCGGGGCTGGGGTGGCGCCAGGAGCAGGAGCGGAAACTGGAACAGGCGTCGGGGCACCGGTGGCCATGACCACCGTGCTCGGACGCGCGGTGCGCTCTTTTTCTGAGGAAATCACGCGGTAATGGGCAGTGACGCCTTCGGGCAGTGTATCGGCGGCTTTCTGCTCGCGCGGACCGACGCTGGCGATTTCGCGCCAGGAGTTGCCGGCGTCATCCGAGCGCTCGACCACCAGCTTGGCAGCACCCGGATCGTTGGCCCAGGTGATGGCGATCGACTGACCGGTGACGACGGCTTTGACGTTCAAGGCCGGCGCCGGAGGCGCATAGGTCGCGCTGAGCGTCTTGGCACTGGCGCCGGTACCCTGCGGATGACCCCTGGTGTTGAGCACTGGCTTGCCGAGGGCGCTGTGATCCTGGTAGCTCTTATCAGCGGTCCAGGCGCTGCTCGCGGCATCGGCGCGCAGGAAGTCGATCCAGGCATCGAGGCAGGCAGCGTCGGGATGGAAATCGGTGACTTCGAGATGCCCTTCGCGCAGCTCAGGCTGGCCGAGCTTGTAGGGTGTCGGTCCGATGGACTGATCGTTGATCATGATCCCCGGGCCGCTGCCGCAGAGCGCCAGACATTCGACACGCACCAGACTGAAGAGCCCGTCGGCGGTGGTCTCGCCGGCGTGGATGCCGAGGCGTTTTTCAACATGGGCGATGAGGTCTTCGGCACCCTGGATATGGCAGCACATCGTCTGGCAAATCTGGATGAAGTTCCGGCCGTACGGGATCTGCCGGTACATGGTGTAGAACTCGACCACCGAGAAGGCATGCGCCGGGGCGCAATCAGCGACCGACGCCGCCCATTCGATGGCCGTACGCGGGACCCAACCGTACTCACCCTGGACCAAGTGGAGAACCTGGAGCAGCACGGCGCGCTTGGTCGGATGACGGCGCAGCAGCTCGTCGATCTCGGGTTGGTATTTGGCCATGCGGCTTGCCACCAGAGCGATGGTAAGTCCGTTGGGTTGGACGGTGGCTGGGTTAACAGTGCACGAGCTCATGGTTTCAACGATCCAATTCGCCAGCGATGATGTTGATCGAACCGAGCGCCGAGGCGAGGTCGGCAACCATGTGACCCTCGAGCATATCGGGGAAGGCAGCCCACTGCGTCAGGCACGGCGGACGGACCTTGATGCGGTACGGGTTGGTGCCGCCATCGGAGGTGATCTGGAAACCCAGCTCGCCGTTGGCCGCCTCGACCGCGTCATAGCACTCACCGGCCGGCGGACGCACGCCCTCATAGACCAGCTTAAAGCTGTTGATGAGGGCTTCCATGTCGTGGTAGACCTGATCGCGCGAGGGCAGCGAGAGGCGCGCGTCAGGAGTGTTCACCGGGCCCGGCTTGAGCTTGGCGAGGGCCTGGCGGACGATGCCCACCGACTCGCCCATCTCGTAGATGCGCACCATGATACGGTCGAAGGTGTCGCCGGTGGTACCGAGCACGGTATCGAACTGATAGGTCTCGTAGCCGTAGTACGGCTCGTCCTTGCGCAGGTCGCGGTCGACACCGGAAGCGCGCAGGCAGACGCCGGTCCAGCCCCACGAGATCGCATCGCTGGCCGAGACCACGCCGATGTCCTTGGTGCGCTGGATGAAGATCTTGTTGTGCTCGATCAGGCCACGAACTTCAGCAACGGCCTTCTCGATCTTGAGCAGGACATCGGTGACGTCGGCCTCGAAACCGGGATAAGTATCGCGGTACATGCCGCCGATACGCGTGACGGTGTTGGTCAGGCGTGAGCCGCAGAGCTTTTCCCAGATCTTGTACACCAGTTCGCGGGTGTTGAAGAAATACCAAAAGTTGGTCAGCGCACCGAGATCGACGAGGTTGGTGCAGACGCAGACCATGTGATCGATGATCCGCGAGAGCTCCATGAGCACCACGCGCAGGACCATGCAGCGGTCGGTGATCTGCACCCCGAACATCTTCTCGACGGCCTTGCAGAAGCCGATGTTGTTGATCATCGCCGAGCAGTAGTTCAGACGATCGGTGAACGGCAGGACCTGCGAGTAGGTGCCCTGCTCGACCATCTTTTCAAAGCCGCGATGCAGGAAGCCCATCTCGGGAACGGTGGCGATGACGTTCTCGCCATCGATCGCCGCCAGCAGGCGCAGCGTACCGTGGGTCGCCGGATGCGACGGCCCGAGGTTGATGGCCATCAGATCGAGGACTTCCCCGTTGGGTGCCTTAACCTTCATGAAGAGACTGCCTTAAACGTGATGGGCGTGGCCTGGTTATGCTGGCCGCGATCGAGGATCACATAGCCCTTGGCCTGCAGACGACTTTCGAGCTGGTCGACCAGCGAATCGTTGACCGAGAGCTTCTGCCGCTTCTGGCAGGGATAATCCTTGCGCAGCGGGTGACCGACAAACTCGTGGTGATTGAGCAGGCGCTTGAGGTTGGGATGGCCGACGAAGTTCAGACCAAGCTGGTCGTAGACTTCGCGCTCATGCCAGTTAGCGATTTTGTACAGCCCGGTGAGCGTCGGCACGTCGACCTGCTCCTCATCGAGCTCGACTTTCAAACGCAGGCGATGGTTGAAGACCACGCTCTTGAAGTTGTAGATCGCAGCGAAGCGCGGCCCGCGATGATTGGGATAGGCGAGGTAATCGACGCCGGCGATGTCGAGGAGCTGCGCGAATTGCAGACTAAGCTCATTGCGCAAGTAAGTCGCGACCTCGACCAGCTTGGCGGTCGGCACGATCAGGGTCAGACCCCAGCTATCGCGCGGATCACGGGCAAGGGAGAACTTCGCGACCAGCAGCGTCTCAAGGTCGCCAAGACTGAGACCGGACTTGATCGCCGGATAGGCGCAGCTCTCGGCAGATGAGTGGGCAGCAGAGTGGGCAGCAGAGTGGGCAGCAGAGTGGGCGTGATCGGAACTCATGCGCCCACCAGCTTCTGCTCGGCCATGTTCTCGCCGGCGATCTTCTTCTGCAGGGTGACGATGGCCTCGAGGAAGGCCTCAGGACGCGGCGGGCAGCCGGCGACGTAGACGTCGACCGGAATGATCTCGTCCATGCCCGGAACGGTGCAGTAGCAATCGTAGAAACCACCCGAGGTCGCACAGGCCCCGGCGCTGATGACCCACTTCGGCTCGCACATCTGCTCGTACACGCGGCGCAGGACCGGCGCCATCTTATAGGTAATGGTACCGGCGATGATCAGCAGGTCGCTCTGGCGGGGACTGAAACGCACCAGCTCGGCGCCGAAGCGGCTGATATCGTACATCGAGCTGACCACGCCCATGAATTCGATACCGCAGCAGGCGGTGCCGAAGGGGAACGGCCACAAGCTATTGCGACGCCCCCAGTTGACCACCGAATCAACGGTCGTGGTGACGAACGCATCGCCAAAGATATTTTCGTCGAGCTGAACGCCGGGGGGAACTTGCTTAAAAGTCATAGTTAGCTCACTTGTCCCAATCGAAGGCGCCCTTGCGGTAGAGGTAAATGTACCCCACCTCAAGGATCACCAGGAATACCGCCAGGATGGCGACCATTTCCCAACCGCCGTGATTGAATTGGATGGCCCAAGGATAAAGGAAGGCGACTTCGATGTCGAAGGCCAGGAAGAGCATCGCCACTAGGTAGAACTTGATCGAGAACTTCTCTTCGGCGCTGCCAAAGCTGTTGGCGATACCTGATTCGACCTGGGTGATCTTGCCGGGGTTGGAATTCTTCGAACCGATGGCCCAACGCGCGAGCACGAAATTGATCCCCAGCAGCGCCAGCGGAATCGATAACGCCAAAAGTGCCAACACCGTGAGGGGATAGACCGTATCAAATACGGAATTTGTTGGCGTTACGACCGCAGCCTGGGCGACGGTGGCCTGGGCGACGGTAGCGAGAGCGGGTGCGACAGCTGGGCTGACTGCGTCCATGAAGTGACCTTCCGGTGGGAGAGCGTGTGGTACGGAAAGGACACCATCACTCCAGCGGGAAAGATCTTCCTACCTCCAACTAGCGCATGGTTACAGGGTCCGTCGATGCATTATATTTGTTTTTGATAACTGTTATCAGTACAGCTATGTCGTGGACATGCTTTGCTTGGAACCAACATCGCCGTTCTCCGCAATGCGCCTGCCCTCATTTTTGCAATTATAACCGACGTCGATCTCCGTGACCCCCTATGCGCCTCGTCATTGTTGAATCGCCAAACAAGACCAAAAAAATCCGCGAGTTCCTCGGCCCGGGTTACCGCGTAGCGGCTTCATTCGGCCACATCCGCGATCTTCCGGCAGCCGGAGGCTTGTCGGTGAGCTTCCGCGACGGCCGCGTTGAACCGCATTATGAACCCCTTGAGCGCGCCGGACGGGCGATCGCCGACCTCGTCAGCCTCGCCCGCCAAGCCGACGAGATCCTCCTCGCCACCGACCCGGACCGCGAAGGCGAGGCCATCGCCTGGCACATTGCCCAGATCCTCGCCGTGCCCTGCCGGCGGGTGACCTTCCACGCCATCACCAAGGCCGCGGTGCTGGCGGCGATCGCCCAGCCGCGCGCGGTTGATCAGCACCTCGTCGATGCCCAGCAGGCCCGCCGGGTGCTCGATCGGGTGGTCGGCTGGCTGGTGAGCCCGACCCTGTGGCAGGTCGGCAAAGATGCCAAAAGCGCCGGACGCGTGCAGAGCGTGGCCCTGCGCTTCGTCGCCGAGCGCGAGCGCGAGATCCAGGCCTTCACGGGGGCCAACTACTTCACCTTGCTGGCCAAGCTCGAACGCCCCGCGACCAAGCCGGCCTTCCTCGCCGAATTGGTGACGTGGAAGGGCGAGCCCCTGAAGCAACGTCTGGTCGAGCTCGCCATCGCCGAGAAGACCGTCGCCTGGTGCCGCAAGCAGCCGTGGCAGGTGCAGAACTGCGAGCGCCGCGAGGCCGCCCGCCATGCCCCGCCCCCCTTCACCACCGCCACCGTGCAGCAGGCCGCCAGCGTGCGCCTCGGACTCAATCCCGACGTCACCATGAAGCAGCTCCAGCAGCTCTTCGAAGACGGCCACATCACCTACCACCGCACCGATTCGGTGGCCCTCGAATCCGACGCCGTGAGCACCGCACGAGCCGTGATCAGCCGTGATTTTCCCGCCAAATACCTGCCCGCCCAGCCGCTCACGCACGGCCAGAAGAACGCCAACGCGCAAGAAGCGCATGAAGCTATTCGTCCGACCCACGCCGATACCGCCACCACGATCCCCGGCGAGGCCGGCGCGCTCTACCGCCTGATCTGGGAACGCTTCATCGCCTGCCAGATGGCCTCGGGCCGCGACCAGCTGACGACCATCGATATTGCCTGCGCTCCCGGCACCTTCACCGACGCCAAAGGTGTCGTTGGGCCGATGGGGATTTTCCAGGCCAAGGGCAAGGTCGTGCTGTTCGACGGCTGGCGGCGATTGACCGGCGACGCCACCGAAGAGACAAAAGACGGCGCCAAGAAAAAGGGCCGCCCGAAAAAAGGCGCCGCGAGCGAGGCTCTTGAGCAGGGCGAGCAGGTTGCCGAGCTGCCGCTGCTCAACCCCGGCGACGTGCTCAGCCTGCTCGACCTCAGCGCCAAGCAGAAGAGCACCAAGCCGCCGCCGCGTTACACCCAGGCCTCGCTGATCAAGAAACTCGAAGGCGACGGCATCGGCCGCCCCAGCACCTATGCCCCGACGCTGAAGACCATCCTCGATCGCGGCTACATTGGCGAGGACAAACGCATGCTCCACGCCACCGAACTCGGCCTGCGCGTCACTGATTTCCTGATCTCGCGTTATGCCGGCAACTTCATCGAGAAGGACTACACCGCCCGCCTCGAAGGCCGCCTCGACGCCATCGCCCGAGGCGAAGCCGACTGGCAGCAGACCGTCACTAGCGAATCATTCGCGATCCTCGGGGCCGCCCAGCGCGCCGGGCTGCGTGGGAATCCCTTGGCGGAATGATTTCCCTGCCCCCTCTCTAGCCGCGGACATGCAGCCCACCCCCTGGGAGCGCCGGGTACCAGCTCGGCCCGGGTCATTTTCGAGCCGAGCTGGGGCTCGGCGCTCGCAGGGGGCGCGACCCATTGGGTGCTGATCCTCGACGCTGCCGATGCCGATGCCGATGCCGGGATGGCGCCCTTCTGAACGCCTCGCGGTCAGGCGACGACGCGCGCCTGCAGCTCGCCCGCGAGGTGCGCGAAGGCCCGTCGATCGCAAGCCATCGCCGCGGCGCGGAAGGCGCCCGGCGGCAAGAGCGAAGCGGCCCCGAAATCGCCCAGGCGAGCGTCTTCGGCGCCATCCCACATGATATTGTGCGCGTAGACATCGCCATGCACCACGCCGCGCGCGTGTAGATGCGCCAGCGCCGCATCCAGACCGGCGATGAGGCGCGCGCACTGCGGCGCCGTCAGCATGACCTCGGAGGGATAGACGTCGCGGGTACACGAGGCGAAGCTCGGCGGCCCGGCCAGGCGCCGGAAGTTTCCCGCGAGCAAGGGCATGGTCAGCCCGTCGGCGGCCTGCGGATGGCCGCTGAGCACGCCGTGCATACCGATGATCTGCGGATGTTCGCCGACGACTGCCGCCGCCGCCAATTCGCTGCGCGCCCAGCCATCGCTGGTCAGACCGCCCTTGAACATCTTCAGGGCCATTGGCCGGCCATCGTGAAGCGCTTGATAAACCACGCCCGAGGCGCCGACGCCGATCTCGGCACCGACCTGGAGGCCCGACCAGGGCACCGTCGGGACCGCCGGCGGCGCCATTTCACGCTCCTCCGTCAGTGGATTGCCGCCCACCGCCAACCACGCCAAGCGCGGCAATTCCACCAGCCACTGCGGTAGGTCGACAAACGCGTTCGCGGACAGGCGCAGCAATTCGAGATTGCCGCAAGCGGCCATTTCCGGCGGCAGGCTCGCCAACTGATTGCCGGCGAGGGCGCATTTTTGCAGCCGCGTACAGCCACCCAGCACCGCCGGCAGTTCCCGCAGACGGTTGTCGGTGAGGATCAGCCACTGCAGGGCAGGCGGCAAGGACGCCGCCGGAATCCCGGCGATCTGATTGCCGCGGAAGCCGATCAGTGACAGCTGCGGCAATTCACCGAGGATCTCCGGCAGCCGCGTGAAGCGATTGCCAGAGCAGAAGAGGATCTTCAGCCGCCGCAGGCGCGCTAGATCCGCCGGCAGCTCGCTGAGCTGGTTGTTCGAAAGGTCGAGGATCTCCAGCGTATCCGCGAGCGCGAACAGCTCGCTGGGCAGGCTCGTCAACCCGGCCTGGAGATCGACCCGCGTCGCGCCGTGGAGCTGCCCGCTGCGCAGCGCGTCCAGACTCATGGGACCACCGCCACCACCGTCTGGCAGCCGTTGCAGGCCAGGCCGCCGGGCACGCGCTGGGCATCGATGCGGCTGCGTCCGCTGTGACGCCAGATGAGGCGCTCGCCGCAGGCTGGGCAGGCGGTGTGCTGATGGTGATCGTCGTAGACGAATGCCGTCGCCGGCAGCTGCGCCCGCGCCGCCAGCGCCCAGGCATCGAGGTTGTCGGCTTCCGCCGGTCGCCGCGCACAGAGATGCAGCGCCGCCGCGCGCGACCAGTCGTGCGCCGGCACGCGTTCATCGACCAGACCGATGACGACCTCGACGTGCCGCCCGGCAGCGAGGATGCGCGCCGCCAAGGGCGCCGGATCGACGCTGGTGACCAGCAGCAACCAGGCATCGACTACTGGCAGCAGGCGCTCGAGCAATTCGGGATCACCGATGGCGGGCGTCGCCACCACCAGCGCCGCCGGCTCGGCGGCGAGCGCGACGGCGACGCCGGCCGGTTGCTGCAACGTCGCCGCCCAGCTCAGGGCCAGGCCATCGAGGCGCTGCTTGGCCACCGCCGTGCGCAGCAGCTCGACGCTTAGCGGACGTTGGAAAGTGTTGCGATCGGCTTGGGGATCGCCGGCGAAGCTCGCCCCATCGCGGCTGCCGACCGCGAGCAGCCGTGCCCCCGGTCGCCAATGATAAAGCGGCAGTTTCTCGATGTTCTGCGGCACCACCGTGACGGCGGTCGCCGGCGACAAGGACATCAGTGATCCTCACCGGCATCGCTGTCGTGACGCTCGAACAGATTCAGATGTTCAGCGACGCCTTCGGCTTCGCCGCGTTCGAGATGACTGAAGAAATCATCGATCAGCTCGTAAAACGCGACGGCGGATTCGATGCGCTGGAAACGATCGCGGAACTTGCGCACCCCGGGCAGGCCGTTGCAGTAGAAGAAGGTGTACTTGCGCATCACGCGCACGCCGCGTTCGGGACCGAACAGTTCGCAGATCAGTTCGAAATGCCGCGCCAACAGCGCCCGGCGCTCGCCATAGGTAGGGCTGTACTGTTCGCCGCCGGTGAGCTCGGCGATGAGGTTGCGGAACAACCACGGATCGCCGCAGGCGGCACGGCCGATCTGATAACCATCAGCGAGGCCTTCGTCCTTGGCGGCGCGGATGGCGACGGCGGTCTCCATCGAGCCGTTGGCGATCACCGGCACGCGACCGCCGGTCAGACGCAGCGAGAGTTCCTTGACCTCGCGCACGCCGCTGAGATCCACCGGCACACCATGTTTGGACTCGCCGGTGCGCGCGTGCACGAACAAGGCATCGGCGCCGTTTTCGATCGCCGCCTGGGCGACGTCGAGCATGTTGCGGTTCTGCGCGTCGAAGCCGAGGCGCATCTTCACCGTCACCGGTTTGCCCGGAGTGACCACAGCGCGCATGGCCTTGACCACTGCCCCGACCTGCGCCGGTTCGCGCATCAGGGCCACGCCGCAGCCCGACTGCTTGGCCTTCTTCACCGGGCAGCCGCAATTGAGATCGATGAGATCGGCGCCGGCCGCATCCAGAGCCGCCGCCGTCGCCGCGCACAATTCCGGATCACGACCATAGACCTGCATCGACAGGGGTTTCTCCTGGGGCACGTTCTGGGTCAGGATGCGGAAACGATTCTCATTGCCGGTGCCGGGATTGCCGAGGGCCGCGACCATTTCCGTGGCCACCAGGCCGCAGCCGCCGACCTCCTTGGCGATCAGGCGGAAGGCGACATTGGTGAACCCGGCCATCGGCGCCAAGCACAGGTTGTTGCGCAGACGAATGCCGCCGATCACCAGCGGGTGCAGGTAGCGGTTGTCGGTGATCTCAGGTGCGGCGTCCATGGCGGGGCGCACGGTAGCCGGCTCTCGCTGATTGCCACCCGCAGCCTATAAAATACCGACTAGAGACCAGGGACCAGGGACCAGCGACCAGCGACCAGCGACCAGCGACCAGCGACCAGAGACCAGCGACCGGCGACCAGAGACCAGGGACCAGCGACCGGCGACCAGAGACCAGGGACCAGCGACCAGCGACCAGGGACCAGGGACCAGAGACCAGCGACCAGAGACCAGGGACCAGCGACCAGCGACCCCCATGCTTCCATGCGTCTCAGCGTTGGAAGATCGGCAGGTAGTTATTGGGGATCTGGAGGATGATCAGGGCCATGGCAGTATTGTAGACCGGGCCGGGGCCTTCGCCTTGCAGCCATAGGCCTTTGCGGTCTTGCCGCGAGGAAATCACCGCCGCCGCCTGGTTCCAATAATTGTCCCAGTCGCCGGGATCTGGGCTGTGGAACATCACCTGCGCCGTATAGTACTGGCCATACCAGAAATAATGTTCGCCGCCCTTTTCGGTGCCCTTGAGGTGGGCGGGGAAATGCTTGAGCAGGAAGCGCATCGCCGGGCCCAAGGTGGGATCGGCGAGGTTGGTGATGCCGGCGCCGATCAACGACATCGAGCCGGCGGCGGTACGCGGCACGCCCTCGGCCCCGCTGGTGCCCCAATTGCCGGCGCTGGTCGCCATATAGGCGAAGCTGCCGTCACCGTTGGCGCAGCGCCGCACATAGGCGATGGCGCGGGCGATGCAGTCCTGGGTCTGCTGGCCGCCGATGCCGATGTTGTAGGCCGCGCGCAGGGCCATGACCTGGCAGATGGTGACGCTGATGTCGGCATCAGTCGGCGTCGGACTGTAGCGCCAGCCGCCTTCGTTGTTCTGCGCCCGATGGATCAAATCGACAGCCGCCTCCAAGGCCCGGCGCACCGGCTGATCAGGGGCCATGCCGTAGGATTCGGCGAGATAGAGGGTCGCAAAACCATGCGCGTACATGTTGCCGAGGTCAGCACCGAGGTAGCCGCTGAAGGGATCCTGGCGAGCGATCACCGCCCGCAGACAACGCGCGCTGGCGTCGCGGTAGAGGCCGCGCGTGGGCATGTGACCGCCGGCAAGGAAGGCCATGCCGGCGAGCGAAGAGATCCCCGCACCCTCACCGATCAGGCCATCCGGCTGCTGCAGTTTGACCAATGCCGCCAGACCGCGATCAATGAACGGCTGGGGATCGATCGCGTCGCTGACGACGCTCCACGCGAGCGCCGTCGGCGACAACAGCAGCATCAGAAGGACCAGCAAACGCGATACGAAAGCACTCATTTGCCATCTTCCAACAGTTCAAGGTAGCGTTGATAGATCTGCAGCTGTCCGGGAGTGAAGTGCTGCTCGCGGGCCTGCCGCAACTGCTCGCGCATCGCCGGCGGCAGCTCCAGCAGATCGCCCGAGGTCGTCGTCGACTGCACCGACAAGGCTGCTGCCTTCCCCGGATCGCCGGGCTTGCCCGCGTCGCCCGCCGTCGGCGGAGCCGCCTGTCCTTGTCCCTGCCCGTCGCCGCCCGACGGCGGCGGCTTCTGCCCGCCACCACTTGGCGGTGGTGGCTGGCCACCGCCGCCACCACCGCCGCCGCCATCCCCGCCGGCTTCGGCCAGCAGGCGACGCAAGGAGGCCTCGGCCGCCTGCTGCTCGTTCCGCGTCAGGGCCCCGCGATCGGCCTGTTTGAGCTGATAGGCGGCACTGGTCATCGCCCGCCGAGTGCGTTCGAGAAGGATCGCCGGGCGCGTTTCGGGGCGGGCTGACTGGGCCATGGATTCGACCAGCTGCTGGAGCATCTCCTGGGCGCCGGCGAGATCGCCGGGATGTCCCGCCGCGGTGCGACCGTTGAGGTCCTCCTGCATCGCCGCCAGAAGCGCGATCTCGGCGGTGGGCGGGAACGCCGCCTGGGGAGCCTGCCCACCACCGCCACCGCCGCCACCACCACCGTCGGGCTTCTTGTTCGCGTCGCGCTCGGGCTGGGCTTCGGCGACATCGATCAGGCGACCGAGCTCGGCCAGGGCGATGCGCGTCAGGCGCAGGCCTTTGGCGCCGAGGGCGGGCGTCGCCAGATGGCGTTGGGCATGGTCCATGGCGGTGGCGACGCGCTCGACCGCGACCCGCGCGATGGGACTCTTGTCGAGTTGCCGCAAAACGTCCTCGCGGACGCGCAAGAGGACGTCGCCCTGATTGTTCGCCAAGGTCACGACCTGCCGCTGAGCCGCGAAATCGAGGGGTTTCTCGGCGCTTTTCTGCTCGAGCAGGGTAGCCTCGGTGACCACCACCGCCTGCAGGGTGCGTAGTTCTTTGAGCAGCGCGATGACGTCTTTTTTCTTATCGTCGGGCTTGTCCTTCTTGTTCGGGTCCTCGGGCGGCTTCTGTTCGCCGGCGAGTTGCTTCTGGGCCTCGCGCAGCAGACCTGCCGCGGCATTGGCGTCGCGGGTGGCCGCACCGGCATCGCCGCGCTGCATGTCGCGGGCGGCGGCTTCCTGCGTCGCCTGGGCGCTGGCGAGGGTCTTGGCGGCGGCGGCGTCCTTGCTGGTGGCTTCGCGACTGGCGGCGGCGGTGCGTTCAGCAAGGTCCTTCTGCTTTGCGGACTGGGTGCCCGGCGCGGCCCCCTGCTCAAGGCTCTTGGCGATCTGTTCCTGCTCGGCGGCCAACTGGCCGAGCTTGGCGGCGAGATCATGGGCGGCATCACCTCCCCGGAGAGCATCGAGGAGCTTGCTCAGACTCGCCAAGGCTTCCTGCTGACCGTCGATGGCCTTGTTGCGCCGGTCATTGGTCGCCAGATCGCTGCTCGCCTGGCGCAGGCGGTCGCCGGGGGCTTCCTTGCGCACGATGTCCTGGGCCTTGGTCCACGTCGACCCCTCCTTGGCCAGCAGGCGGCGCTCGAGTTCGAGGGCGAGTTCGCCCAGTTCGCGCTGGCGCATGGCGAGATTCTGCTGCAGGGCCTTGCCCGCAGGATCCAGCGACTTGGTCAGGAAGGCTTTGACGAAGCCACGGGTCTCGACGGCGATGGCGGTTTCGCGCGCGATCAGGCTGGTGAGCAAGCGAGTGAGGTCACCCTCCTGAAGGATCGAGCCGAGCAGGCGCTCGGCCTCGGCAAGGGCGACATCGGCAGCCTGGCGCGGAGCCTCGCCGCCGGCGGTGGCCTCGGCGAGTTTCGGCAGGGCGGTGTCGCTGAGGATAGTCCGCGCCTTGGCGCCGGGGAGGATGCCTTCCGGGGCCAGGCGGTTTTGCGCCCAGCGGCGCAGGACCTGCACCAGCAGCTCGTCGGCCTTGACCGTGGACTGCGACGCCGAGCGCAAATGCCGGGCCTGGGCCGTGGGCTCGCGGGCGGCGGCGAGGTCATCACGCGCCTGGACCACGCGTTCCTTAGCCTCGCCCAACAGGCGATCGAGTTCCTGGCGCAAAAGGTCTTCAGGGACCACGCGCAAGGCCAGGCTTTCGCTCTCGCCGACACCGGGGCCGTTGACGTCATTACGGTCGTGGGCGCGGGCCGCGATCACCAGCTGTTCGCCTTCGGCGGCATGCCGACCGATCTCGATCGTCGCCGTGCGGTTGACGCTCAGCTGGCCGGCGACGCCGGTGAAACGTTCGAGGATCTCCGCTGCTGGTGGCGCGGCTGGCGGTGTGGCTGGAGTCGCGGCTGGAACGGCGGCCTTGTCAGCGCTCAAAGGCGCCTCGCCATGCACGGTCGCGGCCGTGAGCTGCAGATCACCGAGACCATAATCATCACTCGCCGCCACCGCGAACTCGACCACCGCGCGTACGGTCACGGCTTCGCGCGGCGCCGGGCCGCTGAGCGAGACCACCGGCGGTCGATCAGGGGTGATGGTCAGCGGAAAGCGCGCATCGGCGGTCAAGGCGATGCCGTCCTGATCGGCGGCGGCGAGTTCCAACGAGCCCGCGGTCATCACCGTGAAGCTGCCGGAAAAGCGGCCTTCCTGCGCGCTCAGGGCTACCTGCTGATCCTGGAAGCGCGCGGTCGCGGTGCGGATCTCCCGCCCGGGTTCGCTGACGAAGCCCACCGAGAAGGCGATGGTGGTTCCCGGCAGCAGCGACCCGGCGAGGGTGTCGACGGTCTGCTTGGGCAGGCCGGTGTAGGCCGGCGGGGTCTGCAAGGCCTGGATGCGCCCGACGGTGGGGCGGGCGACGACTCGTGCCTGGAGGCTCACCGGCTCGGCATCGGCCGAGGTGATGGTCAGCTCATAGGTGCCCACCGGGGCGGCGATGCTGGTCGACCATGAGCTGCCGGTAAGGCCGCCAAGTTGCCGGGATTCATCGACTGCGCCGCCCTTCCAGCTGACCACCACCGGGGCAGAAAATTCGGCATCGGGATGCTGACGGGTGATGGCCAAGACCAGCGTGCCATCGACCGGCACCACGGCGTGTTCGAGAGTCGCGTGCAGGCTGGTGTGCTTGCGCCATTCGCTGGCGCCCAGGGGTAACAGTAGGCGCTGCGCGCCATCGGCGGCGGTTTCGGGCATGGCGACGCTGACGGCGATCACCGCCAGCAGCGCGCTGAGGCCGATCGCAACCTGCTTCGGCGTGCGCCGGGCAGGGATCAGCACCGCGGGATCGATGCCGCCGAGAACGGCGCGCAGCACCTGCTGATCGCGCTCGCCCATGGCGATGCCTTCGACCTGGGTCAGCAGCCGGCCATCGAGTTCGGGCACCCGGCGTTCGGCGAAGCGCGCCAGGGCGGCGTCGCTGAGATCGCGACGGAAAGGCCGCGCCAGACGCACCCACATGACCAGCGCCGCCGCCGCCAACACTCCCGCCAGCAACCCGAAGCGCACCAGACCCGGCAGACGCCACTGCCAGTCGGCGGCAACCGAAAGTACCGCCGCGGTAAGGACGATCGCCAGGACCCGGGCCAGACCTTCGATGACCAGCACGCGTACGAGGCGCGCACGCACGGCGGAGAGAAAGGCGAGCGAATCCATGGGCCCCATTAAGCGCGCCGCGCCGCGCTAGCCAACCGCCAACCGGCATTATCCTGGCAGCATGAGCCAATCGCTGTCGCCCGAAGCCGCTGCTGACATCATCCGCCGCCTGACCGCCGAATTGGGCAAGGTCATCATCGGCCAGGAAGGAGTCATCGAGCAGGCCCTCATCGCCCTTTCCGCCGGTGGCCACGCCCTGCTCGAAGGCGTGCCGGGGGTCGCTAAGACCCTCCTCGTTTCAACCATGGCGCGGGCTTCTGGGCTGAGCTTCAACCGCATCCAGTTCACCCCCGACCTGATGCCGTCCGACATCACCGGCACGGAACTGATCCGCGAAGACAAGGCCACCGGCAACCGGACTCTCGAATTCGTCCCCGGTCCGATCTTCGCTTCGGTAGTTTTGGCCGATGAAATCAACCGTACGCCGCCGAAAACCCAGGCCGCGCTGCTCGAAGCCATGCAGGAGCGGCAGGTCACCGCCGGCGGCACCAGACGTCCGCTGCCCAAGCCGTTCTTCGTGCTCGCGACGCAGAATCCCATCGAACAGGAAGGCACCTATCCACTGCCCGAGGCCCAGCTCGACCGCTTCCTGCTGAAGATCGTCGTCGGCTATCCATCAGAAGCCGAAGAGCTGCAGATCATCACCCGCACCACCGGCAACGGCAACCCGGCGGCAGAGGCGATCTGCGACGCCCAGACGCTCCTCGATCTGCAGCACACCGTGCGCGAAGTGCCGGTGGCCGAGGCCATCGCCCGTTACGCGTTGGCCCTCGTCCGCGCCACCCGCCCGGTGGCGCTCGGCGGCCACGAGCTCATCGCTCCGCTGCTGCGCTGGGGCGCCGGCCCACGCGCGGGCCAGGCCCTGCTGCTAGCAGCCAAGGCCCGCGCCGTGGTACGTGGGCGTTCGTTTGTCGCCCTGGATGATATTAAAGCCGTCGTCCAACCGGTTTTCCGCCATCGCCTGCAACCCGGCTATGAAGCCGAAGCCCAGGGCCTCAATGCCGAGGCGGTCATCGACCGCCTGCTGCAAGCGGTGCAGGTCCCGGCCGCCGACCTGGAAAAAGACCGGGCCATCGCCGGGGTTTCTCACTGAGCGGCAGGCACCGCTTATCCCTCACTGACCAATACACCCCTCGGCGCCGGCGCGGCTTCTGTCTTTAGCCGGCGGCCATGCGCCATTGAATCGTGCCCATGACTGCTGCCACCTTTGATTGTCCGCATTGTGGTGCCAAGTATCCGTTGAAGCCCGTGCTCATCGGCAAGACGGTGCGCTGCACGTCCTGCAAAAACGCCTTCCGCCTGCGCGAGGATGGCCTGGCCGACAAGGTCGAGACCCCGCCAACCGCCCGGGTCACGGCGCCTGTGCCTGCACCAGCGCCAGCGCCTGCACCAGTGGCCGCAGCGCCAGTGGCCGCAGCGCCAGTAGCCGCAGCCCCGGCAGCGCCGCGCCCGGTGACACCTGCGGCTCCGGCACCCGCGAAGAAACCCGAGGATCCCCCATCCGCCCGACTGCAGACGACCACGCCCAAAGCCGGCCTGACCCGACAGCAGCTCGAAGCCCGCAAGGCCATGGCCGACAGCCTCAAGGCGACCATGGACGACGCCCTCGGCCTCGACGAGGTCGAGCCCCCCGCCGCGGCCTCCGGCAAGCCGGGCACCGAGCGCAAGTCGAAGCCCGGCACCGAACGCAGCTCGAAATCGTCGAGCTACCTCAACCCCGTCAGCAAAAAACCGGGGAAGACTCCTGCCATTCTCACTAATGAAGGTGAGCGTGAGGCCGCCAATAGCCGCCGCTGGCTGATCGGTGGGATCCTCGTCGCGCTCGTCGTCGGCCTGCTGATCATGGTCGCCAGCCGCGAGGACGAACGCCGTGCGGCCGTCGCGGCCTTCACCGCCGAGCTGCCCGCCAACGAACGTCGCTATGGGGCTCGTATCGAAGCCATCCAGGCCCGTGGCTGGATTGCCGACCTCACGCCGTTCATCGATCTGCCGGCTCCGCGCCTCAGCAGCCAGCGCCAGATCCCCGCCGCCAGCCTGGAACCGCTCACCAAGCTCAAGGGCCTGACCTATGTCGCGGTCGCCGAGCGCTGGGTGACGCCGGGAGTCGCCGCCTGGCTCGCCAAGCAACCACCGACCGCCAAGGAGACCTTCGAGACCAAGCTCGAACGCGACGGCGCCATCCAGGTCACCGTCAAATCCCTGCGCAAAGCACTCGCGGCGGCCAATCTCGGTGACGACGAGATGACGATCGTGATGCGGCTGTTGACCCAGCCGACGGCCACCGCCAACGCTCCGAAATTCGCCGAGCTGCTCTCCCAAGGCCGCCTGCCGACCATCCATTGGTGCACGGTGAGCGGACGCAAGGGCCTCTATCTTATCGACCCGGGCCAGGGCTATCGCACGGAAACCTCTGATTATCAAGGTTTCCTGATGAGCTTCAGCGGCGAAGGCTGGCCCAGCGGCTGGCGCTTCATGACCCTCGCTGCCGTTAAATAGGTTCAACGGCAGACGAAGTCGTGAAGTAGGTCATCAACAGGAAGCCATTGGCCGACCTCGGCGGGCTACAACAATCCCTGTCCAGAGACCACCCTCCGGCATCGTCCATCGAGAACCCATGCGCCGCCCCCTTCGCCCCGCCGCCAACCTCACCGCCATCCGCGCCTTCACCTTGATGGAACTGCTGGTGGTGATCTCGATCATCATGATTTTGATGGGGATGTTGTTCGCGGGGATCAGTTTGGCTAAGGAAGCTGCCGCCCGATCCAAGACCCAGGCGACGATGTCGCAGCTGGTCGCGGCCTGCGAGAGCTATCGGCAAGTGAATGGGAAGTATCCCCAAAATACCGAGAGCAGCACGACCTTGGCGAAGGGCTTCAACGACGCGAATGCCTTCGGTACCAGTGTACCCTATAACAAACCTTACAATGACCCCAGCCTCGATTGGAAATATATCAACGGCGCATTGGTGTCGGCCCTCAATGCCGCCGGCGAATCCTTCAAGGATCCGGTGCTCGATGCGTGGAAGATGCCGATCCGTTATCGTCCGGCATTTTATTATCCGTACAGCACCACCGCCAACGTGGCGGTCATCGACAGCGAAAATCCTCCCAACCGCGACAACTTCCAGCTGTGGTCGATCGGCAAGGACAAGATCGACCAAGGCGGAGAACTGAACTCCGATGACATCACTTCGTGGGTGAAATAAATCCATGTATGTCACCGGGTCACGTCCTGGCTTTACGCTCATCGAGCTCCTGGTGGTGCTCGGGATCCTGGTCATCCTCAGCACCATCGGCGTCGCCGCCTTCATCAGTTCGGGTAAAGTGAATCGGCTCGTGGCCACCGAGCAGTTGATCGGTTCGCAAGTCCGCCAAGCCCGCTACACCGCCCGCGCCACTGGCCAGGCGGTGTTGCTGTATATCAGCAAAGACGCGGGAACGATTTCCGGCGTCAGCCGCATTTCGATGTGGCAGGGTTCGTGTGAGGCGCCGTATGTCCGCCTACCAGCGACCTATCCCACGACCCCACCGACCGCCGATGAACAGGCTCCTTTCGATGTTCAAAATCAGCTGGACCGGTCGAAATTTTTGATGCCGGTTGGCCGGACGGGGACCGGTATCGGTCGCCAGCATGGCGTGGCGCAACCGACCGATACCGCCATCGTCACCCTGTTCAATCCCATCAGCCCCACCGGCGAGACGCGCAGCCGTCAGCTGACGCGTGCGAGCGCATCGTCCGCGGCCAGCGAAGGCTTCGCCCTTTCCTGCGCCGTGCGGCCGGTCCGCCTCACCGGCCCAGGCGCCCCGCAACCGCTGCTCATCATCGGCAATTCTGATGGCGACATCACCCAGTCCTACGCCGGTCTGATGCTCATCCCCGCCGATCTGCCGATGTACAACAGCAGCGAGACGCCGCCGACCGTGGCCGCCAGCCACCCGAACATCACGGGGAACGTGAACGTCGATCGCCATTGCTGGGAGATCGTCGGCTGGGTCATGGGCGACCAGGGCACGACACCGGTGGTCGTGGCCAGTATCGAGGACTCGGTTTCCGCCAGCGGCAACCCGGAGACGAATTTCCTCCGCGATGGCGACAGCGGCGGCCGTTGGGAGGAGATCAGCCTCGTCTATACCGGCTCGACCTTGGAACTGTATCGCGATGGCGTCGCCATTGCGAAGAAAACCAATGCTCCGACCCGCATCGCCGGCAATGGCAATATTCACCAGCTGATCATCGGCTCGGCCAGCAACGTCAACCAGCTGCTCCCCCGCCTAGTGGGCACGGCGAGCAGCACCGTGTTCATCAACAAGGACACCGTCATCGACGACATCGCCCTGTTCCGCCTAGCCACTGATCAGCCTGGACGGCTGGCCCCGGGGGTCACAATCAACCGCAATGTGCGCCTTCTGATCCAGCCCGATGGACAGATGCAGGATCTTCCGCTGGCGGGATCCGCACCACCACCCGGGGACATCTCCCTGAAATTCCAGGGGGTCTTCGCCGAACAGGATGATATCGCCGAGATCACCATCACCCCCGGCACCGGACTCATCAAATCGTCCAGGGTCACCCTCTCGAAGTCCGCCCCATGAGCCCACGCCCCCGTTCTGGCGCTGCCCTGATCATCGTGCTGCTGATCCTCGCGGCGCTCATGGTCCTGGGTCTGCCCTTCTTGTTTTCGCAAAGCTCCGGCCTGGCGGGCACACGCAGTTTCCAGGCCTCACAAGCAGCCCACATCTATCGGCAAAGCGCAGAGAACCTCGGCGTGGCCTTGGCGGCGTATAGTTCCGCCGGCGCCTGGAAGGAAACTAGCGGCACCGATCTGAGGGCGCAGATCCATACCGCCTTGAAGCTGTATCTCAATGATTCCCCGGCGTTGAAGGACTCCCTGATCGATGACGGCCCCAACCGCGTGCCCTTCGATATCGCCAAACTTCCCGGCAATTGGAATATGCCTGGGGAACATGTGCGCATCGGGGTCGCGATCAGCGATGAATCGGGATTGCTCGATGCCAATACCCTGAGCGCCCAGGATTGGCAGGACCTGTTCAATTCAAACGACATTCAGATTCCGGATTGGGATGACAACGAAGTCGTGGTCAACTGGAATATAACTCATCAGAATTATGACAATAACACTACCGGAGAACTCGCCGACACCTTGATCTATAGACGCTTGGTCAAAGGCCGTTTCACGCGCCTCGAACAGCTCATGGATGCTGATCCGCAAAGAGACAACCGCTACCAGTTCCAAGGCGAATTCCGCAAACGGCTGTCACGCGCCGAAATCGAGCGCCTTCGCCCATACCTGTCCTTTCACAATCCCGCGCCCGGACGTGATGGGCAGATCGATCTCGGATCCGTCGTCTACACCGACATCCCACCGTCATCGAATTATCTCCCACCCAAGGTGTGGATGGACATTCCAGGGAATATCGTCGCCGATGGACAATGGGTCTGGGTAGAAGACGGACCGAAGGGGAAACCTCACGAAGGTACGATCTATGCGCCCAACTATGACAACTTATGGATAAACTATTCTCCGTGGACTTTGCGGCCGGGAAACGATTCAGCCATCGTCTGGCAAGCTCCGCCGGCACTGAATCTGCATCAGATGTCGCCGCTGATCCGTAGCTTGCCGGCGTATGCGACCAGTGATTTTCCGACCGACCCGATCCTGCCGATCCCCACTGAGCCGGTGCGGTTCTATGGTCAAGAAGTGACGACGACACCGCCGCCGAATACGCAGACCAACAATGCCTTGCCCCCAGGCTTTCTGAAGCCGTGGTATCATCGAGTAGCCAACCCGACGCCTCCGGCAGCACCACTTCCGCCGCATGCGCGCCAACCCATCGATCTGCGTTCGAATGGATCCATCCGTGTCGAAGCCTCGGCCACCGTCCGCAATCACCTGGGGGATCTGACCGCCCAGGAATCGCGCACCGTCATCATGCAGGTTGTACCCCAACAGACGAGACTCGAACGTCGTTGGCTTACCCAAGGCCAGTTCGAGCCTCTGATCGATCAGCGCCTCGCCAGTCAGATGGTAACCTGGCCGAATGCCACTGCCCGGGCAAACGATCTAGCCCCTCATGACGTTGATCCTGACATCAATCCAAGCCCGACGCTCAAGGCCGAAACCGGCATCTCGTTCAAACCGCTGCCCAGCCTGGCGACCAGCGCCACGACTCATCTCGACGTGACATGGCGAGCCCCGCTCGGCGCGGGCACCAACCTTAATGCTGCCGATGCCCTCAAGGACAGCCTGGGCCACGATGCGCGGGATGTCCCGTTAGAGATCGAGAAGCCGGGCACGACCCAGAATCCCCTAACTCCTCATGAAGGCCTTTTTCCCGATGGCGTGCGCATCGGTCAGAGCAAGGCGCTGGCCTATGATCTCAGTGATCCGACCAACGGCGCCTTCACCTATCGTTCGCCGCCTATGACGTCTTCGGGAACCCCGAATCCGAATGTCGATAGCACCATCGGACCCCGGCACCTGTCGTTCTGGTTCCAACCTCAGACGGATTGGATCGCCTCGACGGTTGTCACGCTCATGGAATTGCGTCCATCGCCCGGCTATACGACCACGGTCGACCCAGATATCGACGATCACGCTGTAATCATCAAGAATATCACCAGCAGCAAGACTACCGATTGCCAAAATTACCTGGGGGTGCTCTACGACCCCAGTCAGAACATGCTGGTGCTGGTGTACACCCCGCCGTCGGTTTCGATCGCCGCCACCGGCACCAGCATCTCATTGGTGAATTCACCGCTCACGTGGCTGATCGGGAACGATGATCCGGCGACGGCGAGCGTGGATGAGCGCTCCCTGCCCGGCCTCACGACGGCTTTCCCGCTGGTGATACCGCGCGGCGATAGCCAGAGAATGGCGGACTGGTCGCCGACCCTCAAGCCCAATCGCATCATGACCTGCTACAAGCTGGGCCGTCGCCTCGATTCGGACGGGACCACGCCCATCGCCAACACGCCGGAAGCGGGCCGCTGGTATAATCTGCAGATCGCCATGGGCGATGGTCGTCCTGGCGGTATGAGCATCATCCTCGATGGCAATGTCGGCAATGATGTCGGCGTGATGCCGGCCAGCGAGTATTTCAACAGTCGCAAAGGTTCGCGTCTGAAAGGCCCGTGGCCCGGCGATCATCTGACCTTTCCCAATCTGATCCTGACCCAAGCGCTTCCCGCGATCGACAAGTCGGTGAACAATCCGACCACAGCCAATTCCTTCATGGCTTCAGGGATAACCGTCGAGATGCCGGGCTTTTCCTCGTTCGGAGATGATGACTACATCGGAACGGCAAGCCCGATCTTGTCACCATCCATGACCCTGCCCCGCCGCGGCAGCGTGCTGATCGGGGACGAATACATCCGCTATGAGAATATCGTCGATGATGCCTCCGCCAAAAATAAGGCCACATTGATCAACTGCTGGCGTGGCGATCGTCAGGATACGTGGACGAACAGCCCGACCTTACTCGAACAATTACCATCTACCCAGAGCCACGCGATCAACGACCGGGTGATTGCCGACGGCATGCGCCTGAAGCTGTATGGGACGGATAATCTCTACCAAGGTGGGGAGAATTTGGCGACGGAATTCAAAGTCGGAAATGCTGCCGATGCGTATGCCCTCACCAGTGCGTTTTCCGCCACCACCGATGTCCATCTCCTGACTGATCCATTGACGTTGGTCAGCGGTGGGACCTTTGAACAAGCGCCAAGTTCGGGCTTCGCCTATGTCAGCACATCGAAAAACCAGTCTTACATCTTCTGGTATGTGAAATTGAGTAATGGCACCGTCACCCTAAGCAAACCCGATATCCTCAGTGAAAAAATTCCCACCTTCCTTGAATATCCGCTGCCGGTTCCCCCCGACATGATTGATAATAGCGGCGTGGACGTCAGCGGCGCGGTACGTCTTGCCCGCATCTGGTTGGCCAGTGTGGAAACCACGGAAATCAACAGCCCCATGGCTGCGAATAGCTTTGGCTATGGAGTAGGATTCACCACGCCAGCGCCAGCCAATTATAAAATCTCCTTGATCCAATTATTGGATATCACCACCGGACGATGCGAGTGGCTGCATTACACCGAACGCATCAAGGTCGCCGGAACGCCCGCTCGGATATTCTTCATCAATCGTTACGCTTGGTACTATGATACCGTCACCCATACCCGTACGCGCGGCATGGAACGAACCAAGCCCACTGCAAGCTTTCCCAGCGGAACGACCCTGGTCCTGCCCGTCATCACCGACTTCGGCGGCGGCTATGGAAAGCTGCTGGCCACCGGTGACCTCGTCACGCTCGTGCCGCGCACCTACGACGGCAGCGTGAAGAACGTTGCGCTGGCGATCCGCTACTGCGCAAACGACGGTTACGATGGCGATGCCACCAATCCCTTCAATGACACGGTGAATGGTCGCTTCGCCTTCACCACGCCCCTGGGTCCGCTCGGGGTCAGCCCGAATGGCAGTGATTATGATATTGTCATGGGCTCAGGCCTGACGACGCGGCGCGATCTAACGCCGATGAACTCGACGGCAATCCTTCCATTAGCCGCCCTCCCGCGACTCGATGCGCATACGGACGCAACCACTCCTGCCCGCGTCATCTTCGGCAGCCCTGACACCGCCCGCGGTGGCATCGCCAATGTGACGACCATGATGACGATTGATGCGCTTGCGGCTGGTCCTTGGGACAGTTCGGCGGGTCGCGTCCTGCGCGCCTTCGATGCCAGTGGCACTCAAATGACAAGCATCCCGGCTTCTGGCGGCCTGCCCTGTTTCGTCTGGGTGAATAATGATGTATTCAGCGGTCCCGAGCCATTGAGCCTGCTGGAAATCGGCGGCGAGGTCTTCGCGTGCGAGCGCCTACAAGACATTGACTGGCCGACAATGCAGACCGCATTGACCACCGCCACCACCGCGTTCCCTGAACTCTTGCGGGTCAACAACGTGAATCAGAACCCCGCTGATTACCTGAAGAATTTCCCCAAGCGCTTCGCGCGGCTGGTCGGACGTGGACAGATGGGAAGCCGTCCGATGGCACATACCATGAATGCCAGCCCGAATGCCAACCAGATTACGCCGACCCAGGCCATAAATTTCGGCAATCTCGATTATGGCCCGGAATGCATGACGCTCCCCATCGGACCGGTGCGTTACCTGGATGACAGTGCCAACCTGGTGGCGAACACCTGGTTCACCCTCAAGGGCAGTCCGGATCCGAGCAATTTTCTCTGGAAGGGTGCGGACGTCACCGGCAAAGAGTTCACCGCCCCCTATGCCCTGGTCGTCGAAGCTTCGCCAACCGCGACATATCCCTGGGATGTGGCCAGCGAAATCATCGGCGCCGGTAATTACGACGATCGTCAGAATATACAGTATTACGATCCTAGCACCCGTCTCACCTCGACGAATCAAAACAATCCCAATTTCGGAAAACGCATCACGCCCAGATGGCTGCGCGGGCTCTATAACACTGACGCGACTCATAACTGGCCGGATCAGGGAACATTGAAACCGCTGGTGATCGGCTGGTGGCCGCGCTTTCCGAGCTCCTATCCCTCACTCTTGGGCGGCTCAGGGGGTCCTGGGGCATTGAGTCCGCAGCACCTGCGTTGCCGATTCTATCCTTGGATCGGATTCCCCATGAATCTGCATGGCATTCGATTCGACAATACCCTCGCAGGCGTGCCGCAAATCCTCTTCGATCCGACACTGCCCGCCAATGATGTGCTCATCACGAAAACCAGCGGACTTTCCGGCAGCCTGCCGAATCTGCAGATGGAAGTCCGGGCGATGGCCGGATCCATCAATGGACTCAGCACCGTTCCAGGCGCCATCGGCGATACCGGTGCCAGCGGCTACAGCGACTGGTCCAGTATCATGGCGGTCACACCCAACCTGACGCCCGGTACAACACCCACCTGGCTGACCATCGATAATTTGTTCAAGTGGAACAGCCCCCTGAACGTCGGCCCGGAACTCGCCTCACCCACCACCGGTGTCGAAGTGCGCGTGACTTTCCGTTATACCGGCCATACCAGCAACGACCTGTCCGATATCGCCCGGGCGGCGAATCGCGCACCGTTGATCTCGGGCTTCAAATTGCGGGCGCATGCGCCAGTGACGACCTTGGCCGTAGAGAGCGCACGATGATGCGCCGCGCCTTTACGTTGATGGAGATTCTCGTCTCGGTGATGATCTTCAGCGTCGTCTCACTGGCCTTGATCGGGGTCTTGAGGACGGCGGTCATGCTCTTTCGCAGTGGTGAAACCGGACGTGCCGCCAATGATGAGACGCTCGCTGCCCTGGCTCAGCTCGACGACGATCTCAAGCGCATGGTGCCGGCTGCCGATGGCGGCTTTCTCTATACGAAAGTCAAACTGACCAATGGCCGCCAGGCCGGCAACATGGTCCTGGCGTTCAAGATCCGCAATCCCGTTGGCGGAAACATCGGCGAGAACGGCCTCGGCGCGCGCCTGATCGTGGTCTGGTGGGTTGACGATGATGGGCACCTCAATCGTAATTCTGAGAGCGCGGCCGACAGCCGAGTTGGCCTGACACCTCAACTCACTGAATTCGAAGTTGCCAAAAATGTCTATAACGGCACAGCGACACATGTTGCCAATGGCTGCCTCTACTTCGGCGTCGATCTCAGTACCGATGACCATCCCCGAAGCGGCCTCGAATGGAGCACCCCCCTGCCTGCGGGTACAGACGTCTTCTCGACCGAAAGTGACGCTTCTGCCACTCCGCCACGCCCCCCCGATATTTTTCCCACTGCTATCCGCATCACTGCCGTATTGACCGGGGGCAGCCGCAATGTCACGACCGGGCGTGTCGTACGCGCTGAGAACGGCGACGACCTGCGCATTACCGGTGTGGGTCAGATTCCCGTCCATGCCGGGGCCATGGCACGGCTCGGCAATCCGAGCAATACGGATGTCGAATGGCTGAAGTATACCAGCTTCTCGCGTGGGATCCTCGCCTGTGGTGCCAGCGGTCGGGCACAACGCCGGACAAACAAGATCAGCAATGTCGAAGGCCTCGAGATCACCTTCGCCCCATCATATAGCCTGGTCCGCACCTTGCCGCGCTGAGCTCACGACGGCTTGGACTAGGAGTCTATCTCCGACAGGCTCCTGGCAGCCTGTCGGAGATAGGTGCATGGGGATTGACCTCCACTCCGACCCGGCAAGGTCGCCAACCATGAAACGCCTCTCCGGCATCTCCGTGGCTCTGATCCTGGTGCTCAGCGGGTGCGCCCGCAGCACGGCGGTCGATGACGCAGGCTTGCCGCCACCGCCGCCGATTCCGGCAACCGAAGTCTCCGCCGCCCTGCAATCACTGAGCGATCAGATGCAACGGCTGGTGCAGATCACCTCGCTCGAACTTGAAACCGCCGTACCCACCGATGCCATACGCCGAACCACGCTCGGATGGCGGATCCGCACCTTCGAGATCTGCACCCGTGCACGCAGCCGCGACAATGCCCTGGCGGGGTTGATCGAATTGTGGTTTTGGAGCGCTACCAGTTCCCGCCATTATTCGACCGGGGCGGGGAAGAGTGTATTTGGTACGGCCCAGCAGGTGGTCATCGAGCGCTCGAACGAATTGGAGGGCATCGCGGAAAAGATGGTCCGCCGAGCCGTGCCGCCGGAACGCTTCGAGGAGCTGAAAAAGCAGATCCTCGCCGCCACTGTCCATGGCCAGGCCTATCTCGCGGGCGATAGCTCGAAGTCCGATCCCCTGGGGAATCTACTCGAGACCACCAAGCTCTCGAGCCTGCTCTCGATCACCCTGTCGCCGTTTAATGCCTTCTCCGGGGTCAAAGCTGGCGGAGACGCGGCCGCGCGCATGGCGGTGACCGCTGATCGGGCGGTCGATATGCTGGTGGATTATCCCAAACTGCTCAATTGGTATATGCAGAAGGCGATGCTCGAGATCCAAGCCCAGGACACGCCGCAAGCCCTCCTGACCGAGCTCAAACGGACCAACAACAGCATCGAAGCGCTGACCACGATCGCCCGCAACCTGCCCGCTGAGATCCGCACCGAAGGCGTCGCCCTCCTCGACCAGAGCCGCCCCGCGCAAGCTGATGTCCGGGCCACGCTGGCGGCGCTCACTGAGGCCGCCAATGCCCTTGAGCGCCTCAATACCGGCATCACGCAGCTGATCACCAGCGTGACTCCCACGCCCACGACTTCGCCCTCGACCTCGACCTCGCCCTCAATGCAGACGGAGGCCCCTGGTCGCCCCTTTGACATTCGCGAGTACACCACGGCCCTCAATGCGGCGACGGTTACGGCCGAAAAACTGCAAGGCACCCTGCAGGTCACCCAGGCGCTGATTCAATCGCCGGCGATCACGACCCAAGTGGCCTCCGCCACCGACCATATCGATGGCCTGATCAGCAAGATCGGCTGGTGGCTCTTGGCGGTGATCGTGACCACCACGATCTGCGTCTACGGATGCGTGCGCCTGCTACGTGCAAGTACCCGTAAGGCATGAGATAAGCGCTTGGCGGTAGATTCTTAACGGCCCTTTCGAAAGGCCTTTTGCACGGCGTCGTTGAGGCTGGCGGGAGGTATTTTTTGCCCCCGAAGAATCCGCTTCGGCCGGAAAACGCACACTCAAGAGTTCGAATTTTAATATAATTCCAATCGTGAAAGCACGGGCTTGATGCAATCCTCTGAAATACCAAGCGCCTGTAGGGCGATGCAGATCCATCCGTTTTTGTTGACCAGGT
>JBIILZ010000074.1:0-19768 GCA_044338255.1 Planctomycetota bacterium | reverse complement strand
ACCTGGTCAACAAAAACGGATGGATCTGCATCGCCCTACAGGCGCTTGGTATTTCAGAAGATTGCATCAAGCCCGTGCTTTCACGATTGGCATTATATTAAAATTCGAACTCTTGAGTGTGCGATACCAGTTGTCGGCGCCGTCGCGGCGTTTGCTCATCGGATACCAGCAGATGTGCGATTGCGTAGGGATGCGTCGGAACAGACGCTCATCCAAGGCCGCACGGGCGTTGGCGGTCTCGGCTTCGAGGGCGGTGGCGAAACCGGCATCGGCGGGGGTCAGACCGCGCCGGGCGAGGCTCCCGCGGGCGTGGGCTTCGGCTTCGTAGAGCGAGGCTTCGATGACCGAAAGGAATGATCCCGCGGGCGCCAGATCCTCGGTCAGCGCGCAGTGTTGGAAGGCGGTGCTCACGGCGTGCAGTTCGGCAACGGTTTTCCGGTAATGGACAAAGAGCAGATCGGCCTTCTGTCCAAGCACGGCATAGGCGATCGAATCGCCGGAGGTCTGCATGGCGAGCCAGGCAAAGAGCTCTTCGACGCGCTGTTGGCGCTCGGCCATCGGCAAGGCCCGCCAGCATTGCCAATCGACCGACCATTGGTCATGGAGGACGTACCAGCCTTCGACGGTCTGGGGGGCGGAGTTGGGCTCGTTCATGTCATGTCATCGTTATCTGCGGTGTGGCGTGGCAAGCCCAGGCGTACGAAAAACTCCCTTGGCACCCGGCCTTGGCGTTATCTGATGTGCACGTCACTTATGGAGTCTTATATGCATCGTTATCTCACTGCTCTCGCTCCGGCCATGTTCCTGGCTGTGCCGCTCATGGCTGAGGACGGCATTCAGCCCCCGCCGCCCGTGGTCCCGCACCAAGCGGAGAGGCCCCATGGCGCTGTTCCTCCTGCCATGCCTCCCGGCGGCATGCCCGGCCCTCGTCCGGAAATGATGAAGGAGATCCGTGAAGTCGAAGGGCAGATTCGCGCCCTCAAGGAGAAGGCCGATCAGGATCCGGAAGTCATCAAGCTCAAGCTGGCCGTCGACGAGGCCCAGAAGGCCTATCGCGCCAAGGCCGAAGAAGTCATGGCCAAGGATCCGTCCTTTGCCGCGCTGAAAGCCCGCCGTGAGGAAATCCGTGCCAAGTTAACCGGGCCTCGTCCCGAGGCGCAACGTCAGGGTGAAGGTCAGCGCAAAAAGGATGGGGCTGATGTTCCCCCGATGAATCCGCCTCCGGTTCCTCCGGTTCCCTCAGCTCCTCCGGTTCCCCCAGCTCCCCCAGCTCCTCCGATTCAAGCCGCTCCTACGCATTGAGCGATCACCGAGCCTGCCACCGGATAAGTGGCAGGCTCGGGAATGAGGCGCTATTTTATTCTAGGAGCCTATCTCCGACAGGCTCCTAGGTTACGCGAACAGCGGTGCCAGGTCGGCATAGGTCTTATTCAGCCAGACCTTGACCCGCTGACGTTCGAGCAGACCCAGGGCGCGATCGCTGCCGCGCTGGTTGATGGCAGACCAGAAGCTGTGATCGCAGAGATCGATCTTGCGCATCGTGGCATCGTGCAGGCCGCGCAGTTCGATGATTTTGGCGCCGTGTTCGAGGGCCAGGGTTTTGGCTGCCGACTCATTGAAATTGGTGAAGTCGCGGCCGCGACCGTGATTGAGGACGATTACGTACTGCGCCTTGGTGGTGAATTTGCGCACCAGGTTCTCGAGCAGGGTGATCGAATCCATGCCGTCATCCATGACATGCCAGAAACGCACCGGCAGGTAATCTTCGGCGAGCAGCGAGAGGACGTCGGAATCCTCGATCCAGCGCTGCAGGGGTGGCATGGTTTGGGCTGCGAGATCGACCAGGATCCGGCGACCGGGGTCCTCGCTGATGGCTTCGGCGAGATGATCCAGGCTGGCGAAGTCATCGATCACCACATGCGCGGCGAAATCGCCATAGAAGCGCATGAAAGTCGAGTGCGAACGATCGGTATCGAAGCCGATGAAACGTTCTTTGTGGTCGATGCAGTACTGGGCCAGGATGCGTGCCATCACTGATTTACCAACCCCGCCCTTTTCGCCGCCGATGAATTCAAGTCCAGCCATGATTTCTCCGGCGCACGCTCTAAGGCTTTCCCCGGGGTGGGGCAAGATGAAGTCGCTGTCGGCTCATGTAGCACATGCCGCCGGGCGCTGATGGGAATGGCTGGCGCAGCATTCATCATGCGTTCATGCCCGATGACCACGCACGCGATGATCTTCCCCGCCTGGCCCTGGTACTGGCCAGCGAATTGAAGTTACGGCCGCAAGCGCTGGAAGCCGTCGCGCGTCTGCTCGATGAGGGTGCGACCGTGCCCTTCCTCGCGCGCTACCGCAAGGAGGTCAGCGGTGGCCTCGATGAAGTGGCGATCGCCGCCATCCGCGATGGCCTGGAGCGGTTGCGTGAACTCGAAAAGCGCCGGGCCGCGATCCATGCTTCTCTGGTCGAACGCGGACTGCTCACACCGGCCCTGGATGCGGCCATCGCCAAGGCCCGGCAGCTGGCCGAGCTCGAAGACCTCTACCTGCCCTACCGCCCCAAGCGCCGCACGCGCGCCCAGCAGGCCCGCGAGCGTGGGCTGGCGCCGTTGGCCGAGAGCCTGCTCGCTGGCGGCCGGTTTCCCGAGCTTAATGCCTATCTGGGCGCGGAAGTCGCCGATGCCGAGGCGGCCCTCGCCGGTGCCCGTGACCTGATCGCCGAGACCATCAGCGAAGAGGCCACGACGCGCGGTGAGATCCGTCAGCTCTTCCGCCGTCAGGCGCGGCTGGTCTCGAGTGTGGCCCGCGGCAAACGTGACGACGAAGCCGCCGCCAAGTTCCGCGACTGGTTCGATTGGAGCGAAGAGCTGTCACGCTGCCCGTCGCACCGTCTGCTGGCGATGCTGCGCGGCCGCGAGGCGGGATGCCTGAGCATCTCGGCCCTGCCGCCAGAAGAACTGGCCCTCGCCGCACTACGCCAGCGCTGGCTGCGCCCCGATCGCCATCAGGGTCGCGGGCGCGAGCAGCTCGATCTGGCACTGGTCGACGGCTATCAACGGCTGCTGGCCCCGGCCCTCGAGAACGAGGCCCTCGGCGAGGCCAAGGAGCGCGCCGATGCCGAGGCCATCAGCGTCTTCGCCGAGAACCTCCGCGGCCTGCTGCTGGCGGCACCATATGGACGGCGCGCGGTGCTGGCGGTCGACCCTGGACTGCGCACCGGCGGCAAGACCGTGGCCCTCGATGATCAGGGCGCGTTGCTGGCCTCGGCGACGATCTTCCCGCATGAGCCGCGCCGTCAGGGCGAGGCCGCGACTACCATCCGCGCCCTGGTTGCGGCGCACAAGGCGTCGGCCATCGCCGTCGGCAATGGTACCGCCGGTCGCGAGACGGCTGACTTCCTCGAGTCCCTCGATCTCGGCATACCGGTGGTGCTGGTCTCGGAATCGGGGGCCTCAATCTACTCCGCGAGCGAGGTTGCGCGCAACGAATTCCCGGATCTCGACCTCACCGTGCGTGGCGCGATCTCGATCGGTCGGCGCCTTCAGGACCCGCTCGCAGAACTGGTTAAACTCGATGCCAAATCGATCGGCGTCGGCCAGTATCAGCACGATGTCGATCAGGCGCGTTTGCGCGAGGCCCTCGGTCGGGTGGTGGAAAGCTGCGTCAACGCCGTCGGTGTCGAATTGGCCACCGCCAGCGAGCAACTGCTGGCCTATGTCTCGGGTCTGGGGCCGGCTCTGGCGCGCGCGATCGTGGCCTATCGCCGCGAACACGGCGGCTTCCGCGATCGTCGCGAATTGTTGAAGGTCCCCCGGCTGGGCGCCAAGGCCTTCGAGCAATGTGCGGGGTTTCTGCGCCTGCGCGAAAGCCGCGAACCGCTGGATGCCAGCGCCGTGCATCCCGAACGCTACGCCCTGGTGCGGCGCATGGCTAACGATCTGCAGGTCACCATTGACGACTTGATGCATAAGCCCGCCGTGCACCACGGAATTGAGCTGAAGCGCTGGTGCGATGCCGAGGTCGGCGAGCCAACCTTGCGCGATATCCTCGCCGAGCTGGCCAAGCCCGGGCGCGATCCCCGCCCGTCCTTCCAGGTCTTCCATTTCGCTGCCGTGCATCGTCCGGAAGACCTCGCTACGGGGATGACCTTGCCGGGCATCGTCACCAATGTCACGCGCTTCGGCGCCTTCGTCGATGTTGGCATCAAGCAGGACGGTCTGGTGCATATCTCCGAGCTCGCCGAGCACTTCGTCAGCGACCCGGCGACGGTGGTCGCCGTACGCCAGCAGGTCACCGTGCGTGTGGTTTCGGTCGACCTCCCCCGCCGGCGGATCGCGCTGAGCATGAAGGGGCTGGATCAGCAGCAGGGCGTGAGCAACGACGGCTGAGAACAGCGTCTTGACCCTGGATAATCCGCTCCCGCCTGATTAGGATGAGAGCGGGTGATCTATGTCCCTACCGCACGATTTTACCTATCGATTGACCAATTTTCCAACTCCGGATCTGGCCGCCTTGCGGCCATTCTATGAGCGACTGCCGCTCGATCCGTACATTCAGGGCAGGTTCCGGCAGCGACGGTTCTCGCACTTCATCGGCCCGGCGCACGCGCTGCGCCGGCTTGAGCACATGTACTTCCTGCAGAGCAAGGCCGTCAATCAATTGGCCGGCGGCATCCGCCGGGAATTCGCGGAACTCGAAGACGGGCTGCTGGCCGAGCCGGCCTTCCAGGCGATGGTCGCGGCCTTCATCGCCGGCATGGGCATCGATCCGACGGTGCGTGAGATCGGCGTCCATCAGATCCGCATCAGCTGCTCGCCGGAGCATTCCGGATCGCCGGCGCCGGAAGGCATCCATCAGGACGGCTTCGACTACATCGGCATGTTCTGCGTCGAGCGCCATCAGATCATCGGTGCCACCACGCGCATCTATCCCGGGAAAGATCAGCCACCGATCTTCAGCCGCGATCTGCAAGCCGGCGAAGCGGTGCTCGCCAACGATCGACAGGTGTATCATTTCGCTGAAACCGTACGACCCAGTGGCGACCAGCCCGGACATTGGGATCTGCTGGTCATCACCTCCTGAAGGCGCTCATGACTTTTTCACCAACGCCCACCACGGCCCTCAATCTTCCGCGTCTGCGCGCGCAGTTTCCGGCGCTTGCCCGCCAACACGATGGCCGGGCGGTGATCTTCGCCGACGGCCCGGGAGGCACGCAGGTGCCGCAGGCGGTAAGCGCGGCGATGAGTGCCTATCTGGCGACCAGCAACGCCAACTTCGGCGGAGTCTTCGCGACCAGTCGCGAGACCGACGCGATGGTGATGCGCACGCGTCAGGCGCTAGCGGCCTTTCTCAACGCGGCGGCGCCAGAAGAGATCATCTTCGGTCAGAACATGACCAGCCTGACTTTCGCCATGAGCCGGGCGCTGGCTCGCACCTGGCAGGCCGGTGATGAGATCATCGTCACCGCCCTCGATCACGACGCCAATGTCCAGCCGTGGCGAATGGCCGCCGAAGACCGCGGCGTGCACGTGCGCACCCTCGCCTTCAGCGAGCCGGACATGACCTTGTCGCTGGCGGCCTTGCAGGGTCTGTTGAGTCCGCGCACGCGGCTGGTGGCGCTGACGGCGGCCTCGAACGCGGTCGGGTCGAAGGTCGAGCTCGCGCCATTGATCGCGGCGGCGCATGGCGTGGGGGCCTTGGTGGCGGTCGATGCCGTGCACTTCGCCCCGCACGGCGTCATCGATGTCCAACAACTCGATTGCGATTTCCTGACGTGTTCGGCCTATAAGTTTTCCGGTCCGCATCTTGGCATCCAGTATGGCCGACGCGCGCTCCTCGAGTCGCTCACCGCCTATAAGGTGCGCCCGTCATCGGCGGTGCCGCCGGGCAAATGGGAGACCGGCACGCAGAACACCGAGGCCATCGCCGGCACGCTTGCCTGTCTGACGCATATCGCCGAGCTCGCCGGCGAGCCCGTGCTGGCAGTGCTCACGTGGGAAGGGCTCACGCGGGAAGCGCTCACGCGAGAAGTGCTCACGCGAGAAGCGCTGCGGCAGGGCATGCAGCGCATCGTCAGCCACGAGCAGCAGCTTTCCGTGCGTTTCCTCGACGGGGTGGCCAAGATCCCCGGTCTCACGGTTCATGGGCTCAGCGATCCGGCGCGCGCCGCCGAGCGCACCCCGACCTTCGGCCTGACCCTCGCCGGCATCACTCCGCAAGCCGCCGCCACCGCCTTGGCCGCGCGCGGCATTTTCGTCTGGGCCGGACATTTCTATGCCCAGGGCGTGATCGAGCAGCTGCGCCTCGGCGACACGGGTGGGTTGCTGCGCATCGGATTCTCGCATTACACGACCATCGACGAAGTCGATGCGGTGGTCGCAGCGGTGGCGGAATTGCGGCCTGTCTGAGAAAAGCAAAAGCCTGCAAACGTTTAGTTTGCAGGCTTTTGGATGGTACTCCCAACGGGATTTGAACCCGTGTCGCCGGAATGAAAATCCGGTGTCCTAGGCCTCTAGACGATGGGAGCGCCAGATGGTTTGCCGTTAGGACGGGCAATACATTAGGCCGAAATCCCTGGTGGCAAGGGCCGGTGTAGGCGGCTTAGGATCCCCAGCGTTTGAGTGTCGCGCTTAGGATACGGTCTGCAGCCAGGCCGAGCGATAGCCGGCGAGGTGCGGCAAGGTCGGTCGGCCCACCGGTTGCAGGTCGATGGTGATGCGCGCGGCGAGTTCGCGCGGGGTGCAGCGGTTCAGCAGTGCCTGTCCGAGGAGTGCCGCGCCGGCGGCGCTGGCCTGCGCCAGATTCGTGCAGCAGAGCGGATTGTGCGGGAATAGCGCGGCCAGCACCGCGAGGAAGGTGGCGTTGTTGCGGAATCCGCCTTCGACGAAGATGGTCGTGCCGTCGTTGATGTCGGTGCGGCGCAGAGCGACTTCGGTCTGCAGGGCTAGGCTGATGTTGAGTAGATCGTGGCCGAGCGCCGGATCCCGGCACCAGCCCGGAACGCGGCCGGCCTGCAGATCGGCGACGCTGACGGCGGCGTGGCCGTCACGGAGGCCGCCGCGCGCATTGGGGAACTGGCTGGGGAAGGCGCCGGGCAGAACCATTCGCTCGGTCTGGGCCAAGGCGTCATCGACGCGAGCGGCGTCGAAGGCCGGATCCGCGCCACCGATGATGCCGTGGTACAGGCCGTAGTCCTGGCCACCCATGAGGAAGCTGGCCTTGGTCAGGCCGCCGAGGGCGTCGATGTTGAAGATGACCTTCTGCCCAAGCTCTTCCGGACGATAACGCACCTGCTGCACGCGGTGCATGGCGACGCACCAGGTGCCGGTGGAATTGACCACGAAATCACGACCGTGGAACTTAATCAGATAGGGCAGCAAGGCGCTGTTCGAGTCATGGATGCCGACCGTCACCGGCAAGGCCGGGAGGCCGAGTTCGCTCTGCAAGGCGGGGGTCAGGGTGTCCAGCGTGGCCCACGGATCGACGAAGTTGAAGTCGAGCATTCCCGCCACTCCGAGGGCGTGCGCGGCGGTGCTCGCGCGACGCTTGCGGATGTCGAAGAGGAAGCTGTGGTTGGCGCTGTAGGTGGCCTCGGCGGCGACCGCGCCGGTCAGCAGATGGCCCCAATATTGGGGATAATTGACGAGCTTCGTTGCCCTCGCCCAGCCGGTGGCGTAGCGCTGCTGAGCGAACAGCACCATCTTTGCGGGATTGACCAGCAGCGGCAGATCGCAGGTGCCGGTCTCCGACTGCAGATCTTCGAGACGTCCGCAGCGACGGTAGAATTCGTGATCGAGTTCACGTTGGCCGTGGTCCCCGAGATCGTGCTCGTAGGCGATCACCGGCAGAGCCAGTCCGCCGTGTTCGTCGAGGGCCGCCCAGGCGGCGCCATGGGTGGTGATGCTGAGGGCCGAGAACGGATGGCGGAGATAGAGCTCGGCGAGCTGACTCTTGAGCCACGTCCAGATGGCGGTGGTCTGCTCGACGAGCACGCCTTGGTCGTCGAGCTGCGCCGGGAAGGGGGCCTGGACGTGGGCGATCGGCTGTAGCTGCTCGTCGAAAAGGGCGACTTTCTTGTTAGTCTTGCCGATATCGATGACCGCGACCAGGGTCACGGCGCACCTCCGGCGAGACGTAGAAGTTCCTCTTCGGCGGCCTTGGTCCAGCAGCCGTTGAGCAGCAGCGGACGGATGCTGGGGAATTTCTCGACCAGTGCCTCGAGTTCCATCAGCGGGAAATCGCCGAGCTGGGGATAGACCACGATTTTTCCAGCGATGGTGCGGTTGTTGACGGCGTTGAGGCCGTCGATGGCGCCGGCCATGCCGGTGACCGCGCCCACCGAGAGGTTGGTGTCGAGCGAGTCGTCGATGACCTTGCCGAGGACCACGCGCATGTCCTCCATGGTCGAGCCGCTGGTGCCGATGAAGTACAGTTGCTTGGCGGCGATGGCGTCGAGATCGACTGGCACCGGAGTCTCGGCGCTGATACCGGCGAAGACATTGATGATGCCCTGGGCGGCAGCATCGCGGATGGCGTGCTGCACCAGCTCGACCACCGGTGCCATCAGGAAGCAGTAATCGACCGCGCCCTGCGGCGGCTCGACCTCGGGATTGAACAGCCGCACCTGCACCGCACGGGCAGCAGCGAAGGGCGTTACGCGTTCGCGCAGGGCGGTGGCGCGCTCGGGATTGCGCACGCCGCCTTCGACGATGGCGCCGGGCCGCGAGCTGGCGATGGCGCGGACCATGGCCATGACCCCCATCGGGCCGCCGGCCCCAACGACGTTGACGTGGTCGCCGGGACGCAGCTCGCCGGTGGCGGGAATCGCCGCTAGGGCTGCCGCCGGGTTTGCCGAGGTGGTCGCGGCCAGGCGCATGTTGCCGTAGTGCACGCGTCCGATGGGTGCCGTTACCACCCTCCCGAAACGGCCACCGGCAGTAGCGATGAGCAGCAGGCTGTGATTGGCCAGCAGCGGGAAGAGCGCCTCGAGCTGCGCGGCATCGCTGCCGACGTAGATCAGGTCGTCGATCGAGCGCGCGGTGAGTTCGGCCATCGTGACCGTCGTGAATCCCGTGGGGGCGCTGCCACCCTGCCCGGCATCGAGCCACAGGCGGCGGGCGCTGCGCTCTACCGCCAGCCCGGTGAGGTCGACAGCAGTGCCCGCCACGAGCACCGTTCCGGCCGCTTTGAGCTGCTGCCGCTCAACCGTGCGAAAGGCATCTTCGACGCAGGCCCAGGGCTCGACCAGGGCCAATTGGCTGGCACTGCGATCGTCGGGTACCGGCAGAAGGTAGCTGTCGCCGTTGGCGGCCACCGTCACGCGCTCGTCGAGGAGCACGTACTGCTGCAGGCCGCCTTCGAAATTGTAGCCGAAGGCGCCGTTGGAATTGGCGGTCTTGAGGTCGCGGAAATCGGCCTGTACGAGATAGCGGCCGCCAACGCGCACCGAGGTCACCGCCGCGCCGATGTCGAGCACGCGCAGCACTGCTTCATGGCCGGGCACGGTGGGCTGCTGTTCCGGCACGTAGCTCGAAATCGAGCCGAGGATGTCGGCTGCGAGGTGCGCGAGCACCGGCGACTTGCGGGGGTGGCTCTGGAACTGGTGCAGCAGCTTCATGTCCGAAAAGCACAGGCCGACGCACTCGACCCGGGCGAGGATCTGGGTCGGACCCGGCTTAGGGGTCACCTTTGCGCGGTTAAGTTGCAGGCGATCAGCCCCGATGAGCTGAACGGCGGTGTGCTGGGCGGGGGCGGCGACTGGCATATTCTCTAAGAATGCGTCTTTCAATACGAATGCAAACGGGTCAGTGACCAGTTTCAGGGTTTGGCCATCGCCCGGCGTTGACGTCGTAGAGGGCTACCCTAGGGTTGGCCTGCGACTCTCTGGAGGACCGGCTCGTATGGCCAAGATCATCGTTATGTTCGGCTCCAATGTAGAGGCCGAGTACACCCTGGAAAAGGCTGAGTCGAAGATCGGCCGGTCGATGGACTGCGATATCGTCGTCGACAACCTCGGCGTTTCGCGGCATCACTGCTCGATCGTCAAGGATGGCGAAGGCTGGGCGCTGGTCGATGGGGGGTCGAACAACGGCACCTTCATCAATGGTCAGAAGATCCACCGCCATGTCCTTAAGACCAACGATAAGATCGTGTTGGGCAAGCACTCGCTGATCTTCGACGGAGCCGGCTTCGCAAGCACCAACGGCAAGGCGAAGAAGGCCAGCATGGGCGGCGAGATGACGATGTTCGTCGATCAGGCGGCCTTGGCCAAGGCCATGAGCGGCGAAGGCAAGCGCATGGTCATCGCCCTCGAACAGGGTGGCCGTGAGGTCCTGGCGCAGCTGATGCGCGAAGAGACCACCATCGGTACGGCGGCAGACATCCCCGCCAAGGGCTTCCTGATCAAGCCGGTGCAGGCCAAGATCCTCAAGTCGTCGACCGGTCACAAGCTCATGACCATGGGCGGCTGGCGTGCGGTCCGCGTCAATGGCACGAAAGTGGTTGGCGATCGCGACCTGCGCGCCGGCGACGTGATCCGCATCGGCGGCGCCAAGCTGACCTACAAACAGGCATGACATGAGCCGGCTGGTGCTGCTGGCGGCGGCCTTGTTGCTCGCCGGCTGTGAAAGTACGCGTGACGGTGAAAGCAGCAGCGGAAGCGACAGTTCGGTGGCCACCCACCGCCCGGTCGCTTATCATCCCGAGCAATTCCCCGACATTCCCTTCGAGCGTTTGGTCGGCTATCGCCTGACCGCTGAAGAGCAGCAGATCGCCCTCGCCACCGCTGGCGGGGCCTTGCGCCATCTCTCGGTAACCTTCATCACCAAGCCTGGCGACGAGCCGCGTCCTCCGGTCGCGGAAGCCGACCGCATCGCCAGTGGCCTCATCGGCTTGGGCTGGAAGCAAAGCGCGCTCCCGGCGGGCCTCACCAGCGCCCCCGACGACCATCGCGCCGCCTATACCAAAAACGATGAGACCCTGCTGGTGCATGCCTACGTGGATGGCAGCGCCACCTCAATCGCTTTTCTTCTTGAACCACGGGCACATCTTGAGCCCCCCGCCCACCTGAACTAAGTATAAGTAGCAGCTTCCCATGGCAGACGAACTCGGCACGACCTCCAGCTATTCCGATCCTTTCTATGATCGGCTCGAAGCCTTCGCCAATGTCATCAAACGGTCCTGGTTGCTGGTGATCGTGGTGGTGATCCTCTGCGTGGCCGGGGTCTTCACCCTGACCTGGGCGCTGCAACGGCACCCTGATGCCGGTAGTGCGGCGCGTTTCATCACGGCTCGCGATGAACAGGACGCCGCCAAGCGTACCGCGGCCTATCAGGCCCTCGTCGCCGATCCGACCGTGACAGCGGTCTTTCGCGCCCGTGCTGGCATTGAGGTCGTTAGCGATCTGCTGGCCAAAGGCGACACCGCCAGTGCCGCCCCGGTGGCACTCAAGGCCAGCGCTGACGCGTCCGCTTCCGGCGATGTCGACGTGCAGTTGGCGGCCAAGCTCTCGGTAGCTGCCGTCCATCAGCAGGCCGGAGAACTCGAGCCCGCTGCCACCGCTTATAGCGAGGCCAAACGCGTCGCCGGGGTCAAATATCCGGTGTCGCGTTTGACCGCCGAGCTGGGCTTGGCGCAGGTGCTCATGGCTCAGGACAAGCGCGCCGAAGCCCTGACCGAACTCGAGCCGCTGATTGCCCGCAATGATGCCGGTGCTGAACAGCTCATCGGTCTGGCCAAGGCGATGTATTGGGATCTCAAGCGCACGCTGGCGGAAGTTCCGGCTGCTCCGGCTGCTCCAGCGGCTCCAGCGGCTCCAGCGGCCCCAGCGGCCCCAGTGGCAGAAGCCGCACCAGTCGCACCCGCTCCCGCCGCTCCCGCCGTTCCGGCGAAATAGGCAGGACGCGGATCATGCAGTCGCTTCCGGCGCTGCTGATCCGCCTCGCTCGCCGGCATCGTCTTCAGCAGCTGCTGACGCAGCTGGTCCCGCCCACGATGATCAGCACCCTGCTCGCGGCAGTGGCGGTGGCCGCCATTCGCTGGGCCTTGCCCGAGCTGGAGTGGATGGTTCCCGCGCTCGTGGTAGCTGGATTGGCGGCGCCCCTGGTGTGGTTGCCATCCGCTTGGCGGGTGTCGCTCAGCACGACCTACTTGGCGGCTGAACTCGATCAGTTGGCGCAGGCTGAAGGTCTGGTCATGGCCTATGCGGAATGGCGCGATCCGGCCTGGCAGGAGCGGTGCCAAGCGGCGCTGGCGCGCATCCGCCTGCCGTCCCTGCGTTGGCAGGCGGCACTGCCCGGCCTGTTGGCGGCCATGCTGCTGGCGGGCGCCGTGGCCTTGCCGCAGACGGTACCGCTGCCGCTGCCTACCGGCCCTGCCGATGCCTTGGTGAAGCCGCTGCGTGAACAACTCGCAGAGCTCGCCAACGCCGGCATCCTCACCGCGGAAGAACACCACGAACTCACGCAGCGCCTTGCTGATCTAATTGCACGCAATCAAGGCGGAGTCCTTGATCAGGCCACCTGGGAAGGCATCGACCGGGTTCAGGCCCAGGCTACCGCCCAGGCGAGCGCGGCGGGGGAGAAACTGGCGGCGGCGTTGAGCGCCGCGGAAGCAGCGGCGAGTCCCGCACTCTCTACAGCCACAGCCACAGCCACAGCCACCAGTTCCACCGATGCCAATGCGCTGGCAGCCAAGCTGGCGGTGGATCTCGCGCGTTTGGCGGAGCAGGCCCCGGCGCTCGCGCAGCTCGATCTCGCCGATCCGCAGCAACGCGCAGCCCTCGCTGCCGCGCTGGCACGTGCGCAACAGCGTGGCTTATTGAGCAAGGCCCAGGTCGAGGCCCTGCAGCGCGCCGGTTTGGCGTCGGGCCATATGCCGGCGGCGGGTGTGCCCACCCCCGCGCAAGGGCAGGCCCTGGCGCGGCAGCTCGCCGAGGCCTTGGGCAAACGCCAAAAAAAGCTCAGTGGCGCGGCGCGTACCGCGTCTGAGCAGTTTCTCGCCCGCCTGCGTGGTCAGCAGCTAACGCCAGGTAACGGTGCGCCGACGCGCGGCCCCGGCGAGGCCCCGCTCGATCAGTTGCCACGCAGCCGTACCGCCGGCGGCGAGCAGGCAGCCTTGGCGCCGGGTGCGACCTTGAATCCCGATGGATCAGTGACCATCGCCGGTCGCAGTCGTGATGCCGAGCTCGATCCGGCGGCGCAGGCGGCATTGCAGCGCGCCGCCGCCCAGGCCTTCGATCCGACGGCGGCAGATAGCCGACGGGCGACGGTGGCCCCGCGGCATCGGGCGGCGGTGGCGGCCTATTTCAGCGAGCCCGCCAAGTAACTCCGCCGACTCTTGCAGCAGCTCCGCGCTCGGCGAGGTTGAGACGCGGATGTTCGCCGGTGTTCCCATTCCGAGAAGGTCGTGGTCTTTATGCTCGCTCCCTCCGATCTCGCGCGGCATCAGCGCCTCGCTCTCGATCTTTTGGCGGCGCTCGACGCGACGGTGCTCGGCCAGCACGAGCTGACGCGTCTGGTGCTGACCGGCCTGCTCGCGGGTGGGCATGTGCTGCTCGAAGGTCTGCCCGGTCTGGGCAAGACCGAGCTGGTCAAGGCCCTGGCGGCAGCCTCCGGACTGGCCCATAAGCGCATCCAGTTCACGCCTGATCTCCTGCCCAGCGACATCACCGGCACCCTGGTGCTCGCCGAATCGGCTGCCGGCCGGCAATTGACCTTCCGCGCCGGTCCGCTGTTTGCCCAGGTGGTGCTGGCGGACGAGATCAACCGTGCGTCGCCCAAGACGCAGTCGGCCCTGCTCCAGGCGATGCAGGAGCGGCAGGTGACGGTCTTCGATCAGACCCACGATCTGCCGCGGCCGTTCTTCGTCCTGGCGACGCAGAATCCGATCGAGCTTGATGGCACGTATCCGCTGCCCGAGGCCCAGCTCGATCGCTTCGCGCTCAAGGCGGCGGTGCGTGGCGTGTCGACGGCGACCTTGACCCAGGTGCTGCGCGAACGTCCTGACGGGCGTGCTCCCGAAGTACCAGTGATCGCCGACAGCGAGCGCTTGAGCGCGTTGCTAGCGGCGGTGCGCGAGATCGCGCTTCCGGAAGCCGTCGCGCACTACATCGCGCGTCTGGTCAATGCCACTCGTCCCGAGCTGCCCGGGGTCACCGATGCCGTGGCCCTGCACGTGCGCTGGGGTGCCAGCCCGCGCGCAGCTTTGGCCTTGGCCAGTTGCGCTCGTGCCAGCGCTCTGCTCGCCGGCCGCCCGGCGGTGGGTTTCGCCGATGTCAAAGCTTTGGCGGTGGCGGTGATTTCGCACCGGCTGGTGTTGACGCATGAGGCCGGCCTGGCGGGCGCAAACGCCGCCACCGTCGTCGAGGGCTTGGTTCAAGCCCTTCCGGAACTGGCATGATCGGACGATATTTTTTTTGGTGCGCCTTGTGGTGGCTGTGTGCGCTGAGCGCCGCCGCCCAGGTCGAGGTCAGCGCCACCTGTCCATGGCAGGACCGTGATGGCTATACGCCGGTCATCGTCACCGTGCGCTCGGATGCTCCGACCTTCATCGAGTTCGAGGCCAAGGTCAATCTCGGTCGCGCGCGTCTGCGCCTGGAGGTCGCCCCCGGGCAACCCCTGCGCCGGACCCTGCTGGTGCCGGGTACCAATCGGGATTGGTCGTCTTCGTCGATCACCCTGGCGTGGCGCACGCCCGGACAGGATCCGGTGGCGGAACCCCTGTCGTCGCACCCGTATCGCGAATTCGATGTCGTCGTCCTTGATCCGGCTGAGACCTTCGCATTGAAAGAGCTGCGCGATGCCGCCACGTCCACGCTCGGCAATCCGCCCAACCCCTACACCGGCCATCCTGACAGCGGCAAGTCGGCCTATCCTGAGACGCGCTGTACACGCTGGGGAGCCGACGATTTGCCGGATCGTTGGCAGGGCTACCCGGCATGGCTGACGGTGATCATGACACCGGCGGGCGAACGCGCCCTCAGCGAAGCCCAGCGGGTCGCGATCAGCACCTGGACCACTGCTGGCGGATGTCTGATGGTGACCGCTCCCGAGCAGCTCGCGTCGTGGCAGGCGCGTGGTGCCCGGGTGCAACAGGTCTCGGCCAGCGTACTCAACCAGCGGATCTCCGCGGTCTGGAGCCGGGTGGCGCGCAAGCCCGACCTGTCGCCGGTACCCGGTACCAAAGTCCCGGTCTACGGCTTCGTCGGTATTGCGGTGCTCTTCGCGCTGGTGGTCGGGCCGCTCAATTTCTGGTGGTGCGCGCGTCGTGGGCGACGCTACCTGATCCTCATCACCACCCCGCTGTTGAGCATCGGCGCGAGCGTGCTGCTGCTCGGCTATGGCCTGCTTGCCGATGGTTTCACGCTGCGGCGTTCGGCGGTGCAGGTGCTCACGCTCGATCAGGCCAGCGGACGCGTCAGCGCCTGGACCGGCATGACCTTGTTCGCTGGTCTGCCGCCGGCGACGGTGGAACTGGATCATGATGCGCTGCTGGTCTCGCTGTCCGCCGTGCGCAACGGCTTCAACCAGGGCCCGGAACTCGCATTGAGGTGGTCGGATGCCGGGCAGATCGCCAGCGGTGGGTGGATTCCGGCACGAGCCAATGGTCAGTTGGGGGTGGGTTTCGCCGGCAGCGACAAACGTCGTCTGGCATTCACCTTGAACGGTTCGCAGTGGTCGGTGGCCAATGGCTTCGACCAACCCCTCACCGCCTTGTGGTGGATGGATGCTCAGGGAATGTCCTGGCATCTCGAGGGCACGCTGGCGCCCGGGCAATCCGCCTTGCTGCACAATGGAAACGGGCCGGCGATGAGCCTGCCGTTGCGGCGCCTGCCGTTGGCTGGCGAAGAGGCCGTGAGCGTGTGGTGGCCGAGCGCAGGCATGCTGTCGACCAATACCTACGCGGCGGCTTTCGATGGGGCGCTGGTGGCCATCCCCGGTCCCGGCGCCACCGATGTCGTGCCGGTGCGCGCGTGGGTGGTCGGGCGGGTTGGCGGATCAGCATCTTCATCGCAGACGGGATTTTGAGGTCGGCCATGGCATTCGTTGAAGTCAGTCGCCTGTCGCGGTCCTTCGGCATCGAGCCGCAGGTGATCCATGCCGTGAACGACATCAGCTTCCATTTCGAGCGCGGTGACATCTTCGGCTTCATTGGTCCGAATGGGGCCGGCAAATCGACGGCGATGCGCATCCTCGCGACCCTCGATCTGCCGTCCGCGGGCGATTGCACGGTGGGCGGCTTGTCGACCGTCGATGATGCCGATCAGGTCCGGCGCCTGATCGGCTACATGCCCGACAGCTATGGCAGCTACCCTAACATGAGCGTGTGGGAGTACCTCGATTTCTTCGCCCGGGCCTATGCCTTGTCGGCCGACCGCCGGCGGCGGGCAGTAGCGGATGTGCTCGAATTCTGCCAGCTCGGAGAGATCCGCGAGAAGGCCATCACCTCGCTTTCGAAAGGCATGAAGCAACGTCTCTGCCTGGGGCGCTGCCTGATCCACGATCCGCAACTGCTGATCCTCGATGAGCCCAGCGCCGGGCTAGATCCCCGGGCACGCATCGAATTCCGTGAGCTGCTGCGGGTCCTCGCGGGACAAGGCAAGGCGATCTTCATCTCGTCGCATATCCTCGCCGAGTTGGAGGAGCTCTGCACCGGAGTTGCGATCATCGAGCACGGCCGGCTGATCGCGACCGGTCGCGTCGCCGAGCTCAAGGCGCGCATGAACGCTACCGCACACGCCGCCACCGCCCCGACGGTGGACGCTCTGGTGTCGGTAGCTTCGACGACCATCGAGATCCGCCTGGCGGTGGAATTCGAGGGCCTCGCGCTGCGCCTTGCCGAAGAGCCGGGCCTGTCGCAGGTGCAGGTCGATCACCTGTTGATCACCGCCGTGGTTGCCGGTGATCATCGCGATCACGCGGCCTTGCTGGCACGCCTGATCGCCGCCGGCTTACCAATCTGTCACTTCGCGACCCGCGCCAGCAACCTTGAGGATCTCTTTTTACACATCACCAAGAACGGCGATCGCCCCGTATCGGCGACCTTGCCGAACGCTTAGGGCCTATCTCAGACAGGCTCCTAGCGCCGACGGCTCACTTAGTGTGGATGATTTCGTAGAGCTCGTTGCCGAGTTCGTTGGCGGTATAATCGCGGATGCGGGGCGGCGAGAAGGTCACCGCCCGGGCTTCGAGCAGCTGCGCCGGATCGCCGGTATACTTGATGTTGCCGGCCTTGCCTTCGTAGGCGCGCACACCGTCGTAGACGATCAGCGGGAACTTCCAGGACAGGCCGCTGAAGCAGTTGATGATGATGTCATTCTGCTTGTTGCGGGGCTGGCCGGCCTTTTCGAATTTGGTTAGTTCATCAGCGATATAGAGATGAATTTGGTCGATCAGGCGCTGCATCACGAGGACATCCTCACCGAAATTGGCGGCGAGCTTACGGCCGGGTATGGTGATCGGTTCTCGGTTGCCAATGCGGATGACGGCATCGCTGATTACCTGCCCGGGGAGGTGCAGCTTGTTCAGCTGGTTGAGGTAGTCCGAAGGCTGGAAGCCTTTGGTCATGCCCGCCGGATAGATGCTGATATTAACCAGCTGCGGAGGATCGGTCTGCTTCTGCGGCGCAGCGGCTTGGCCCTTGTCGGTCGGCAGCAGCGACGAGATGGCTTTTTCTTCGGCCGTGAACTTGGTCGTCATCATGAAGAACAGCAACAGTAACATGATGCAGTCGATCATCGGGACGAGGTCGAGGTGACCTTCATCCATGCTGTCTGATGCGCTTCCGGCCATGATCGTGCCCTTTTCTTCTTAGTCAGTTCGTGACCAAGATTACGTTACTTGTCAGTCGTACGACGGGTGGTGAAGTCGATGTTCACGAATGGCTTCATGTTCTGGGGATCGACCTTCTTGATCTGCATCTTATTATTGGGGTCGACGGTGTCGGTGAGCACCTGCTGCATCTCTTGCACCACGCGGTACTCGGTGTCGGCATCGGCACGCAGTTCGACGATGACCTTGGGCAGGCTCAAGCCCGACTTGGGATCGGTGTATTTTTCGGCCTTGTCGTAGACCTTGTCGAAGATCAAGCGCATTGCCGCATAGCCGCTGAAATCAGCGACGCCGGTCTGGTTGAAATCGCGGTTGCCGATGCGGATGGTGTTGCGCGGCGGGTCGCCATCCTTGGTCGAGCCGAAGATGTTGATGACTTCACGAGACCATTTGTTGTCTTCGAACTTGGTCGCCGTCTTGGTCGGCGGCACGGTGATCTGTTCCGTGCGCTGATCGGTGCTGAGGCGCCCGACGAGCATGAAGAACAGCAGGATGAGGAAGACGCAGTCGATCAGTGGGACGAGATCGAGATGATCGTCCTGCTGCGGTAAACGTAACTTCCGGCGTCCGGATCCGGACATCACAACCTCGCTGGGGATGTAGGGCAACGCCCATCCGGTTTTAACGACGGATGGGCGCAAAGGTTCAGGTCAGCCGCACGCGGCGGCGGCTGACGCAGCGACAGGGTCAGTGAGGATGTTGTGGACGGAAGTAGTCGAGTACTTCGCTGGCGATCACGCTCACATCGATGGCAGCCTGATTGACTCGGGCGCGCAACATAAAGAAGAAGTACAGGGCGCCGATGGCGATGCCCAGACCGGTAGCCGTACACACCAGGGCTTCACCGATGCTCAGGGCGAGCTTGCTGGGGTCGACTGCGCCGGTGCTCGAGCCCATGGTCAAGAACGACTTGATGATGCCGGACACCGTGCCGAGCAAGCCCATGAGGGTCGCCGACGAGGCGAACAGGGACAGCCACGAGACCTTGCTCATGTAGCGGTTGTGTTCGGCCATGCCAATCGCTTCGGAAGATTCCTTCATCGCCTCGTAGCCGAAGTCGCGTTTATCGAGAGCGGCGATGAGTACGTTGCCGAGCATCGAGGCATCCGCGCCAATGGCATTGCGGGCGTTTTCGACGGCTTCGTCGGTGACGCCTTCGGTGAAGCAGGCGTGCACGTCATCGGCCATGCCCGGGGGGATGAAGAATTCGCGCTTGAGGGTGAAGGTCCACTGCAGGGCCAGCGAATAGCAGATCATCGAGAGGATGATCAGCAGCAGTTCGATCGGACCACCGTGCAGGATCAGATCCATCAAGGTCAGCTGCTGGGGAGGAGCTGCAGGCGCAGCCTCCTCAGCAAAGAGACCGGCGCTGGCCGAAATCAGAAGCAAGGCCGGCAGGGCCAGCAGCAGAAAACGACGCATGAGCAGTCCTCTCAAAGGCGGGGCCAAGACGGCCGCGAATGTTGATGTGGGGAACGAGTATTCCCCGCACCGCAAGCACCGGCAAGGCACAGGGGGGGGACGCCGGGAGTCTGTGTGGTACATGCACACCCCCAGGCTAACGCCCCAATCCCCAAGAAGTTCAGACCCAGAACCCCCACTCTTAAACAGCTCGACCGCCAAGCATCGAAAACGGAATACCATCGGCGCCCCACCCCAAGAACACCCCCGCCCGCAGGCACGGCCCGGCCCGGCCCCCGGCCCGGCCCCCGGCCGCAGGCACGGGTGCGCGCGAACTCCAATAATCCCGAAAAATGAACGAACCGGCCGCCGAGGAGCGCTGGCGGGATACAATCGGCGCAGCCGATCCCGCCACGTTGGACATAGCCGGCCGCCCCGGCCATACGGGCGCCCTGTACGCTCCACGTCTCTCGTACTGCCGACGCTGTCGAACAGCCAATGCTGCCGTGGCCCCGCACGTGAATACCCACGGGCCGGGCCAC
>JBIILZ010000073.1:0-19830 GCA_044338255.1 Planctomycetota bacterium | reverse complement strand
AGCCACAGCCACGACCGCGAGACCATCGCCGGCGTCGGCAAGATCGGCAAGCGGGTGGTGATGATCCTCAATATCGATCAAGCCCTCGGTCGCGAAGCCGTCGTTCTCGCCACTCCCTAAATCACCCCCTCGTTCGCACCTCTTCCTTCTCGGAATCGTCATGAGCACAAATGCCAATGCCCTTTCACGTCGCCTGAAAATAGCGGCCACCATCAGCGTCGTATCGCTGATCGTGCTTTCCCTCGCGGGGATCCTCCTCCTCGATAACCTCCGTATCGGCTCACCGCGCTACCAGCAGGTGATCGACGACAAGGATCTCATCGCCGATATCCTGCCGCCGCCGGCGTATATCCTTGAGTCCTACCTGAAGGTCTACCAGTTAGCGGCCGATCACGACGAGAAGCATACGATGGAGCGGAAGGAACGCTTCGTAGCGCTGCACAAGGAGTATGACGAACGTCTGGCCTACTGGAAAGCCAAGAACCTGCCGCCGGATCTGCAGACGCTCCTGTTCGATGAGTCGCACACGCCGGCGAAAGCGTTCTTTGACATAGTCGATACGGAGATTTTCCCGCTGCTCGAGAACATCGGTGCCAAAAACGCGGAGGCCAAGAAGCAGCTTACCATCGAGATCGAAGAGCTGATCGAGGCCAAGCTGAGCCCGCTCTTCGAACAGCATCGGGAGGCGATCGACAAGCTCTCTAAAATAGTCAGTCACCATAGTAAAGAACTCGAGCAAGCAGACATCAATCTCGCTAACTTCGCAACCTGGGGGCTGATCGGCTTCGCGGGGATCGCGGTCCTGTTCACGATCTGGATCAACGGGACCACCATCAAACGCATCGCCGGCCCGGTGGAGGCGTTCCTGGTCAACCTGCAGGAACAGACCACCAGTCTCGGCGACTCGATGCATCATCTCCGTCAAGCCAGCAGCGGCCTCGCCGACGGCAGCAGCCGCAGCGCCGCGAGTCTGGAAGAGACCGTCGCCAGCCTGGAAAATCTCGCCGATCTGACCCGCCGCAATGCCGACCACGCCCGCCAGGCCGACACCTTGGCCAAGCAGGGCAATCATGAGGCCACCAGCGGTGAAGCGATCGCGCGCAGCGCCGCCACCGATGCCGCCGAGCGCTTGGGCCAGTTGCGCAAGAGCCTCGCGGACATCGATCAGGCCACCCGCGAGACCGCGAAAGTGGTCGAGACCATCGATGAGATCGCCTTCCAGACCAACCTCTTGGCGCTCAATGCCGCCGTCGAGGCCGCTCGTGCTGGTGAGGCTGGGGCGGGTTTCGCGGTCGTCGCCGACGAGGTTCGCAGCCTCGCCCAGCGCAGCGCCGAAGAGGTCAAGAGCACCAGCGCGCTGATGGAACGCAGTCAGGCCGCTGCCGCCAAGGTCGTAGCTGCCGCCGCCGAGCTCGAGCAGCATCTCAAGGTCAGCCTGCAGCAGGATGTCGTGAATGCCTTCACCAAGGTCGTCGACGGGACGCGCAAGGTTACCGATCTGATGGCCGAGGTCAGCCAGGCGACCAACGAGCAGAGCCAGGGCGTCGAGCAGATCCGCAAGGCCCTGGCCGAGATCGACCAGGTGACCCAGGCGAACGCCGCTGTCGCCGAGGAGACCGCCGCCACCAGCGACGAGCTGGGTGGCCGGGCCGAGGAGCTTGCCGCCGGTGTCGATCGCCTAGTGGCCACTGCCAGCGGCAAGGTGGTTGCCGAAGCTGAGCATGAAGCACCTGGGTCCAAGTCGCCGGCGCCCAAGTCGCCGTCGTCCAAGTCCCCGGCGCCCAAGCCGGCAGCGGCCGCCAAATCATCAAGCCTCAAGGCCTCGCCGGCAAAGAATGCTACCGCCAAGGAGGAGGATGTCCTGCCGCTCCACGGGGCCGGACATCACGGGGACTTCAAAGGTTTCTGAAGGATCCAAGGGCCTCGTCCGTGATCATCGAGCAGGAATACCGTCACATGCATGTCTACAGCCATAGCGCTACTCTCCTGGTCAGCAGGTTGTCATTCCAGTCCACTCGCGCAGGTGCGCATCGTCAGGTACGCATATGAGCCAGCGCATTCTGGTGGTCGAAGACAATCATGTTAATCAGAAGGTGACCATCTCCCTCCTACAACAAGGCGGATTCGAGATCGATCTGGCGGAGGATGGCCTGGCGGCGATCCAGGCCTTCCACTCCCAGGTCTATGATCTGGTGGTCATGGATTGCCAGATGCCGCGTTGCGATGGGTGGGAAGCGACCCGCGCGATCCGCAGGCTCGAGGCTACCGAGGGCAAAGGTCGGCATGTGCCGATCGTCGCCCTCACCGCTCAGGCGCTGACCGGCGATCGCGAAAAATGCATCGCCAGCGGTATGGACGATTATCTGACCAAGCCGGTCGATGGTAAGATCCTCTTGCAGGTGGTGCGCCTGCGCCTGGGACTGTGCGGTGAGGGCTCCGGTGTCTCTGGTCAAGCCGCGGATTCCCTGGTCGCGACCAGCGCGGGTGACTCTGAGGAGATCATGCAGCTCGACCAGGCGGTGGTTCAGAATCTCCAGCTCTATGGGGCCGCTACCGTGGCCCAGGTTTATGGCCTGATGCATAACGATCTCACCGTCTGGAGTGCGCATCTCAAGCAGGCCATCGTCAGCTCCGATCTGAATGCCGTGGCCAAGATCGCCCATCGGATGAAAGGCGGCTGCGGTACGGTCGGGCTGAGCGTCCTGACCCGGGCCATGGACCACCTCGAACGCCAGGCACGGGCTGGAAATCACGCCGCCGTGACCACCGAATGGCCTGCCTATCAACGTCTCATCTCAGCTGCGATCGCTGTCATTCGTCCTTTGACCGAAAGCCCGGCAACGTGAAAATCGCCGCCAACGAACCCCAGCAGCCGCGCCCGCTCAATGTCCGGCTGCTGATCGTCGATGACGATCCGGTCATCCGCCTGATTCTTGAACGGCATTTCACCATGCAGGGTTTCATGGTCACGGTCGCCGCTGATGGCCAAGAGGCCCTGCAGGCGCTGGCCCTGTCGCGTTATGATCTGGTGATCACCGATCTGCTCATGCCCGGCATCGACGGCCTGGATCTGTTGCGCAGCATTCGCCAAGATTATCCGCTGATGCGGGTCATCATCATGACCGGCGACGTGACCATCGACAACATTCTCAACGTCCTGTATGAGGGAGCCTTCACCTTCGTGACCAAGCCCCTCGATGATCTCGTGCCGCTCGAATTGGCGGTGAATCTGGCGCTGACGTTGATTCAGGGCTGGCTTGATCAGCTGGGTAAGCTGCAGCGCCTGAAATCCAGCCAGAGCCTTTCGGTGAACCCGCCATGAGCGAACATGACCTTGGCAACAGGATTGCCGACCCCGAGCTTTTAGCCGGATTCCTCGACGAGACCCGTGATCAGCTGGATCTCGTGGGCGATCAGCTGGTGCAGCTCGAAAACCATCCGGGCAACAAGACGATCATCGAATCGATCTTCCGCGCCGCGCATTCGATCAAGGGCAATAGTTCATTCTTCGGTTTCATGACCGCCAAGCAGTTGGCGCATCGCCTGGAAAACCTCCTTGACGCCATGCGCAAGGACAAGCTCGCTGCCGATCGCGATGTCATCAGCTGCCTGCTCACCGGACTCGATCATCTCGGCAGCATCTTCGAGCGCATCTGCACCAGCGGTGAAGAGTCCACTGATCCGGCGGTCTTCGATGCCATCATTGAGACCATCCAAGTGCAGGAGCAGCGGGCGGGCGGGGCCCCCGGCGAGAGCACGGATTGGGCCTCCATCAACGGCGATATCCTCGCCGCTGAGGAGGCCCTGTGTCGACTACCGGTGACCGAACACCCCGCTGTACAAAAGGTCATCGCCCATCTGCGGGCCCTCGATCCCGGTAAGGCGAACCGCGTCGAAGCGCTCCCCAGCAAGGGTATTCTCGGGGAATTGAACGATATCCTGGCGCCGCCGATGGACGGGGTCCTCGATCCCGACCAATCGTCGCAGGTGCTCGTCCTGCTGGAGCAGGTCCTGGCTGCCGCCGGTGATGACTACGCGCGCAACCTCGCCCTGGAAATGATCGATGGCTATCGGACTTTCACCGAAGCCATGGGCTTCGATCCCCTGCTGCGCGAATTTCTGCAGGAGCGTTTGCTGAAGATCCCCGGCATGCAGGGATTTGCGAGCTTGATGACCGCTCCCGCGGACGAGCTGCCCCACGTCTCGGTGGAGACCTCGACGCCGCTTGCCAAGGGCAAGCCGATCAGCGAGGAGGAGATCGCGGCCTCTGCCCAGGCGGCCAATCAGGGCGATAAATCGATGCGCGTCTCGGAGGCGCGCGTCGATACCTTCCTGCATTATGTCGGCGAGTTGCTGGTGGTCGGGGACATGTTCGATCACCTGCAAGGCCGGGCACGCGGTCTTTCCGCCGGCGGTCACCCTTCGCTGCACCTGCTGGCGCGTGACCTGCGGCGGGCCACCGAGACCTTCGCCGATCTCTCGAGCAAGCTGCAATCGTCGATCATGGGCATCCGCAAGATCCCCATTCGTCGCCTGCTGCAGAAGGTCCCGCGCATCGTCCGCGATGCCTCCCAGGCCAAGGGCAAGGAGGCCACGGTGGTCATCGAGGATGACGATATCGATATCGACAAGAGCCTCGTCGATCTCATGGATGCGCCGTTGACGCACATGGCCCGCAACGCTGCCGATCACGGCATCGAGAAGCCGGAAGAACGAGAAAAATGCGGTAAACCGCGGGTCGGCAACATCCACGTCAGGGCTACGGAGACATCTACCTCGATCGTCCTGTCCATCGAGGATGATGGCGGTGGCCTCGATCTCGAACGCATCCGCGCCAAGGCCGAATCCCTCGGCCTGGTCAAGCCGGAAACGGCGATGTCCGAAGATGATGTGGTCAACTGCATCTTCGCCAGCGGCCTGTCCACCGCTGAAAGCATTACCGATATCAGCGGTCGCGGGGTAGGCATGGATGTGGTGAAGCGGGCGATCGACGATGCCGGCGGCACCATCCAGGTACACACCGTGCGCGGCAAGGGCTCGTCCTTCGTGCTGACCCTGCCCAAGCGCGTGACCACGCAGATCCTACCCGGCTACCTCATGCGCCTGCGAGACCAGCTCTTTGTCGTCCCGCTGGAGCGCGTGCGCGAGACGTTCCGCATCGACACCGAGGAGGTTTCGTCTATGGGCAGCCACGGCCGCTGCCTGATGCGCCATGGCGAGATTCTCCGTTTCCTAGCGCTTGCCGATGCCCTCGACCTGTCGCCGATGGACTCCGTGCTGCGCGCCACGGCGGTCACCCTCGAAAGCAAGGGTAAGCGTCTGGCGATCGAGGTCGATCAGGTGATCGGGGTGCAGAAGGTCGTGGTCTGCAGCATCCGTGGTTTACCCGCCACCAACCGCCTGCTCGGCGGCGGAGCGCTCATGGGCGATGGCAGCGTAGCGATGATCCTCAACGTCGATGCCCTGGTTGAATACTGATGGCTGAGACGACACGTACCGGGGTATTCCTGCTCCCCGGAGAGATGCACTACGCCCGTGAGCCGACGCAGATCTCGACCCTGCTCGGTTCGTGTGTGGCGGTAGTGCTCATCGATGCGCGGCACCGCTTCGGCGGCATGAACCATTTCCTCCTGCCGCATACGATGGGCAGCTTGCCGCCGGGAAAATGCGGCGATCAGGCGATCGCCATGCTCTTCAAGATGGCGGCGATGGCCGGGAGCAAGCTGACCGATCTGCGGGCGACGCTCGTCGGTGGCGGAGGTCAGGTCGTCGGGCATCTCGGTTCGATCGTCAGTGCCGGTCTCGGCGACGTCGGTGAGCGCAATATCGCCGCTGCTCGTGAAGCCCTCCTCGCCGCCGGTGTGGGCATTAGCCGCAACGAGACCGGGGGCATGCACGGCCGCCGGGTACGCCTGTACACCGATAGCGGTGAATTGGTCGTAGAACCGATCATGCAGGATGCTGCGACCAGTGCCGCCCATGCGAAAGCCATGGCCTTGAAGAAGCGCAAGATCCGCATCCTGATCATCGATGATTCCGCCACCGTGCGCAATCTGCTCAAGCAGACGCTCGCCGACCATCCCGATCTCGAAGTCATCGGCGAGGCCGAGGATCCCTTCCAGGCCCGGCAGCAGATCATGGAGCTCGACCCCGATGTCCTGTGCCTTGACATCATCATGCCCAAACTCGACGGGCTGTCCTTCCTCAAGCGCCTGATGGCCTACAAGCCGATCCCGACGGTGGTCATCAGCACCATCGCCAAGGCTGGCTCGGAGATGCACCGCAAGCTCATCGAGGCCGGGGCGGTGGCGATTTTCGACAAGGAAGATCTGGCCTTGTACATGGGGCTCGAGTCCTGCCGCGCGAAATTGATCCCCGTATTGCTGCGCGTGGCGACCGCCGTCGTGCGCAAGATTGGCACCTAATTCCATGGCCATGATCGACCCTCGTAGCTACGCTCGGCTCAAAGTCCTGGTCCGCGATCTCGCCGGCATCGATCTCAAGCCCGGCAAAGAGGCCCTGGTCGCGGGGCGTCTGCAGAAGCGCATGCGCGAACTGCAGATGGTCGACTTCAACCAGTACCTCGACCATCTCGGTGGTGCTGAGGTCACCGATGAAATCGTGCTCCTGCTCGATGCCTTGAGTACGAACGTCACGGCGTTCTTCCGCGAAGCCGAGCATTTCGCGCTGTTGCGGAGCATGACCGCGACGTGGATTGCCGAGGGTCGCAGCGAACTGCGCGTATGGTGCGCCGCCTGCAGTACCGGCGAGGAGCCCTATACCCTGGCGATGTCGATGCTCGAGGTCATCGGCAATCAGCCGGTGCGGGTGAAGATGCTCGCCACCGACATCAGCACCCGGGTCCTGGATATCGCCCGCCACGGAGCCTATAGCGCCTCTGCCGTAGCCGCGATCCCCGAGACCTTATTGGGTCGCTATTTCACCTATGATGCAGGCAAACAACTGTATCGGGTAAGCCGTGAGATGCGCCAGATGATCACCTTCAATCGCGTCAATCTCGCCAAGCCGCCCTATCCCATGAACGGTCCCTTCGATGTCGTCTTCTGCCGCAATGTGATGATCTATTTCGATAACGAGATCCGCGCCCGCATCCTCGCTGAGACCCGCCGCATCCTGCGTCCGGGGGGGCTGCTCTGCGTCGGTCACGCCGAGAGCCTCTCGCAGCTGCAAGGCGATCTCATCGCCATTCAACCCGCCGCCTATCGGAGGCCCTGATGGAACCGCTCAAAGTTTTGATCGTCGACGACAGTGCGACGGTCCGTCAGGTGCTGGGTCGCGAGCTCGCCAAAGATCCCGCGCTGCGCGTGGTCGGCACGGCGCCGGATCCGTTCGCCGCCCGTGAGCAGATGAAGCTGTATGAGCCCGACATCCTGACCCTCGACCTCGAGATGCCGCGGCTCGATGGGCTGTCCTTCCTCAAACGTCTCATGGAGCACCGGCCGATGCCGGTGATCGTGGTCTCGTCCCTGACCCCGCACGGCAGCGCTCTCGCCCTGCAGGCGCTCGAGGCCGGGGCCCTCGATGTGCTCGGCAAACCCGGCATTGCTTACGGGGTTGGCGAGCTCGTCCCGCAACTCATCGCACGGATCAAGGCCCTCGGCCGGGTCCGCGTCGGCAAGCGGGCGCCAGACGCGACAGCGCCGTTGCCCGGTCTGAACCGCACCACGAACCAGGTGCTCGCCATTGGTGCCAGCACCGGCGGTACCGAAGCCCTGCGGCGGATGCTCGCGGTCTTTCCCGGCGACGCTCCGGGGATGATGGTCGTCCAGCACATGCCGCCGGGTTTTACCGCCCAGTTCGCTCAACGTCTGAATGAATGCTGCCAGATCCAGGTCAAGGAGGCCGAGCATGGCGACATCGTCAGCCCGGGCATCTGCCTGATCGCGCCCGGTGATCGCCATCTGTTGCTGCGCCGTGATGGCGCGGTCTACCGCGCCGATGTCCGCGACGGCCCCAAGGTAGGATTGCACAAGCCGGCAGTCGATGTGCTCTTCCGCTCGGTGGCCCAGACCGCCGGCGTCAATGCCATCGGCGTGCTCTTGACCGGCATGGGGCGCGACGGCGCCGATGGCCTCAAGCTGCTGCAGAATGCCGGCTCGCCGACGATCGCCCAGGATGAGGCCAGCAGCGTCGTCTGGGGCATGCCCGGCGAAGCCGTTAAGCTCGGCGCCGCCGATCAGGTGCTGCCGTTGGAACGCATCGCTGGCGCCGTGCTCAGCCTGACGCAGCGGCACTGAGCACGGAGGAACCGGCTGAACTTCACCCCAGCTTGGCGATGATCGCGTTAAGCGTGGGGCTCGGACGCAGGGCCTTGTCGGCCTTGGCATCGTCGAGGTGGTAGTAGCCGCCGACGTCCTGGGGCTTGCCCTGGGCCGCGATCAGTTCGCCGTCGATGACTTTTTCCTTCTCGGTGAGTTCCTTCGCGATCGGCGCGAAGGTCGCGGCCAGGGCAGCATCGTTGGTCTGCTTGGCCAGCGACTGCGCCCAGTACAGGGCGAGATAGAAATGACTGCCGCGATTGTCGATACTGCCCACGGCGCGGGCCGGCGACTTGTTGTTCTCCAGGAACAGGGCGTTGGCCTTGTCGAGGGTCTCGGCGAGCACCGCGATCTTGGCATTGCCGGTCTTCTGGCCGAGATCTTCGAGCGAGACCTGCAGGGCGAGGAATTCGCCGAGCGAATCCCAGCGCAGATAGCCTTCTTCAAGGAACTGTTGCACGTGCTTGGGCGCCGAGCCGCCGGCCCCGGTCTCGAACAGGCCGCCGCCGGCGAGCAGCGGCACGATCGAGAGCATCTTGGCACTGGTGCCGAGCTCGAGGATCGGGAATAGATCGGTGAGGTAGTCGCGCAGGACGTTGCCGGTGACCGAGATGATGTCCTTGCCGGTCTTGATCGTTTCCAGCGAGAGCTTGGTCGCCGCGATCGGATCCATGATACGGATGTCGAGGCCCTTGGTGTCGTGATCCTTGAGGTAGGTGTTCACGCGGCTGATGAGCTGCGAGTCGTGGGCGCGGGCGGGGTCGAGCCAGAAGATCGCCGGCGTGCCGCTGAGGCGGGCGCGCGTAACCGCGAGCTTGACCCAGTCGCGGACCGGGGCTTCGCGGGTCTGGCACATGCGCCAGATGTCGCCGGTCTCGACGGTGTGCAGCAGGCGCACCTTGCCCATGCCGTCGACCACCCGCACCGTGCCGGCGTGGGGGATCTCGAAGGTCTTGTTGTGCGAGCCGTATTCCTCGGCCTGCTGGGCCATCAGGCCGACGTTGGCGACGCTGCCCATGGTCGCCGGATTGAAGGCGCCGTTGGCCTTGTGAAATTCGATGGTCGCCTGGTACAGTCCGGCATAGCAGCGGTCGGGGATCATCGCCTTAGTGTCGGCGAGCTTGTTCTCGGCATTCCACATCCGCCCGGAATCGCGGATCATCGCTGGCATCGAGGCGTCGACGATGACGTCGCTGGGGACGTGCAGGTTGGTGATGCCCTTGTCGGAATTGACCATCGCCAGGGCTGGGCGCTGGCTGTAGGTGGCGGTGATGTCGGCTTCGATCTCCGCGCGCTCGGCGGCCGGCAGGGTCGCGATCTTGGCATAGACATCGCCCAGGCCGTTGTTGGGGTTGATCCCCAGGCGGGCGAAGGTTGCGCCATGCTTGGTGAACACGTCGCGGAAGAACACCGTCACCGCATGGCCGAACATGATCGGGTCAGAGACCTTCATCATTGTCGCCTTGAGGTGCAGCGAGAGCAGTACGCCTTCGACCTGGGCATCATCGATGGCCTTGGCGAAAAACGCACGCAGGGCCCGGGCGCTCATCACCGACGAGTCGATGATCTCACCGGCCTCGATCTTGGTGCTGTTCTTGAGCACCGTGGTCTTACCGGCGGGATCGACCAGTTCGATGCGCACGTCATCGGTGGCAGTGAACGAACAGGATTTCTCGCTGCCATAGAAATCGCCGGCGGTCATGTGCGCGACGTGGGTCTTCGAGTCCTTGGTCCAGGCCCCGACCTTGTGCGGGTGCTTGCGCGCGAAGGCCTTCACCGAGGCGGCGCAGCGGCGATCGGAATTGCCCTCGCGCAGGACCGGGTTCACGGCGCTGCCGAGGACCTTGGCGTAGCGCGCCTTGGTATCCTTTTCAGCGTCGGTGGTGGCGGTTTCGGGATACTCGGGCACCGCCAGGCCGTGCGCCTGCAGTTCGGCGATCGCCGCCTTGAGCTGGGGGATCGAGGCGCTGACATTGGGCAGCTTGATGATGTTGGCTTCCGGGGTCTTGGCCAAGGCGCCGAGGGCCGAGAGCACATCGGGGAAGCGGCCGCCATCGGGGAGTCGATCAGCAAAAACTGCCAGGATGCGTCCGGCCAAAGAGATATCACGGAGCTCAACCTGGACGCCGGCGCTGCGGGTGAAGGCCTGCACCAGGGGCAGCAGCGAGTAGGTGGCCAGCGCCGGGGCTTCGTCGGTCTTGGTGTAGATGATCGTAGGCGCAGCGCTCATGGCAGGTCCGGAATGGCAGGGGGGACGAAATAAGTGGAAGGGCGGAACCATGGCTCTAGACGCAGGGGGTGCAACCGTCTCCCCATTCGCCCCATGCGCGCCCATACGAGCGCCGCATGGGCGCGGTGGAGATGAATGCATGTGGACCGCGCCCCACGCATCATAGATTCCTAGCCCGCCAAGGAGTTCCCATGTCTGCAACGATTTCTGCCAAGCTTCCTGATGTCGTCGAGCAAGAGCTTGCCAAGTATTCGAATACTATCGACCTCCTGCATGCCGGAGCGATCGATGCCGACAAGGTTTTTCGGCCTTTCCGCCTGGTTCATGGTGTCTATGGCCAACGCCAGGGCGGCGAAAACCAGATGGTTCGTATCAAGCTGAAATACGGCGTCGTCACGCCGCCGCAGATGCGCGCGCTCGCCGACACCGCCGAGAAGTACTCCAACGGCATCAGCCACATCACCACCCGTCAGGCGATCCAGTTCCACTACGTGCCTCTGGATTCGACGCCGGCCCTGCTGCGTGAACTCGAAGACGTGGGCATGACCACCCGTGAAGCCTGCGGCAACGCCGTGCGCGCGGTCTGCGGCTCGCCCCTGGCCGGCACCCGCACGGACGAGATCTTCAACGTCGACCCGTATGCCGAGCAGTGCTTCCAGCACTTCCTGCGCGGGCCGCTGTCGGCCTCGCTGCCGCGCAAGTTCAAGATCAGCTTCGGCACCACCGATGCGGATCCCTTGCAGCAGACCAACATCCAGGACATCGGCCTGACGCCGGTGCTCAAGGATGGCAAGCAGGGCTTCCGCGTGGTCGGCGCCGCCGGTCTCGGTGCGATGCCGGTGGCTCCGGTGCTGGTTCGCGAGTTCTGCGAGAAGCAGGACCTCCTGCCGATCCTCGATGCCCTGGTGCGCGTCCATCACAAGTACGGCGATCGCAACAACCGCGCGAAAGCCCGCCTCAAGTTCGTGCTCCGGGCCAAGGGCGAAGCCGGCTTCCTGGCGCTGGTCGAGGAACAGCTCGCGGAAGCCCTCAATGCCGGCGTCAAAGGCGCGGCCCTGCCGGATTCTCTGTCTGCGGCCAACCCCACCGCCATCCCCATCAGCGGTAGCACCGCTGAGCAGGAATGGCGCGCCTGGAATGTGCGCAGCCATCGCGAAGCCGGTTTGGCGGTGGTCTCGTTGTGCATCAAGCGCGGCGACATCCCGGCCAAGGAGATGCGCATCCTCGCGGATCTCGCCGAGAAGTACGCCGGCGGCGATGTGCGTTCGACCAACGATCAGAACCTCATCTTCCGTCGCGTGAAGATCGCCGACCTCTCGGCGCTCCACGGCGAACTGGTCAAGCTCGGCTATGATCGCAAGGCCCACACCATCGTCGACGTGGTCAGCTGCCCCGGAGCCAGCACCTGCCAGCTGGGTTTGACGCTCTCGAAGAATCTCGCTCAAGAGCTTGAAGTTTCGCTGGGCACTCTCGCCGCCGATCCCGGGGTGATGAATGCCCACATCAACATCAGCGGTTGTCCGAATTCGTGCGGCCAGCACCACATCGGTTCGATCGGTTTCCACGGCGCCTCGTCGAAGGTCGGCGACAAGATCGTGCCGCACTACATGCTCTTCGTCGGCGGCGGCGATGAGGGCGCCAAGGTCCATCACGCGACCTTCCTCGCCCGCCTGCCGGCGCGCAAAGTCGAAGCGGTAATCAAGCAGCTGGTGCAGATCTACGTCGCCGAACGCAATCCCGGAGAAGCCCTGGCGGCGTTCTTCCGCCGGTCCTGCGGCGAAGGCCTCGACAAGGCCGGCGCCTCGGCGGCCAAGGCCGCGCTCAAGGCCAAGATCGCGCCATTGTGCAGCTATGCCGAAGGCGAATTGAAGGAGTCAGATCTCTACGATCTCGGCACCGACAAGCTCTTTTCGGCGAGCATGGAAGAGCTCGGCGTCGGCGAGTGCATGGCCTGAGCCACGCGCCAGCGCGAGATAAAAAGGGGGGGGCTGCCATCTGGCGGCTCCCCTTTTTTCTATCTCACAGGCTTTTCGTGAGGTCCCGATATTCGTTCTCGCATCGGCCCTCATCGCTGGCAGCGTGCAGCCATGTACCGATTCCTGCTTATCCTCCTGATCATCGGCTGGGGCATGGCGGCGTTGCCGGCGCAGGATCGCACGAGCGAGCCATGGTCGGAGGTGCCGGCGTGGTTGGCCGAGATCCCCGCTGGGTTACCGCCGGTGGTGATCGCCGACGCGCCCTATGTCGCGCAAAGCGGAGAACTTCCTGATCCCTTGCTCAAGGGTGATGTGCTGCTCGGCCTGGGCGATCCGCGTGAAGCCTTGCTGGTGATCGCGCGTCAGCCACTGGAGCAGGACGGCGTCGAAGTGAAGCTCGAGCGCGCCGGTGTGGTCCACCAGGTCGTCGTCGATCGCACGCATCTCGAACGGCACCTCAAGGTTTTACCCTGGACGGCCGGCGGCGCCAAGGCCCTCGCCGAAATAGGTATCACCGGCGATCCGGCGAGCTTGGACCGGATTCCAGGGCGCGTGCTGAAGCATCTGCTTGCTGGTGGAAAAGCTCCTTGGGTAGCCCGCGTGGTGGCGACGTGGGTGGCGGTGGAAGCCTGCGCCGAGCCGCCGGCCATGGGTGAGCCGGCGAGCGATCCCTTCCTGGCCCGCTGCGAGGCCATGTGGCGTCAATCTGCGGTCGGCGATTCCGTTCCTGATGCGTGGACTTGGGGCGTCGAACCGGAATTTCTCGCCTTGTATCTGCCCTATCCGGGCGCTCCCGCATCGCCGCTCGGCACGCTTGCCATCAGCGATCGGGCTTTCGTTGCGACTTTCGAGCAGGCCTATGCCCAGTCGCCTGACGTCTCCTTGCCGGCACGCCGGGCACAGGCGCGCGTGAATGTCGACGAAGGCCAAGGAATCAGTTATATCGGGCAAGTGAAGGCGGCGCTTTTAGATGAAGCGTCGCATGGCGGTTGGCCGTTTCGCAGCCGCCTGATCTGGGAACCGGCAGCGCGGGCGACGGTATTGGCGGAGCTGCGAACGCAGCGAGCCGCCGGCGGACCCGACCGCCCGTTGATCGACGTGGCCCTGGTGGGGCCGTTGGTCATCGACAACCACGGGGATGAATTGCTCGAAGTGATGGAAGAGCTGCGTCATGAATCACCGGCCTTGGCTCGCCGTGCCTTTCTTATCGCGAGCGGGGCGGCGGGGATGCACGCGTCCGGTCGACCGGCCTTCGCACGCCTTGAAGCAGTGGACAAGGACCATCCCTTCATCATCCGTCCGCAACGGATGGCGCTCTACCAACGCTGCCGCGAGCGCAGCAACAAGCTGTTCAAGCGCAGTGCTTTCTCTGACTATGATCAGGTCCATGGCCATCCGGCAACGCTGCGCGGGGATCCGGCGGAAGTCGCGCGTATCTGCTCGCGGTGGTGGGATATGCCGGCCAAGCTCGGCGACGAACGGCAGGCCCTGACACAGCAACTCAATTCGGTCGCTTGGTGGATGGGAGTTCATGCGATAGCGGTTGATGGTGCGGCCGCGCGCGAGGTGGTCGACCAGCTGCGGCATCTCGGCGGTCGCGACCTGCCGCATTACATACTCGATACGGTGGCTGCGGATCTTTCCAAGGCCGGTGATTTTCCCACGGCTGTACGTTTCCAGCAGTTGGCCTTGAGCCGCAGGGGCTCGGATGGAGATGGCTATAGCTCACGGCTGAAGGCCTATGAACGCCGTGAGACGTATCTGGAAACGGACGATCCGGCGATCCCTGACGAGGAGAAATGGCCCAATGGAATCGTGAAATCCAGCGGCATGCGTACTCCGGATCATCAGCGTATCGGCTGGTGGCGGACATTTTCCGAAGACGGCATTCTCACTGAAGAACAGTTGTGGCTGCATGACCAGCCGCACGGGGTGGTTCGCCGTTTTCATGATAATGGTCGCCTGCGTGAAATCGGTATCTATGGCAATGGTGTCAAAGTTGGAAGATGGCGGACCTTCGATGTTCAAGGCCGCCTGCTTACGGAGACATGGTGGTCGGGGCAGCCGGCCCAGTTGCAGACAGGTTGGTCAGCGACCTGGCATGCCAACGGTGCGCTCAAGGAATCCGGTGCCTGGATTAGCGGACAGAAAGAAGGTTTCTGGCGCACTTGGGGTGAGGACGGCACTCCTGCAAGCGCCGGACTGTTCGATCAAGGTGAACACAGCGGACCATGGCGGACGTGGACGGGAGATGGGCAGGCAACGGACCGCAACATGGGCAAGGAAGCCGAGGTCAGTTTTTAGTCAGGAATCGCAGACAGGGGGTGGGGTCTTTTCTACGGCGATGTGCTCGGCTTATTCTGGTCGCTGGTCGCTGGTCGCTGGTCGCTGGTCGCTGGTCGCTGGTCGCTGGTCGCTGGTCCGTGGTCCCTGGTCCCTGGTCTCTGGTCTCTGGTCTCTGGTCTCTGGTCTCTGGTCTCTGGTCTCTGGTCTCTGGTCTCTGGTCTCTGGTCTCTGGTCTCTGGTCGCTGGTCTCTGGTCTCTGGTCGCTGGTCTCTGGTCTCTGGTCTCTGGTCGCTGGTCTCTGGTCGTTGGTCTCTGGTTCATTTCATATTTCATGCCATCGACTCGACGCGGTGACACCCGTGCTATGGGGCAGGTCGCACGGGCATCCTGATTTTATCGAGGCAGCTTCTGCACTGGGCAGCGGTCGCAGCCGCAGGCGCCCTTTTTCGAGCGGCGCAGGATGCTGCGCACGGCGATGAACGCGGCGGCGGCAACGATGATCAGGGCGATGATGGTCTGCATATCGAATCCCTAAAAAAGTTAGAAGAACATCAAGGCAACATGATAGGCGGCGAAGGCGCAGATCCAGGCCATGACATTCATGCCCACCAGCTGGGCGATGGGCCAGGTCCAGCCGCCGGTTTCGCGGCGGACGACGGCGGTGGTGCTCATGCACTGCATGGCGAGGACGAACCACACCAGCATAGAGATAGCCACGGCGGTGGTCCACACCGGTGTGCCATCCGCACGACGGTCGGCCTTCATCGCCGACTGCAGGTCGCCGGTTTCATCGCCGGGATCGCCAACGCTGTAGACGATGCCGAGGGTGCTGACGAAGACCTCGCGGGCGGCAAAGGCCGCCACCAGGCCGATGCCCATCTTCCAGTCGTAGCCGAGGGGCGCGAGCACCGGCTCCAGGCCATGGCCGAGCCGGCCGGCAAGGCTGTGGTCGAGCGCGTCGGCAGCCAGACGACGGTCGAGGGCGAGTTGCCGCTGGGCCTCGGCCTCGGTGCCGACCTCGGGCGCGGTGTAGCTGGCGGCAAAGGCCTGGGTGCTGGTGGCCACGGCCTTTTCCGAGGGCTTGGGATAGGTGGTGATGGCCCAGATGAGGATCGAGAGGACGAAGATCGTGGTCCCGGCCTTGGTCAGGAATGCCGAGGTGTTCTGCCACACTTGATTGAGGACATGCAGCGGTTGCGGGGCTTTGTAACTTGGCAGTTCGAGGATGAAGGGCGTTGAGGCCAGCGAGCCGCGGATGCGCGTAGCTGTCCAGGCGACAGCCACTGCGCCGAGGATGCCCAGCAGGTACAGCGCGAGCATGATCAGGCCCTGCTGCCAGCCCGCGAGGTGGCCGAAGAAAGCCGCGATCAGCAGCGCGTACACTGGCAGACGGGCGCTGCAGGACATGAACGGCGCGACCAGGATGGTCATCAGGCGCTCGCGGCGGCTGTTGATGGTGCGCGCGGCCATGATCCCCGGAATCGCGCAGGCGAAACTCGAGAGCAGGGGGATGAAGCTCTTGCCGTGCAGGCCGACGCGACACAGGACGCGGTCCATGAGGAAGGCGGCGCGGGCCAGATATCCGGAATCCTCAAGCAGGGCGAGGAACAGGAACAGCAGGGCGATCTGCGGCACGAAGACCACTACGCCACCGACGCCGGCAAAGACGCCGTCGTTGATCAGGCTCTTGAGATCGCCTTCGGCCAGGCCCTGGGTCAGCCACGTGCCGAGGGCCTGGACGCCATCCTGGCAGGCCGACATCAGGGGCCCGGCGAAGGTGAACAGGCTCATGAACAGGGTGGCCATGATCGCGGCGAAGAATACCAGACCGAAGCCGCGATGCAGCAGCACCCGGTCGACGCGTTCGGTGAGGTGGCTGGTCACCGCCTCATGGCGGACGCAGCTGGTCATCACTGCATCGATCCAGGCATAGCGGTTGGCGACTTCGACCAGTAGCGGATCGGTGCTGTCGGCGTGCCTGGCGCGCGCGCTGGTCAGGGCATGGGGCACTTCGCCCTGGGTCGCTGCCGCCAGTTCGCTGCGCAATTCCTTGATGCCGACATGGCGGTGACCGATGATCGGGACCACCGGCACGCCAAGGGCGGCGCGCATCGCCGGCAGGTCGATGACTACGCCGCGACGGGCGGCAATGTCGCTCATGGTCAAGGCGATGATCACCGGCTTGCCCAGTTCGAGGACCTGGCTGACCAGGAACAGCCCGCGGGCCAGGGTGCTGGCATCGACGACCATGAGGATGACCTGCGGCGCCGGGCAGTCTGGACGCGCGCCGTGCACCACATCGCGGGTGACCTGCTCATCGGGGCTGGTCGCGACCAAGCTGTAGGTTCCGGGGAGGTCGAGGACCTCTGCCGCCCGCTCATCACTTAAGGTCATCCGTCCGGTTTTGCGCTCGACGGTGATGCCGGGATAATTGGCGACCTTTTGGCGCAGGCCGGTGAGCTCGTTGAAGAGCGTGGTCTTGCCGCAATTGGGATTGCCGATGAGGCCGATGGTGAGCGGGTCACTCATGACCCGACCTGGACCAGGCGGGCCTCGGCCGTGCGCAGGCTCAGGTCGTAACCACGTAGGCGCAAAACCAGGGGATCGCCCAACGGGGCTCGACGGATGAGCTGTACGGAGGTTCCGGGGGTCAGACCCATTTCCAGGAGACGTCGACGTAAGTCAGCTTCGCCATGGACTTCGGATACGATTCCAGGGCTGCCGATCGCCAGGTCCGCCAAGGTTTTCATCATTGTGTTCTTGATAGTCATTTGCAGGTAGAATGCAAGCGCAGCGAGGATTTATCCTGCTGAAAAAAAGCCGTTTACGGTGCTTCAATGCGTACGACGCGGACTCCGTCATCGCGCCGCATCAGGGTATCGAACCACGCCTTATCCTGGTAGCGGTAGCGGATCTGCACGCCCATGACCTGGTGGGCGGACAGCAGGGCTTCGGCCTCAGCGAGGGCGGTGGTATTCTCGCCGCTGGTCATGGCTGATGGACCTCCCTTGAGGCTGATGCCATCAATCTCCGCAAATTCCCTGAGGTCGGAAAAAAGCTGCCGCACCTGAGCGACGTCGAGGTTGCCCTGGTAGAGTTCGGGTAAGGGGAGGTCGTTCAAGGGTGGCTCCGAGGAGTGATCAGAATCGCCGGACGCGGTGCCGGACAGACTTGCGCGCAGAGCCCGCACCCCACGCAGGCCGCGGGGTTGATATGCGGTTTGCCAAGGCGGAGTTCGATGGCCTCTGGTACCGGACAGCGTTCGCTGCACGAGACGCAGGTGGTTCCCTGATGAGCGAAGCAGTCGAGGACCTGGATGCGCGCCGTGCCCATGCGCGGAAAGCCGGTTCCGGCTTCGCGGCGCAGCACTTGGGGCCCGCAGGCGGTGATGCACGGGGTATCCGCGCACGCCATGCAGGCTTGGTTGCCGGGATCGATCATCGGCGTGCCGGCGGCCGCCCGCAGACGCACGGGCGCGTGGACGATGGCGCCATGCGGGCACGCCGTCAGGCATGCGTCGCAGCGCGTGCAGCCAGCGAGGAAGGCTCCTTCCTCGATCGCACCAGGCGGACGCAGCAGGGGAATCAGCGGCGGCTTGCGTTCGGTCGCGGCGAGCGTCGCCACGGCCTTAGCGATCGGCGCCGGGGCAGCGAAGAAGCCGCGCAGGAACCCGCCGTGTAAAAACGCCCGGCGACTGACGGCGGGGTCGCTCATGGCGTGGGGGATCCAGCCACGGGCGCGACCGGCGGCCCGGGTGGCAGCGCCAAGGCATGCGTCTGATCGCGTCCATCCAGGGCCGCGCTGGTGGCGTGGCACTGCAGGCAATTCACGCGCCAGGGATGGGTAGTGCGCATCCCGGCTCGGCCGGTGAGGCCATGGCAGCTGGTGCAATCTTCGCGCATGTGCGTCGAGTGCGGCATGGTCGGGGGTGCGCCCGGCCATGCCCGGGTGCTGGCGCTCGGTGAGGCGAGGCCGACGAAGGTATTGGCGACGGGGAACTCGGGGCCCATTCCGGGGGTCGCGGCTTGCGCATGGCATTGCGTGCAATTGGTGAGATGTACATGGCTGATCTTGGGTGCCAGCCTGCCGTCGACCTGCACGCCACTGCCATGGCAGGCGAGGCAGGAGGAGGTCTGATTGGCGTCGACCGGGTGCGGGATGGTGGGTGGGGCGCCGGCGTAGGCGCGCCGCGAAGCACGCACGGCGAGGGCGATGGCCTTGTCCTCGGAAGTATTAACCACCGGGTCGGTCACTGCCGGCAGATGGCTCTGAAGAGTCGCGACATCGCTGTGGAAATGGCGATTGGGACCGCGCGCCTTGCCATCCATCTCGGACCAGCGCACGGCGGGCAGGACGTCACCCGGCTCCACCTCGGCCGGGTGGCTGGTGCGAGCCACCCACCCTGGAGTCGCGGGGGCGAACCCGACGACCACGCCCGCCACCGCCAGGGCGATGACCAGCAGGCAGATGACGGTGACGATGCGTGACGGCGGTCTGGGAAGGGGATCGGCCATCGCTCACGCCTTGCGAATGCGCACGGCGCATTTCTTGAAATCGGGCTGCTTGGAAAAGGGGTCGTGGCTGTGCAGGGTGAGTTCGTTGATGAAGAACCGTTCATCGAAAAACGGTACGAACACCGAGCCGACCGGCGGTTTTCCGCGTCCGTTGATCCACGCCGGCAGGGTCAGGCTGCCCCGGCGCGATTCGACGGTGACGTTCTGGCCACTGCTGACGCCGATGCGCTGCGCGTCCTCGGGATGCAGCTCGATGTAGGCATGCGGCATCGAGCGCCGCAATTGCGGCACGCGCATGGTCATGCTGCCCGAATGCCAATGTTCGATGACGCGTCCGGTACACAGCCAGAAGGGGTATTCGGCGTCCGGCAGCTCGGGTGCCTGCTCGAAGGGATGGAACCAGATGAAGGCCTTGCCGTCCTTGGTATTGGAATGGTAGAAGTAACTGCTCAGGCAGGTCAGTGGCCGAGTCGACTTTTTAGCTGGGTTCTGGCTCCCGAGTGGTTAGGATGCCGTCATGCCCGTGGTCACGGTTCAAGGTCGGC
>JBIILZ010000174.1:0-5811 GCA_044338255.1 Planctomycetota bacterium | reverse complement strand
TGCTCAGCTGGGTGTGGTGGCGGCACTATCGCCAGGTCGGGGCCATCGCCAATCTCGCCTTCGGGCTCATTCTCGGCGGCGCCGCCGGCAATGGCGTGGATCGTATCGGCATGGCGGCAGGGGCCCTGCCCGGCGTACGCGATTTCATCCATGTCGACCTCGGTTTCGCACCCTTCCATCCATGGCCGACGTTTAATGTGGCTGATTCGGGTATTTGCGTCGGTTTCGCGTTGTTGGTGTTGTTGTCCTTCCGGCCTACGGCGGTTCATCCCGCTGCGGCGGATGTAGCCTCCTCCCAGGTCTGACCCGATTTTATGCGCTACAACCCAGCCCGTAAGGAAGTCATTCTCAAGGTCGTCTACTACGGCCCGGGCTTGGCGGGAAAGACTTCCAACCTGCAATACCTGCGGGCGCGCGCGCCGGCCGGGCAGGCAAGCGAGCTGATCAGCGTCGATACCCATTCTGAGCGGACGCTGCAGTTTGATTTTCTGGCGACCGAGCTCGGTATCATCCAGGGCTACGCCGTTCGTCTGGATTTCTACACTGTACCCGGGCAATCGTATTATGCCGGTACCCGTCGCCAGATTCTCACCGGCGCCGATGCCGTGGTCTTCGTCGCCGATTCGCGCCGCGAAGCCCTCGATGAGAACATCGATGCGATGAATGAGATGCTGAACAATCTCCGGCATCATCGCTTGCCCGAGGATCTGCCGATCGTTCTGCAGTACAATAAACAGGATCTGCCGACCGCGGTGGCTCCCGAGCAATTGCAGCCGTTGATGAACGTGCGCAACTGGCCGAGCTTCGGGGCGGTGGCGATCACCGGTGAGGGCGTCTCAGAAACCTGCGATGCGCTCGTCCGCCAGCTTCTCGACCAAGTCGAGCAGACCGACTTGCCGGTGATCATCGCCAGCGACAGCCCAACGACACCCACGCAGACGCCGCTGCTGGTGGCGCCGACCAGTTGGTTGATCACCTGCTTCCGTTGTCAGAGCATGCTCGAAGTCCCGAGTGCCGGGATCGGCGAGATCTATACCTGTGGGGTGTGCCAGACGCAGGTGCAGGTCATCGATCCCGAGCGTGGCCAGACCGGCCTACCGCAGAATGCACCACGGCCGATCACCGGCATCCATTCCCCGCCCCGGGCAGTCGAGGACGAGTACCGCGCCAATGAAGAGTCGGGTGACGGATACGGCGGTGTGCAAACCCTCAAGCCGACCTCTGTCCTGCCGTCGCGCAACGGCTACATCGTGCCGGCCACAGATTTTCCACTCGATGGTTTCGCGGTCGTGAATCTGTTGGACGAAAATGCCCAGGGCCGACGCCTGCGCGTGCGCGAGGTCGCTAACGGCAAGGTCTATCGTGCCCTGGTACTGGCGCCGGCCTTGCTGGCGCAGCCCGGGTATTTCGAATCGGTCGAGTCCTACACGCGCATGATCGGGCCGGTGCAGCACCCCAATCTCCTGCATCTGGCTTCTTTTCGTCAGAACGGGGAAGCACTGATCTTCCTGTCGACGGATCCGCTCGATTACGAGCCGCTGTCGCACGTGCTCTCGCGCCGTCGCGCCCTCGCGCCGCCACATGCCATCGGCATCATTCGCCAATTGGCCCTGGCCCTCGAAGAAGGCGCACGCCACGGCGCGATCCATGGCTGGTTGCGGCCTGACGTGGTGCTTGTCGCCCCCGACGGCAACGTGCTGCTCGATGAATTGTGCATTCCGCCGAATCCACGCTTCCTCATCCGCGAGCTCGCCGGCGCTAGCGCCGCCACCGAATACTACTTGGCCCCGGAATACCTGAACGATGAGGTTCGTGGCGACGTTCGCGGCGACATCTTCCTCCTCGGCGCCCTGCTCTTCCGCATGATCACCGGCGAAGGCTTGGTCACCGGCTATAATGCCATGGAGGCCCTGCATAAGCTCGCCGCCAATGGGCCGCGCCTGCTACGCGATGCCCAGCAGGGCATTTCCCGCGAGCTTAATAATTTTTATCTTAAGCTTGTGGCGGTCGATCGCAGCCAGCGCTTCCAAACCTATGGCGAATTGCTCGATGGCATCGATCGTTTCGGTGGCGGGGCCAAGCGTCAGAACCTTCAGATCACTTCCGCCCAGCAGCACAATCCCTCCTTCACCGGCGGCGTGACGCGCCCGGGTGGCGTCCAGACTGGCCGCCGTGGCGGTACCGGGCCGTTGCCGCCGGCACCACCGCGGACGCGCAGCGGGCGCGACCCGAGCGGCGGGCATGCCGTGCTGCCTTCGCGACGGGTGCCGCCGGCAAACGGCAATGGCCCGCTGGTGATCCTCGTCATCGTCATGGTCATCCTGGCCACGGCGGTGGTGTACATGATCTTCTTGCAGCCCCAACATGGACGAACGGTGACCGATGCCCAGTCGCCATCGACTACGGTACCGGAAACCCTCACTGCTCGTCCCGAGCTGCCGGTGGCACCGCGTATCGAGCCGCCTCTGCCGACCAAGAATCCGCATGTGCCATCGAGTCTGGCGCCGGCTGATTCGGTCCCGGCCGTCAGTTCGGCGCAGGCACGCCTGGAAATCCGCCGGATCATCGCCGATCAACTGGTGGCAGAACAATATTCAGTGGCCCTCAAGACCTGCGAGCGTTTGACCGATCCGATCGATAAGCAGGAGAGCCAGGCCCTGGTGTTGTCCAAACACGAGTCCCGGAAGCTGGATATCGAACGTTTGCTGACCTCCGGGGTCGATCCGGCCGTCATCCGCAAGGAACTCGAGCCTGCCCGTACGAACTGGGGTTTCCCGGGCGATCTGGAATGGGCCGTCGCCGTTCAATCGAAAGCCGATGCCTTGGCGCTGGCGAACTCGGCTCCGGCCGCGGTCGCCCCTGCGGAAAACCAGGGTGCGCTCGGTGAATTCGGGCCCACTCGGCCGGCGCCGTGGGTAGTGACGTCGACGAAAGTCGATGATCCGTCCAACGCCGCCAAGCCGCTGGCTCCGAAATCGACGGCCCCGACAGCGCAGATCCTGCCCACCGTAGATGCGGCGGCGACGGCTTATGGAGCGGTGGTGCGCGCTCTTTCCGCGAATCAACTGCCGCAGGCGCAGGCGGTGATCGCCGCCCTCGAGATCGGCTCGCCGACGACGCGCGCCCTGCGTCAACTCAGCGAATGGTGGCCGGGGCGTGCGCAGTTTTTGAATCGCATCGCGGCGACGAAGGTCATCAAGTTGCGTTTCAGTCATCCGGCCACCAATGAGGAGGTCGATGTCGTGTTCGCCGATGCGGCCGGCGTGACCGTGACGTCGGCCGCGGGCAGCAGCTCGAATGTGACCTGGGGGCAGATCCCGCCCAAAAGCCTGGCAAAATTGTTCATGGATGCGGCGTTGACTCCTGGAGCTTCCAGCGATGAAGTTGCCAGCGGAGCCGCGGTGCATTTCATTGCTGAAGAGCCATTGCAGGCTGGCCTCATCGCTAAACGCGCAAAAGCCGTGCTCGGAGAGCGGACCACGATCATCGAGACCTTGATCGATCTGGCTGCACGGCGTAACGTCGTCGGTCTGCTGAACAAAGGGTTCGACGCCCTGCGCACCGACAACACCAAGGCCGCGGCCGAGGTCTATGGCGAGCTGCGCACACTCGACAAGAATCTGCTCAAGCCCTATGAGGCCGACCTCGAGCGTCTCAATCGGCTTCTCACCCAGTCGACCGTGGGGTTGCCGCCGGTCAGCACTGCGCCCACCCTGGAGCCGACGGGACCCAAGCCGCTGCCGCGAGATATAAAGGAGCGGCAGGCGGCTCTGCGCACGCTCGGATGGGAGCCCGTCGGTGATGCCTGGTTGGACGGGACGCAGGTGCGCTTGGCACCGAATTCGGGTATTTCCTTTGAACTCTCCAGGAACATCGCCGGTTTCAGCATCAATGCCCAGGGTGCTGGCTATCTCCGCCTGATTCCCACCCGCGGTGCCGCAGGCGCGGCTGTGAAGGGTGGCGTTCCACTGCCCTTGTCGGCTGAACTTACGAACTCGTTCACGGTTAATTTTTCGCGCGATGCCATGGTCGTCCTCGATAGCCGGGGGATGGTCATCCAGAGTCTTCCTTTGTCCGCGCCTCCGACGATATTCCTGATCATCAGCACCGCCGAGGCGACGTTGATGACCGTACCGAAGCCCAACACGTTGTAGCTCGCTCTTTACTCTATCCATTTTTCTCCATCCACTTTTCTCCATCCACTTTTTTTCTCCATCCACTTTTCTATTTCGAGCACGCATGGCCCCGCAGCCCGCCCAGCAGAAGATCCCCGTCAAACGCGAAAAGACCTTTGTCGTCGACACTAACGTCCTCTTGCACAATCCCGGCTCACTGATGGCTTTCAAAGACAATCATGTGGTCATTCCCATGATTGTGCTCGAAGAGCTCGATCGCTTCAAGACCGCCAACACCGAACTCGGTCGCAACGCCCGCGAGGTCGCACGCAGCCTCGACAAGCTGCGCCTTAAAGGTTCGCTGCGCGATGGCATCGAAACCCAGTTCGGCGGATTGGTGCAGGTCGTCCTCGGTTATGATGAGCTCGACGGCATGCTGCCGGGGGTGGCGGACAATCACATCCTCGGCTGCGCACACATGCTGCGTACCGGTGGACACAATGTGTTCTTCATCTCCAAGGACATCAACGCCCGCATCAAATGCGACGCCCTGGGCATCCCCAGCGAGGACTTCAACAATCAGAAGGTCAACGTCGACCAGCTCTACAGCGGCTACACCATGGTGCGGGTCACCGCTGCGACAGTGGACAAGCTGGCGTTGAAGGATGCCTTCAGCCCCAAGGGCCTGGTCAACGAGGAAGAGGGTCCGCTCAACCACAACGAGTTCTGCGTCATTGTCGACAAGAAAGATGAGAACCATCAGATCCTCTCGATGTACGACAGCGAGAGCGGGATGCTGCGGCGCATCGATCACGACGCCCCCGAACTGTTCGGCATCCGCCCGCGCAGCTACGAGCAGCGCATGGCCTTCGAGCTGCTGCTCGATCCCGAGATCAAGCTCGTGACCTTGGTCGGCCGCGCCGGTACCGGCAAGACCCTGCTCGCCCTCGCTTGCGGGCTGACCCAGGTCATTCACGACGAGCGCTACAAGAAGATGCTCGTGTCACGGCCGATCATGCCCCTGGGCCAGGACATCGGTTACCTGCCGGGGACCAAGGATGACAAGCTCGCGCACTGGATGGGCCCGATCTTCGACAACCTGCACTATCTCTTTGCGGCCGAAGAAAAAGATCCTGACGAAGTCATCAAGCGCCTGATCCAGGAGGACGCGATCTCGATGGAGGCCCTGACCTACATTCGTGGCCGTTCGATCTCGAAGCAGTTCGCGATTGTTGACGAGGCCCAGAACCTCACTCCGCACGAGATCAAGACCATTATCAGCCGCGTCGGCAACGGTACCAAGATCGTCCTCACCGGCGACCCGCACCAGATTGATAATCCGTATCTCGACTCCAACTCCAACGGTTTGACCTACGTCGTCGAACGTCTGCGTGGGAATAAGATGGTCGGACATGTGACATTGACGAAGTCGGAACGCTCGGAGCTCGCCGGACTCGCCGCCGACGCGCTTTAAAGTCGGGGGGCTCCGGCCTCCCGGTGATGGGAAACCGACGGGTTCGGGGCTGCGCCCCCTGATAGTCGGGGGGCTCCGGCCTCCCGGTGATGGGCAACCGACGGGTTCGGGGCTGCGCCCCTGCACGCGCCGGATTGTCCCATCACCTCCGGCCTCGCGCCCCCCAAACCCCCCGCTTCTTCGCGCGGGTGCGCGCTCGAACCAGGGTGCTTCGCCCCTGGA
>JBIILZ010000173.1:0-5863 GCA_044338255.1 Planctomycetota bacterium | reverse complement strand
ACCTGGTATGCGGAAGCAAATCACCCAGGGCCATGTCCAACACCCGTTTCTTCAACCCGCGGCGCAATCGCGCCTGGAGCGGGATCGGCATCGATCGCGCCGCGGCTCGAAGCAACGCAATGCATTCTCTTAGCTCAATGGTCCCATTGATACGGGATGTTTTTCGAGCGGGGAACACCCGGCATGCTCGCCTCGCGGGGCTCGGCATCGGGTGTGGGATGAGCTGCGGCTTTCGGCGCCTTGCATCTGCGCGACTAGCCTCGCTCTCAGCTCAGTCGTCCCATTGATACGGGATTTTTTTTCGAGCGGGGGCCACCCGGCATGCTCGCCTCGTGGGGCTCGGCATCGGGGGGCGGATCTAGAGATTTTTTTTATGCTAGCCTCGCGGGGCGGGCATCGGCTTTTGGTAGGTGAGCAATTGCTGCGCGGGGCTTGGCGAAAATTCAGAGGTCGAGAGCGCGCATGACGGTGGTGGCGGTTGGCCAGGTGATGGCGTCGCCGATGACTTGGCCGTGCGTTGACCAGGGGCGGGTGCGATGGGGGTCGCCGAGGCCGAAGATGCCGATGACGGGGGCGTCGACGGCGGCGGCGAGGTGCATCGGGCCGGAGTCGTTGGCGACCGTGATCAGGGCTCGTGAACAGACCGCGGCGTAGGCCCCCAGGGCCAGTCCCGGTAGCAGGCGGGCTCCCGGCAGGGCGGCGGCGCAGGCGGCCTCCTCGCCGGGTCCGGGACAGGCCACCACCGGTAGGCCGCGTTCCTGGATCAGCCGCGAGAGCAGGGCGAACGCCGGCCAGACCTTCGACTGGCCATTGATGGTCCCCGCCGCCAACGGACAGAGGACCACGAACGGCGAGTGCACTCCGCTGCGGCGCAAGGCTTCTTCAGCAGCCTGCTGATGAGCTTCGGTCAATTGCAGCCCGAGCGCCTGCGGAGGTTGCGCCGGCATCGGCGGCAAGCCCAGCCACGTCGTCACTTCCTGCGCCAGACGCCAGAAGACCTCGACCTCATGCCGCCCGCGCGGACGCGGCAGGCTGCGTCCCAACAGCAACGTCCGCCCTTCGCGCCGATAACCCACGGCGCGCACGCCGGCCAAGCGCCACTGCAGAGCGCTGCCAAAGGAATTGGTCAGCAGCAGGCCACGCTCGGCACCGATTGCACGCACGCAGGCGCTCGCCGGCCAGAGGCCCGCCGGGAGCTTGCTCACCGGCCAGCCGTGGGCGGAAAATAGCTCCGCGGCCCAGCCCTTGCCGAACAGGTGCAGCTCGATGTCGCGTTCGGCCAAGGCCCGCAACGCCGGTAAGGCCATGCAGGCATCACCAACCCAGTTGGGCAATCGAACCGCGAGCTTCATCGCCCGGCTCGCCTGAAAGCCACGATCGGCTTGGCGATGAGAGCGGTCCTGCGCATGGCCTACAGTCCCAGGACCTGGGCCATGGAATAACGCCCCGGTCGCTGCTGCGCCATGTAGGCGGCTGCGCGCAGGGCGCCGCGGGCGAAGATGTCGCGGCTGTGCGCGAGATGGCCGAGCATGATGCGTTCGCCGTTGCCGACGTAGTAGACCGTGTGATCGCCGACGACATCACCCATGCGCAGGGCATGGACGCCGATTTCGCCTTTGCGGCGGGCGCCGACATCGCCTTCACGGCCATGCACAAGATCGCTGCGCGTGCGTCCGGTGGCGGCGCAGATGGCATCGGTGATACCGTAGGCGGTGCCGGAGGGCGCATCCTTCTTATGATGATGATGGGCCTCGACGACCTCGATGTCGTAGTCGCCACCAAGCGCGACGGCAAGCTTGGCGGCCATCTGGAAGACCACGTTCACACCCACGCTCATGTTCATCGCATGCAGGACGGCGATTTTTTCCGCTGCCGGCGCCAGGGCCTGTTCGAGCGCCACCGGAGCGATGCCGGTGGTGCCCGAGATCAAGGCCATGCCGTGCGCCGTGCAATGCGCCGCTACCGCTGAAAATGCCGTATGGTGACTGAAATCGATGACCACGGCGCCCGGCTGGATGGGCAGCGCGGCCAACATCGGAGCGTCACTGGCGATGCCCAGGCCACGCAGCGAGCCAGCTTGGCGATCAACCCCGGCAATGATGGTGAATGCCGAATCTTCGGCGGCCAGGGCCAGGATCCGCTGGCCCATGCGTCCGGCAGCCCCATGCATAATCAGCGAAGTAGTCATGTCGACGGCAGGGTGGTGCTGCGGCCCACGGTTCAACCTGAATCGCCGCTCTCGTCCGCTGCCTCATCGGCTCAGCCAAGGGTCAGATCCCGTCACCGACGACAACTTGCACCTTGGTAAGCAGGCTCTGGTAAAGCGCCGGGTCGCTAGCGGGGATGACCACGCGCTCGATGTGCCCGGCATTCGCCGAGGCGTTGTCATCGACCGTCTCGACGAGATTGGGCAGGGTGAAGACGAAGCTGTCCGGCGACCATTGATCCGCCTGCGGACCGCTGATCACCGCCCGGCGGGCATCGAGATGCACGCGACCGGTGGCATCGAGGTAGGCCTGTGCACGGTAGGCGACCACCAATTTTTCAGCAGCCGCGGCGCCCTGCTGATAACCGAACAAGCTCAGGAGTGGCGTGACCAGGACCTGCCCGGGCACCTCCAACGGCGCCTCATAGGTCGCCACCCAGGCCGGGCGCAGTTGTCCGACGCCTTCGCCGATCACCACCACGCTACGATAGGTTTCCCAGGTGAACTCGATGGCCATCGGTTTCGCGGGAGCAGCCGGCGGGACCCGTCCGGGACCTTCGCCTTCGACTGCACTCGGAGGAGTCGGAGGAGTCGGAATGTCGATGATCGGGCCCTCGACGGCCAGCGCTGACCACGACGTTGCCCATCCCAACAGCAGGGCAAATGTCAGCCCGCGCCACATCAGAAGAGCCGCCGCTGACGCGTACTGGGCACCCCTTCGGCGATGCGATATTTGGTCACCGTGCGACGGCTGATATCGAGGCCTTCCTTGGCCAGGATGTCGGCGATCTCCTGATCCGAGAGGGGCGTCTTCTTGTTCTCGGTATTGATCAGCTTTTCGATGCGCAGCTTCACCGATTTCGAGCTTTCGGCTTCACTGCCGTCGGATGAGGCGATGCCGCCGGAGAAGAAGTCGGCCAAGGGGATGATGCCTGATGGCGTCTGGATGTATTTGTCCTTCACCGCCCGCGAGACGGTGGCGACGTGCATGCCGATCTTGTCGGCGATATTCTGACGCATCAGGGGCCGCAGATTCTCCACGCCCCCTTCGAGAAATGCGGTCTGGTGCTTGATGATCTCGGTGACGATCTTGAGCAAGGTGCGCTTGCGCTGATTAACGGCATCGATGATGAACTTGGCGCTGGAAAGCTTGTCCTTGAGGTAGGCCTTGTCCTTGGGATCGGCGATGCCGTGATCGTAGAGCTGCCAGTAGGAATCGCTGACCTGGACCTTAGGCACGCGGCCGTCGGGTACGCTGACGATCCATTCACCGCGCTCGTTGCATTCCACGACTACGTCGGGGACGACGATGGAGTTCTCGCTGCGCGAAAAAGGCAGGCCCGGCTTGGGATCGAGCTTGGCCACCACCTCGACGGCTTCTTGCAGACGTTCAATGCTATAACCGGTGGCCGCGCTCACCGCCGGCAGGCGGTTTTTGAGCAGATCATTGAGGTGGTTACGAATCAGCTCCAACTCGAAGGAGTTATCACCCGATTCGTGCGCCAGCTGCAATAAGAGGCAGTCTTGGAGATTCTTGGCGCCGACGCCGATGGGCTCCAGACGACGGACGGTTTCCCAGGCGTGCTCGGCGGCCTCGAGTTTTTCTTCCGGAAACAGCTCGGGCAAGGGCTCGATGAGGTAGCCGCGACGATCGAGATGCCAGCAGATTTCCTCGGCGCATTCACGCTCTTCATCGTTGAGTTCGACGAAGCGCAATTGCTCGATGAGATGATCCGCCAGCGACGGCATGCGGTTGGGCGTGGCTTCGAGCGCCTCCATCTTGTCGGGGGCGTCTTCATCGCGCGGAGCCGCCCGTCGGGTGCGGAACCAGTCGAGATCGGCGTCATGGAAGCGGTCCGGGGACTCGTTCGACGTCGCCGCCTGGCCATCATAGGATTCGCTCGGACCGTCGATGATCTCGAGCGCGGGGTTGGCCTCAACCTCATTCATGAGTCGTTCCTCGAGCGCCATCTGCGGGAGCAGAAGGATCTCGATCGACTGGATCATCTGCGGCGTGAGCTTGAGCTTCTGCTCCATCCGCATGCTGAAATTTTGCCGCATCTGCAGCGACATCAGGATATCCCCTAGGTGTGTGTAGCAAATTATACGCCAATATTCGGACAACCGCAAGCCATCAACCGCGTAGCCCATGATAGCGGAAGGGCCGAACGAGGGGCTAATTACCCTTTCCAGGCCAGCATTCTTTTGATAAGAACGTTTTCAGCCACTAGCCGACCTAGCTCACTATTCGTTCTTAGGAACTCTATCTTGTCTGTTTCGAGTGCCGCTACGTCGAATGCTTCCGGCCTGACTGGTTCGCTCGCCAGCCAGCTTGATACGGCAGCAACCATTTTGCTGGCGAACAACTGGGTCTCCAGGCCGCAACTCGATCACATCAGGACGCGGGTCATCAACGCCAAGGATCCGCTGCCATCGGCGGGCCGTTCGCTGCTGGCGCAGTTCCTGCTCGACAATCGTCTGCTCCCACGCGAGCAGATCGCCGATCTTGACGCCATCATCCGCAATCAGGCATCCTTGCCGGGCTTCCAGCTGCTGCGCAAGATCGGCGCCGGCGGCATGGGCACGGTGTTCCTCGCGACGCACCTCGCGAGCAAGCGCCAAGTCGCCCTGAAGACCATGAATGCGCGTCTCGCTGAAGATAAGGATTTTGTCGAACGTTTTCATCGCGAAGCCCGTGCGCTTGAAAAAGTCCGTAACGAGCACATCGCCGAGATCATCGCCTGTGGTGATAGCGAAGGCACCTGCTGGCTAGCCATGGAGTACATCGAAGGCCCGAGCCTCATGTCCTTGCTGAAGGAGCACCGCGTCCTGCCTGAACATTATGCGCTTAACCTCACCCGCCAGGTCGCCGAAGGTCTCGATCACGTGTGGACGACGGCGCACCTCATCCATCGCGACATCAAACCGGAAAACGTCCTGGTGCTGCGGCGACGCAACGGCGACGATCTGTTTCCGCTCAGCGATACCGCTAAATTGATTGATTTCGGCCTGGTTAAATCCAATAGCGACGATGATCGGCTAACGCAGACCGGCATGACCATCGGCACACCCCTGTACATGAGTCCTGAACAAGTGCGGGGGGAAACCCTCGATTGCCGTTCGGATATCTATGGACTGGGCGCAACCCTCTATCACCTGCTTACCGGACATACGCCTTACTCAGGCTCGAGTCCGGGGGCGATCATGAGCGCCCATCTCACCGACCCCGTACCTGATCCCGGCGAGCGCGTCCCCAGCCTGAGCAAATTGACTCGTCAATTGGTGATGACGGCAATGGCCAAGAGCACCGAAAAACGCTACACCACCTTTGAAGCCCTGATCGGCGCCTGCAACGAGGCCCTCACTGCCATCGATCATAAATCCGGTGCGATCCCGCGACTCTTACGCAAACCGATGGTGCTGAAGCAGCCGGTCAAACGTTCCGGCGAGTTCACCATCGACGGCCAGGATCTCAACGCAACCTTACCATTACCGCATCCTGAAGGCCCCGAGCAGGACGGACCTGCAAGAACTGTCAGCAGTGTGACTGGAAACAGCGGAGCTGGAAACAGCGGAGCTGGAAACAGCGGAGCTGGAAACAGCGGAGCTGGAAACAGCGGAGCTGGAAACAGCGGAGCTGGAAACAGCGGAGCTGGA
>JBIILZ010000172.1:0-5893 GCA_044338255.1 Planctomycetota bacterium | reverse complement strand
CGGGCGAGTCGCCCGCGCCCCCAGAATCGAGCCGGTCGAATCTATCTCCGACAGGCTCCTAGAGCCGGGCTATTTCTTTTTCCATTGGCCGTCGCGCGTGCGCAGCCATTCGCCGACACGGGCATTCTGGTAATTGCGCATCGCGTTGCGTTCGCCGATCAGCGCCGCGGTGACCTGGGTCTCGGCGGCGAGCAGCAAGTAGAGCCGGTTGCGATCGGCGTTTTCAGCTTCGACGAGTGCCGTCACGCTGGCATCGGCGCTCGTGCCGACGACCGCCACCAGCCCATTGGTGCATTCGCCGATCGTGCCGCTGGCCTTGGCGGCGGCGAGGGCGGCGGCGTGGGTGGCGAAGGATGCTTTTAGTTCGGCCTTGGCGGCCTGGTTTTCAGGACTTTCCGCAGCCACCGCAGAAATGCTGATGAAGCCCAGGAGGCAGGAGATGAGGAGCAGATGACGAAGCATGATGGACCTCACTTCACGGGCGCGGCAGGCGCTTGGACGGCGGGAGCTGGGGTGCTGAGCGCCGGTGCCGGAGCTGGTGCCGGTGCCGGTGCCGGTGCAGGCGCAGGTGCAGGTGCAGGCGCAGGCGCAGGCGCAGGCGCAGAAGAGGCGAAGAACTCATCCAAGGCGCGGTCGATCTTGATATTCACATCGACAGTGAGGTGGATCGGCTCGACCTTGACTGTGTAGCTGCAGCCGACCGTGAGCAGCAGGGGGAGTAAGCAGAGCGTACGCATAGGACCTCAGGGAGCAAAGAAGCGATCGATGGTGGAGTCAGGAGGTGTCGTGGCCGCACTGGCCGCCGCCGCCGGTGCGGGCTGATTCTGCCAGCGTTGCATGAACAGCGCATCGGCAAGGGCGCGCTCCAGGCCGCGCAGGTTGAGATCCAGGCTGCCGATCGCCAGGGGCTGCTCGCCATGGCGGCCATGGCCGCTGAGGTGCACGCGCGCGACGCTGGTCAACGGCGTCTCGGGAACGAACTCGATGCGCAAGGAATCGAACAGCAGATCGGCGACGGTGTCGACGATCTGCGTATCAACGACGGCGAAGCCGGTGCTGATCGCGCTGATCAGCGCCGTGCGATCCTTGAGATGCAGCCAGCCCCTCGCCGGATCAGCCTGCAGCGTTCCGCGCCCGAATGAGAACACGTAATCCGGCCATGTGAGAGTCAGCGGCAGGTTGCCCGAGATCAGGCCTTCGCCACTGACCTGACGCGGAATCGTCAGCTCCAGCAGCGCGCCGAGCTCGATGCGGGTCAGGCCGATCACACCGCTGGCCTGGCCATGGACGAGATCGACGACCAGCTCGGGAATGGTCAGCCGCCCGCCGCACCAGGCGATCGAGGCGGCGCTGATGTCGATGCCCGCGGGCAGGCGGGCGGTGACCCGGGCGCTGCCGTCGCCAAAGGCCAGGCTGCCGATGGTCGCCGAACGGAAGGTGACCTGCTTGGTGCCGGCGGTCGAAAACGGCGTGAAGCCGGTAATCGCGGTCGCCGCCGCCAGTCCTTCGACGGTAAGCTTGGCCTGGGGATCGCGGAAGGTGCCTTCGGCGAGGCTGAGATGCAGGTCGGGGATGATCTGCTCGCGGGTGACTACGACGGTGCCCGAGACATCGAGGTCGCCGGTCAGCTCGCGCTGGCCCATGTCGGGCACCGCCGTGCGCACGGCGGCGGGATCGACGATGGTGAAGCGCGGCACGACCACCGCGAAGGTGCCGCCGCGTTGGCGCAGGTCATACCAGCCGTCGATCTGCCCCTGCCCGTGGTCGAGCACCGCCAGCCGGGCGGCGCCGCCGATGCGTTGATCGACGCCGCGCACGTGCGCCGCCAATTGCCGCAGGGGGAAGCCGGCGACTTCGACGCCGGTGAATTGCAGGGAGCCATCGAGCTGCGGATCGGTGCCTAGGCTCCAGGGCAGGGTGCCGTCGATGCTGGTGATGCGCAGGCCGGGAGCGTTGACCTCGGCATGCTGCACCTGGAGCACGGCGGTGCCGCTCAAGCTCCGGTCAAGCCACTGGCCACTGATCTCGGTGAGCAGGCTCGGCACGCTCAGGGTGGCGGATCCGTCAGCGGTCGCCACCCGCAACGAGGTGCATGACACCATGCCCCGGCTTTGCCAGGTCTCGGCGAGTTTGGTGAAGGTCATCGCCAGGCCCGCCTGACCGCTGGCGCTTATCGGCAGCGGCAGCCACGGCCGCGCAAGGCCGGCAAGCGTGGCGAGGTCCACACCCTCAAGACGCAGCGTCCCGGCGGCACTCTTGAAATCGGCGCTCGCATGCCCGTCGAGGTGCAGATCGGCGCCCAGCACGCGGGCCTGGGCGACGAGATCGAGGCGCTGATCATGTCCCAGGAGGATTGCCGTCGGGACCTCGATCGCGACTCCCAGCATCTGCGCCCGGGCGGCGTCGAGGTGTGCCTCTCCGGCGAGCACGGTGGGTGTGGCGCTGCTCCAGCGGATCCGTCCGGCCAGCTGCCGGGCGCGAATTTCACCGATCAGGGGCAGGGTCGTGCGCGGCTCGCTGAGCGCGAACTCGCCGACGACGCCAAGGACGCCGGCGGTGCGCGAGAGGCGTACATCGCCGCTGACAAGGCCCTGCGTGGCTGTCGGTATCAGGGATAGCGGTAACAGGGTCGGCGGCAGTGTCGACGCCAGCAGTTCCAGCGGCAGACGCCGCGCCACCAGATGCACATCGCCATCTCCCGACAACGAGGCTGTGCCGTCGAGGTCGATGGCCGCCTGGGCGGGACTAGTGGCCTGCACCGTGAGGTGCACGAGACGAGGCTGGAGGCGTACGATGGTGGCGTCGACCTCGACGCGCTGCGAGCCGATGGTGATCACCGCGTCATTCAGGCGCAGCTCGGCGAGCGGCCACGTCGGCGGCGTAGCTGCGTCGATGTTTGCCGAGGTTGCTGGCGCCAGCGCCTGCCAATCGGCGGTTGCAACAGTGATCGCCAAGCCATTGACGGCGACGTGCGCCAGCGACCAATCGCTGTGCACTTGTTGCGCCGTGACCTGTCCATCGCCGAGGAGATCGACTCCCGAAACCGTCAGACCGTGGCTGTGGACGCGTACGCTGGCGATGGTGGCGTGGGGCCAACCGGCAGCAGCCAGCTGCCAACGCAGCACGGGACGGATGAGCAGCACGGCGCTAACCGCCACGGCGGCCAGGCCCAGTGCGACCCCGCCGATGAACTTCCAGCGCCGCGGCAGGGACCTCATGGGAGCTCTGAAAATCGCTGGAGAACCAGACGGGTTACCGGCGTCAACTGTTCGCCGGCCAGGGCGGCGGCAATAGCGGTTGGGGTGGCGCGTACGCTCCAGCAGGCGGTGTGTTCGCCGGCATCGAGACGCCGTTCGAGTTCCGCCAGGGGGAGCGATGTGCGCGCCAGATAGATCAGCTCCGGCTGCAGCAGTTGCGGATCGCGGACCAAGCCGATGCACGCCAGCTCGCTGATGTCGGCGGCGGCGAGCCCGATCTCCTCGCTGAGTTCGCGCTGCATCTCTGCCAGCAGATCGGTCGTTTCACCCGGCTCGAGGATGCCGCCGAAGGGATGCGCCCATCCCGGATACAGGGCCACTGCTGACGAGCGTCGCCCGAACACCAGCCAGCCATCGCCACTGACCAGGGCGGCGCTGGTGCCCACGGCATTGGCCAGGCTCGCCCAGCCGTGGCTGGTGGCCCAATGCGGATGCGTACCGTTGGTGCCCAGGAACTGCTTATAGCTGCACCGCGAGACGTTCAGCTGGAAGTGCTCGGGAGTGGCGCTGAGCTGCTCAAAACGACAGAGCGGGCCATCGAAAAGATGGACCCCGGGCCGCGCGCAGGCGCTCGTCCAGGCCTCGTCGATTCCGGCGATGTGCTCGTCGGTCGGTGCGTACGTGGAGGCGACCATGGTGCAGGTGAGCTGACCATGTCGCCAATAGCCACGAGCGAGAAAGGCCGAGTCTTCCATGCACGTGATTGAGTATCGAAGGGCCCTCCTACCCACAATGCCCGAGTCATGCCGCCAGGTTCGGACGAAGGCCGCTAAATGCTCCTCGGATCCTGGTGCCGGCCCACTTTGGGTTTGCTTCCACCGTCGTGGGAATAGCGTCCTCTATCTGTGATGAGGTCGATGAGAGCGTCCAAACAGCACCGAAAAATGACCATTTTCGTTGTGAATAACGAGTAAATATGCGCCGGCTGCTTTTCAGTTTCCTGTTCTGCTCGACGGCCTTGCTGGGCATGGCGTCGTGTTCCGCTGGTGGCGGCAATCAGACCAGCGAGCCATCGACGCCACCCGGCAACCAGGTCAATACCACCACCGCGCGCCTAGAATGGAGTCGGACCGGTGGCAACCGTCTCGCCTTCGTCGCCACCAAGGATGCGTCGGACAAGATCACCATCACCGTCACCGCCTATAATCTCACCATCCTCAACAAGGAGCTTTCGCTAGCGCCGACGGATCCTATCCATGCGAAGTTGAAATCGATCATGGACGGAACTACCCCAATCGTGGATCTCTCTGCGGGGGGCGTCATCACCGCCAGCACCTGGTTAGATATCAAGCTGACCATCAACGACCTCACGAAGGACTATCCGGCAGTTGATCCCGCCAGTCCCTACCGCGGTGAGATCGAGGACTGGGTGGTGTCGAATCTGGGGACTTCGTCGTAAGGGATCAGGCCGCTGGTTCCGACTACGACTTAAGGGCATTGCCATAGAGGGGACACGCCACCTTGAAGGTGGTGTGTCCCCTTTGTTCCCCCTTTGTTCAGCCATAGAGGGGACACGCCACCTTGAAGGTGGTGTGTCCCCTTTGTTCCCCCTTTGTTCACGCCACAATTGCATTGTAAGAAACACATTTAGGGTTGCGGTCTATGTCAAATGTGATGAAGTGTACCGCCAGATTTATTGAGTACCTGACGATCGTTTGCATGTGGTTTCCGGGGATTACGTTTTATTTCAATAGTTTTCCCAAAAGGTGCGTATCCTCGGCACCGAAGGGGTGCGTAGCGTCGTGGTTACGCAATCGTCGAGCGAGCGGAAAACGATGTGTGTGTGGATTAGGAATTTTTTTATGATGACTTTCGCTCAGTTAGGGTGTCTTGTTTGTCTATTGGTTTTTTCTAATTTATTGCACGCGCTTGATTTCATTGGACCAGTAGGCGCAATTATTGACGGAGGAGGCAATAATAGGACTCTAAAATTTACCTTCACAATTCTGAATCAATCTCAATCAGACTCGAAGGGGCTAGTTTGGTGGGAGGGATTTGCAAACAGTGCGGGGGTTACTCTTTCATTTAACGGCACTCCTGTTTATTCCACGTTCGGCGCGGGCGGATATGAAGTAATCTTTAAGTATCCAGTGCAAAAGACTGGAATTTATTCACTGAAGGTCAGTTTGAGGGTCGCCGCATCGTCGATGCCTTTCCATTTTTTCGCTGATTTCTTGGCCATGGTCGTCAGTACGGATTTGACTCCCGGGGTATTGAGCGAGTCGAAATCAAAGGCCTTGCTCTTGGACACGCCGGCGATCAGGCCGGCAACGGCGACATTGGCCTCGGGCCAATCCGTCGACACCGCGAATGGTTGACCGGATTCGACGAGCGCCTTCCACGACACCGGTACGCTCTTCACCGCATTGACATTGTAGGCCAGGCCGAGCGGGCCGTAATTCACCGGCACGCCATAGAGCTTGCCATCGGCGAGCAGGAAATCGGGCCGTTGCAGATTCGCCAGCAGATCGCCATGGTGGCTGATCGTGGCCGTATCGACGGGCTGCACGAGTTGGACATAGCCGGCCGCCCCGGCCATACGGGCGCCCTGTACGCTCCACGTCTCTCGTACTGCCGACGCTGTCGAACAGCCAATGCTGCCGTGGCCCCGCACGTGAATACCCACGGGCCGGGCC
>JBIILZ010000072.1:0-20149 GCA_044338255.1 Planctomycetota bacterium | reverse complement strand
ATCGAAATCGGGGAGGGAGTTTGTGCGGTGGACATAGGCCGCTCATTATGCGCAACGCCTCGCCCACGGGTGGTTAGTCAGGTTAGAAACTTACGGTGTGTCACACTCAAATCACCTAAGTAGCTGCAGTGAAATGACTTATGTACATTTTATTCATAATGAAAAGTCATAAGTGAAGGTGGTTGTTTAAACCCACGAAAAAATTGGCAGTTATCTCAATTTTCAGGGATGAGCGCATTGTGCGGTCTCTGGTCTCTGGTCTCTGGTCTCTGGTCCCTGGTCTCTGGTCTCTGGTCTCTGGTCTCTGGTCCCTGGTCCCTGGCCCCTGGCCCCTGGCCCCTGGCCCCTGGCTCGTCGCCAGCCTCTCGAACCACCCATTGCTGCCCTCTCCCGCCCGCCCCTCATCCGAGGGCGGGCGGTGTCGTTTTAGGGGCTCTCATGAGGGCCCTCCGAGGTCCCCAATCCAGGCTGAACTGAAGCCTTCTATAACAGCCGAGACTTCTTGCTCGCAGGGGTGACGCGGTACGCTGGCGAGATCAGCTAAACCACGGATTCCTCCGCATGTCCAGTGACGTCCAGCCCGCCGCCTCCGATCCTTCCGATACGCCCGTGCACAGCCCCGCGCCGGTACCGGTGGGAGGTGATTACGGAGTCGATAAAATCCAGGTTCTGGAAGGCATGGAAGCGGTGCGCAAGCGCCCGGGCATGTACATCGGCGACACCGCCTCCTCAGGCCTGTACCAGCTGGTGTGGGAGGTCATCGACAACTCGATCGACGAAGCCCTCGCCGGCTACTGCACCGATATCCACATCACCCTGTATCCGGACAATTCGGTGTCGGTTGCGGACAACGGTCGCGGCATCCCGGTGGCCCCGCATCCGTCCTCGGGCAAGAGCACCCTCGAAGTGGTGCTGACCATCCTTCACGCCGGCGGCAAGTTCGACAACGCCGGTGAAGGCGCCTATCAGAAGTCCGGCGGCTTGCATGGCGTCGGCGTCTCGTGCGTGAACGCGGTCTCGTCGCTGATGATCGCCGAGGTCCATCGCGATGGGAAGCACTACCGCATGCGCTTCTCCAAGGGCGGGGCGATCAGCGGCCTGGAGATCGTCGGCGAATCCACGCACCGCGGGACCAAGATCACCTGGCATCCCGATGCCGAGATCTTCGGCACCAACCTCATCCACGACTACACCACCATCGCCGCCCGCGTGCGTGAGCTGGCCTTCCTCAACAACGGCGTGCGCATTACCCTCGCCGATCAACGCGAAGAAGGCAAAAGCGAAGTCTTCTACAATACCGACGGCCTCGCTGGCTTCGTGCGCTACCTGAATTCCGGCAAGGAAGCCATGCATCCGGTGATCCACCTGCGCGGCGAGACGCCCGAGGGCACCGAAGTCGAAGTCGCGATGCAGTACAATGACGGGTACGACGAGCAGTGCCTGTGCTTCGCCAACAACATCCGCAACCGTGACGGCGGCGCGCATCTCGAAGGCTTCAAGACCGCTCTGACGCGCGAGCTCAACGTTTACGCCAAGGCCAACGGCCTGCTCAAGGGCGACAAGGTCCCCGCCGGCGACGACCTGCGTGAAGGCCTGTGTTCGATCGTCAGCGTCAAGATGCGCGAGCCGAAGTTCTCGAACCAGACCAAGGACCGCCTGATCAACGGCGAAGTCGCGGGCATCGTCCAGCAGCTCTTCGGCGAACGCCTGCGCAGCTATTGCGAAGCCAACCCCAAGATCGTGCGCCTGGTGATCCTCAAGGCCTGCGCGGCGATGGACGCCCGCGAAGCCGCGCGCAAGGCCCGCGAACTGACGCGCAAGAACCGCAAGGGTCTGCTCAGCAACGCCGGCATGCCCGACAAGCTCCGCGACTGCACCTCGCGCAAGGTCGAAGAGACCGAACTCTTCCTGGTCGAAGGCGATTCCGCCGGCGGCTCGGCCAAGCGCGGCAGCGATGCCCGCTACCAGGCTATATTGCCGCTGAAGGGCAAGATCATCAACGTCGAGAAGGCGCGCATCGACAAGGTCCTCGGACATTCCGAAATCAGCGCCCTGATCCAGGCCATCGGCGTCGGCATCACCGATGAATTCAACATCGAAGGCCTGCGCTACGGCAAGATCGTGATCATGACCGACGCCGATGTCGACGGCAGTCACATCCGCACCCTGCTGTTGACGTTCTTCTTCCGCCAAATGGTCAAGCTGATCGAGAACGGCAACATCTACGTCGCTGCGCCGCCCTTGTACAAGGTCACCCGCGGCAAGAGCAGCGAGTACGTCTACAACGAAAAGCTCCTCAACGGCGAGAAGATTCGTCTCGGCCTCAGCCATGCCAAGCTCATCGAGCGCACCTCGGGCGCTGAGCGTACCGTCGACGGCGCCGCCTTGACGCACTTGGTCGAAGTCCTCTCGGAATTCGAAGAGCACGAACGCGTCCTGGCGCTCAAGGGCCTGACCCTCGAAGAGTACCTGCGCATGCGTAACACCGCCGGCGTCCTGCCGCTGTACCGCGCACGCATCGGCGAAGAAGAACGCTTCCTCACCACCGAAGGTGAACTCGATGTCCTGCTCGGTCGCGGGGCGGCGGCGCCCGCTGCCGAAGTGCCGGCGAGCGAACTGCTCGACGGCGACGTCGATGCCCCGGCGCCGATCCTCCCCGAGATCGTCGAGTTCACCGAGCGCCATCAGATCGAAGGCAGCCTCGGGAAATTGCGCGATGCGGGTTTCGATCCGGCCTTCCTCATCGATCATCCCGGACGCGTGGCGACGTTCACCTTCTCCGACGACAAGGAGGAAGCCGTGCTCACCGCCTTGCAAGATCTCGTGCCGGCGGTGCGGCGCTTCGGCGAACGCGGCCTCGATATCCAGCGCTACAAGGGCTTGGGCGAAATGAATCCGGATCAGTTGTGGGAAACCACCATGGATCCGACGCGGCGCACGATGTACAAGGTGACGATGACCGACGCCATCGAAGCCGAGCGCATGTTCGCGACCCTCATGGGCAGCGACGTGAGCATCCGCCGCGACTTCATCGAACGTTTCGCCCTAGCCGTGGCGAAACGTCTCGACGTCTGAGGATCGCTTCATGCCGACGGCACCGCGCGTGGTCCTGCTCGACCGTGACAGGGTGATCAATGTCGATCGTACCGCCTCGGTGCTGTCGGCTGCGGAATTCGTGCTCATCCCCGGCAGCCTGGCGGCGCTGGTGGCGCTGACCCGCGCCGGCTGGCTGGTGGCGGTGGTCACCAACCAAGCCTGCATCGGACGCGGCTAGGTTAGTTCCGAGGTCGTAGACCGGATCCATGCCGAGCTCTCGGCGGCAGTGGTCGCTGCCGGCGGCCAGCCGCGCTCAAGGCGCTAGAACTGCGCGAGATCCTCGGCCTTGTCGAGGTTCTTGCAGACCACGTTCTGGACCGTGCGCGCGATCATGCCCGAGAGGTGCTTGTTGGGGCCGATCTCCCAGAACTCGCTGATGCCGGCGGCCTGCATGTTCTGCACCGACTGCGCCCAGCGCACCGGATTAGTCAGCTGGCTGACCAGCAGCGCGGGGATCTCGGCGGCGCGCGTCACCGGCCCGGCGTGGACATTGGTGTACACCGGGATCTTGGGATCAGCGATCGGCGTCGCCGCCAGGGCGGCCTTGAGGCGCTCGGCGGCCGGCGCCATCAGCGCGCTATGGAAGGCCCCCGCCACCGGCAGGGCGACGGCGCGGCGGATGCCGAAATCCTTGGCCTGGGCGATGGCCCGTTCGCAGGCGCTCTTGGTGCCCGAGATCACCACCTGACCGGTAGCATTGAGGTTGGCGACCTGCAGGACCTCGCCGCCGGCGGCGGCATCGCAGAGCTTCTGCGCGGTGGCCTCGTCGGGCCCGATCAGCGCGACCATTCCCGAGGGCACGGCTTCGGCGGCGGTCTGCATGGCCTCGCCACGGATGCGCACGAGCTTGACGGCATCGGCGAAGGTCAGCGCGCCGGCCGCGACCAGGGCGGTGTACTCGCCGAGCGACAGGCCGGCTACCGCTTGCACGTCTGCTTTTCCGTAAGAGTTGTCGTAAGAGTTGCCGAGCTTGGCTTTCAACACCGCCAAGGCCATCAGGCTGGCGACGAGGATCGCCGGCTGGCTGATATCGGTGCGCGTGAGTTCGGCTTCGGGCCCTTCGGCGATGACCTTCGACAGGGCGAAGCCGAGCACCGCATCGGCCTCATCGAGCAGCGCCTTGGCCTGCGAATGGAGCGCTGCCAGGGACACAGCCATGCCCACGTACTGCGCGCCTTGACCGGGAAAAACGAGGGCTTTGGTCATGAGGGACTCCTGTGCGGGGGAAAGTCGTAGCGTTGACCGCAAGTGATGCCAGCAAGCACACGCAACGACCTCCGTGCGACGGCGCCACGGTCAGATAGCTCTCGCTATCCGCCCGCCTTGCCGCCTTGGATCTGCCGCACGATACCTTCGCCATTCTCGGTCATCTACTCCCGACAGGCTCCTCGGATCTTGCCCGTTTGCCAGGCGCAGCGCACGGCGAACACAGAGCGTCCGTGCGGCCGAGAGGAGGTCCCGACGAAGAGATCAGCGTAGGGCTCAAAGGTCGGATTGAGCAGGTTCCAGCCGCGCTCCCCGGCCGCCGCCAGGAGGTGCGCGTAGACCATCAGGCGATTGCCGAGCTGGGCATTCTCTTGGCACAGGACCAGTGATCGGCGGTGCGACATGGAGGCTTACTCGGATGACGCCATGGCCAATCCCACCACCGCGTCGCAGGCTGCGGACAAGGCCACCAGCACTCCTAGGCGTCCGTCGCGGAAGCCGCCCTTCAGGACATAGCAACGGAAGAAGGCCCATCCCGCACGCAGGACCAAGAGCGGGGCAGCGGCGCGTCGGCCGTTGGCGCGGCAGACGGTGGCCTTGGTGCGCGCGTACTTGGCCATGCGCAGGAACAGGTCAGCGCCATCACTGAAGCTCGCGTGCAGGATGCTGCCGGGCAAGGTGGCGAGATGCGGCGCGCCGCGTACCGCTTCATGGACGGCGTCGTCGGAAATGTTGGCAACCGTGCGATTGAACAGCCGCGTCACATACTCGTTGCCGAAGATGCCGTGGCGGATTTCCTGGCTGCCGACGAAATTGCGCCGGCGCATGCGATACGCCCGCTGCGGATCGCCGAGATCCGCGCTGGCGAGGGCGGCGGCGAGCTCGGCATCGACGGTTTCATCGGCGTCGATGAGCAGCACCCAGTCGTGCTTGGCGAGGGCGACGGCGGCGCGCTTCTGCGGACCATAGCCATCGAAGGCGCGTTCAGCCCAGACGGCTCGATGAGCCCGGGCGATCTCGCGCGTGGCATCCGTGGAACCGGAATCCAAAATCACAATCTCCGCGCAGCCGGCGAGCGCGGTGAGCACCTGAGGCAGATGCCGTTCGCCATTGAGCGTGATCAGCACCGCAGAAATGCCTGATTTCACCGTGCGGTCAGGCGGATTCATGGGCGGACCTTGAGCAGCCGCCGATACAGCGCCGCATAGGCGGTTGCCATCGGCCCGGCTCCCAGCTCGCGGGCGGCACGGGTGCGGGCGGCGTGGCCGAAGGAGCGCCGTTCGGATTCATCGGTGAGCAGTCGTCGCAAGGCGCTGGTCAAACCTGCGCGATCACCAATCGCGACCAGCAGGCCGTCGTCGCCATCGTGGACGACCTCGGGGGTTCCGCCGGCGCGGGTGGCAACTACCGGCAGGCCGGCGACCAGGGCTTCGCAGACCGCCAGTGGCAGGCCTTCGTTGCGCGAGGCGAGGACGAACAGATCGGCCATCCGCAGCAACGCCGTGACATCGTTGCGAAAGCCAGCGAAGACCACCCGCGGCACGGCCCGTGCACGCAGAGATGCCTCAAGGTCGCCTGTGCCTACCAGCACCAGCCAGGCCTTGGGGAGCTCCTGCGTGGCCGTGGCCCAGGCATCCAGGAGCAGGTGCGGATCCTTCTGTTCGGTGAGCTGGCCCACGGACATGGCGACGATGGCCTCTGACGGAATGCCCAGCTGCGTACGTAATTCCTGACGGCCTCCGCCATCGCGGTCTGCGTCCGAGATTTCAACGCCATTGCGGATGACGGTGATGCGCTGCGGCGCGACTCCGGCAGCCGCCAGGGTTTCGCCCACCCGTCCCGAGACGGCGGCGAAATGATCAGCCGCCCGGTATTTCCACTTCGAGAAGAAGCCGATGGGGAAGTCGAGGTGGCGCGTCACCAACACCGGAATGCCGGTGCCGGCCAGTGCTAACACCGCCAAGCCGTGCGCGTGCGAGGTCTGTGCGTGCACGACGTCGTGCGCACACCCCAGGCGGCGCAAGGAGGTCAGCGTCGAGATGTTCAACGCACTGCGCATGGCAAGGGGGTGGATGCGGTAGCCATGGGTGGTGAAACGCTGGGCGAGGGCGGATCCGGGTTGGCAGACCGTGGTGATGGCGATGCCCGCGGGCAGGTGCCCGAGGATCAATTCCAGTACCCGCTCACCACCACGCCAGCCGTGCTCGGTGTTGATCATCAAGACGCGCAATGGCGCGGTTGGCAAAGAAGACGCGGACACGTCGGGAAATTTAGGCATCATGCGCGCTTGACCATCGAAAAATGCGCACGTCGGTCGGTCGGGATACGGACTTCCGTGGCCTCCAGTCGGTGCGACCATTGCACCCATGAACGACCAACCAGTGATCGTCCGCATCTACGGCGGGCTCGGCAATCAGCTGTTCATGTATGCCTGCGGTCTGGCTTTGGCCTGTCGGCGGCAGGCTCCCTTGCACATGGATGTCGGTGTCTTGGCCTCGGAACAATATCGCCCCTTCGGCCTGGGCATCTTCACCTTGCGGGCAGGTTATGCCGATGCCGGCGTGGTCCGCCGGATTCGTGGCTTTGGCGAGAGCAAGCTCAGTCGTGAATGGTTTCATGTGCGGCGCTCGCTGGGTCTGGCGCGCAATCCCGGCTATGTCCGCGAGAGCGGTTGGCGTTTCGAACCGCAGGTGGTGGCGGCAAGCACGCCCTGCTACCTCAAGGGCCATTGGATGTGCGAGCGCTATTTCGCGGATCACGCCGCCGAAATCCGCCAGGACCTGACCTTCCGCGAGCCGCCCAGCGGCCGCAACGCCGAGATCGCGGCGGAGATCGCCGCCTGCGCCAATCCGGTGAGCATCCATGTTCGACGTGGCGATTACTTGGCGGGCGGCAATGCCGCCATTTACGCCAGCCTGGGCCGGTCCTATTACCAGAAGGCGGTGCAGGAGATCAGCAACCGGGTCGAGCATCCGCGCTTTTTCTGTTTCTCTGACGACCCGCAGGCAGCCCGCACGGAATTGAACCTGCCTGCGGACACGCGTTTCGTCGATCATAACCGCAATGCCGGTCATGAAGATCTGCGACTGATGACCTTGTGTCGTCACCACATCATCGCCAACAGCACGTTTTCGTGGTGGGGAGCCTGGCTGGCTGGTAGCTCGGAACAAATCGTCATCGCCCCCCGACAATGGTGGATCCATCCGGACTACGATGATCGAGATATAATCCCGGAACGCTGGCTACGGGTCGCCAACGAAGGCGAGCAGTGACCAGTAATAACTGTTTGGTTCCGGTGAGCGCAGTCATGAAGACGGGTAAGTTCCGGATGCAATTTGGTCGTTGGTCGCTGGTCGCTGGTCGCTGGTCGCTGGTCGCGGGTCTCTGGTCTCTGGTCTCTGGTCTCTGGTCTCTGGTCGCTGGTCTCTGGTCCCTGGTCTCTGGTCCCTGGTCCCTCTGCTACCCCAACTGCTGCAGTCGCACTAATTCCGCATATTCTCCGTTTTTTGCCACCAGTTCCGCATGCGTGCCCGATTCCAGCACCTGCGAGGGGCCGGGTCCGCGTTTGCCGATAACATGGATGCAATCGGCGTGCTGGACCGTCGCTAGGCGATGGGCGATGACCACCGTCGTGCGGTTCTTCATCAGCTCATCGAGGGCCTCTTGCACATGCTGCTCGCTGGTCGCATCGAGGGCGCTGGTCGGCTCGTCGAGCAGCAGGATCGGGGCATCGCGCAGCAGGGCGCGCGCAATCGCCACGCGCTGGCGTTGACCGCCTGACAGGCGTCCGCCGCGATCGCCGACGACGGTGTCATAACCTTGGCCACCTTCGAGGCTGAGGATGGCATCGTGGACATGCGCGCGGCGCGCGGCCTGTTCGACCTCGGCATCGGAAGCGCCAGGTTTGCCGTAGCGGATGTTGGCGCGCACGGTGTCGTTGAAGAGGAAGGAGTCCTGGCTGACGATGGCCACGTGGCGGATTAGGCTGTCGGCCTGGACCTCGCGAATGTCGGCGCCGTCCCAGGTAATGCGTCCACCGCTGACGTCGCGCAGGCGGGGGATGAGATCGAGGATGGTGCTCTTGCCGCCCCCCGATGGTCCGACCAGGGCAGTGGTCCGCCCGACGGGAATCATCAGATCGATGTGCTCGATCACCGCCTCGCTGTTGGCGGCATAGCGGAAGCTGACGTCTTCCAGATGGATGGCGCGCTGTGGGGCGGCGAGGGCCGGCGCCTGCGGACGATCGACGAGGGTCGGCTGGCGATCGAGGATGGCGTATACGCGCTCGGCGGCGGGGAGGTTCTCCTGGATGTCACCCCAGACTTTCTGGAGTTCACGCAGGGCACCGATGAGCAGGCCAACGAAGGTCAGCGACACCAGCAGATCGCTGGGGGTGATCCAGCCGCGGATGAACAGCAGCGAAGCCAGGAACATCGCCCCGCCGGCCATCAGCAGCACCGAGCCCTGGGTGATGCCCTCGGATTGCGCGCGGGCCCGCGCCACGCGCTGGCGGTCGCCATAGAGATCCTCGTTCAGGCCGCTGTAGCGCGCGACTTCGCGCTCGGTCGAGCCCATGGTCTTGATGACGCGGATGCCGCCGGTGATCTGCTCGAAAGCGATCAGCGTGGTGGCGAGGGTCTCTTGGGCGCGTTGCGAGCGATGCCGGGTTTTACGCAGGATGCGGGCGATGATCGCGCCGATCGGCACCAGGACGATGAACACCGCCAGGCCGATTTGCCACGAGGCCCAGAATACCGCGGCGATGTAGCCCAGGGCGAGAGCCGGGCGCTGGATGAATTTGCCGAACAGCATCGACTGCACCGAATACAGACGATCGAGGTCGGCGGTGACCCGTGACAGCAGCTCGCCGCGCGCCAGTTCACCGTGAAAGGCCAGGTCGAGGCGCACCAAATGGGCGACGAAGCGTGAGCGTAGGTCGCGCATGCAGCGGTTGGCGAGGTACTGGCCGGTAAGCCAGGCGCTGTAGGACAACAGGCCCAGGGGTATGGCCAAGGCGAGCATGATCAGCGCCACGCGTTGGACTTCACCGGTGGCGGCGGTCGTTGCTTCAACGCTGCCGCTATGCTGCACCGCCGTCAGCGCATCGAGCAGGTCTTTGAACAGCTTGCCCTGGAAGCCGGTCAGCGCCGTGACTGCGGCGGTGGTCATCAGCATCAGGCCAGCCAGCCAGCGGTACTCCCATCCCTGTCGTGTGATGCGTGAAAGCAGGGGCCATTGGGCAGACGAGTGGTCGGACATGCGTGGGCGGACTTTTATCGGTGGATGGATAAACGATAATCTTTTTTGTAGGCGGTTTGTTGTCACGGCCAGCGAGGTGCCCTGGGAGCCTGTCGGAGACGCGGGTCGCAGAAGGGTTCCTACCATTGGATTGATAGATTCTAGGCCACGATGGTCGCGGCCGGCGGCTGATGGTTGTCGTCATCCGCCGAGCGTGATGATCATCTCCGGAGTCCTCCTGTGACGGTCACCGATGTCGCCCATGTTTCCCCAGCGGTTGCTGCTCGCCTGAAGTCGGTGAGTTACCGTGGTGATTTCACCGAGGCCAATGCCCAGGCGCGGGGCTGTCGGCTGATCGCCACCGAACACGGGGCGCAGAATGCTCCGGACCACATCAATCTGTTCCTGGTCGTCGATCCGCAGGGAGTGGTCAAGGACGCACGCTTCCGCTCGAGCGCCAGCGGTGAACTCCTGGCGGCCTACGATGTGATGTGCGAACTGGTGATCGGCAAGTCCATCGCCGAGGCGGCCACGGTCAGTCCGCGGTTGGTCGAGGCGCATCTGCGCGGTGCCGAGAGCGAACCGGCGATGGCCCTGGCCTTGGATGCCGACACTCCGTTCTACGTCCTGCGCAAGGCCGCCGAACGGTGGCAGCAGCCGGCGCCGGTGACCGTCAAGGATCTCAAACCCTTCGCTGAATGCGGGCTTTTCGAGCGCGTCAAACGCATCGAGGCGGTGCTCGATCAGCACGTCCGCCCGGCCTTGGCCAGCGATGGCGGTGGACTCGACTTGGTCGATCTCAAGAACGACGACCTCTTCGTGCAATACCATGGCGCCTGCGGTTCGTGTTCGTCGTCGGTCGGCGGCACGCTGCAATTCATCACCGATTCGCTGAACAACCATCTGGCGGCGAAGCTGGCGGTGCACGTGTCGGGCATGGATGAGGAAGCCGCCGCGCCCTTCCCTCTCTGAAGTCGGCTCTGAAGTCGGCTCTGAATTCCGCTCTGAATTCCGCTCTGAAGTCCGCTCTAAAGAGCGGCCCGATGAAGGTTGTCTTCATCGGGTTGATCAGTCATTGCCATGCGACGTGGACCACGGCACGCTGTTAACCATGGGTCGTCTCGCCACACTCCGTCACACCTTCGCTTATGATGCCTGGGCCAATCGCCGTCTGCTCGACGTCTTCGCCGATTTGCCCCTGCAACATGAAATTCTTTCGACGTGGTCGCATCTGCTGCTGTCCCAGCGCATGTGGCTCGAACGGATCCTCAACGAAGTCCGCTCGCCCTTGGCCCTGTGGTCGGTGCTGAGCGTCCCGGAATCGGTCGAGCTGGTCCATGAACTCGAACGCCGCTGGGGGCATCTGCTCGAGGATCTGCCTGAAAAGGAGCTCGATCGCAGTGTTCAGTTCACCGATACCAAGGGGAAGTCGCAAACCGACCGTTTAAGCGACATCCTCCAGCATGTAACCCACCATGCCGCCTATCACCGGGGACAACTGACGGTGCGTCTGGTAGCTGCCGGATTCACCCCGCCTGCTAGCGATATCATGATGTGGTCGCGTTCTCAACCACATAATTAATACATCCTGTGGCACGAACCTTGAGGACCGACCGACGTTTGTCGGGTTGACCTCGGGAGCGCGTCTTCCAAGGTCGCATCCGCCTCTTCGGCGAAGGATCGCTGCTCATGTTCCTCCGTTACCTGCCGTCATCCCTCCGTTGCGCTTCTCGCTGGAGCCTTGGACCTCTGGTGTCCCCGACCTTATTGGCCTTGGCGCTGATGAGCGGGGCGGGCACCGGCGGTACGCTGCAAGCGGCTACCGCCGAAGAGCGTGACCAGCATTTCCAGGCGCTGACCGCGGTCCTCGAGCGCGACTTCCGCCTCACCGGCGTCCGCCAGCAGGCCGAGTTTGCCACCCACGATTACCCGGATGATGCCTGGTTCCGCAAGGCCCTGACCTGGTATGCGGCGGTGAAGGCCAAGGCCGGGACCCTCGAACCGGCGAAGATCGCCGAGCTGGATAAGCTCGCGACCAACCTGCGGACCGAGCTCGATGTCGCCGAAGAGGCCGGAAAACTGCCCGAGCCGGTAGCCCAATTGCTGGCCAGCGCCGGCAGTCCGGCCACCGCCATGGTCAAGGATCTCGCGGCCTTCCTGCATCCCGATGAAGCCCCGCCGGTGGCCCCGCGCGCGGCCGAACGCGTCGCCATCGCCCAGGCGCAGATCGTGGCCCTGTTGGCGGCGACTGACAAGGAATGGAAGAAATGCCTGGCCAAGGTCAAGGCCAACAAAGACGGCGATGACTTCGGTCTGAGCGGCCCCGAAAACGATCCTAAAACCGTGGAAGCCCTGCGCAAATCGACGATGTTGCGCTATGATGCGATCAGGCCGGTCTACACCGCCTACACCGCCTTGCGCGAGACCGTCTCCCGCGGCAAGGATTTCGGCATCGATCAGCGCACGGTGACCCTCGCCAACGATTGGCTGAAGGTCTTCCTCAAAGAGAACATCGCCGCGCTCAGCGATTGGGAATACACCTACGGTGATTTCTTTCCGTATCTGAAGGCCTACGCCGACATCGTGATGCTCGAGGCTGTGCGTCAGCGCACCCCGAACCAGAAGCTCGAGGATCTCGAAGGCTCGCTCGAAGCGGTCAATGCCCTCGACACCAAGAAGCTCAAGGCCACCGCCGATCGCGAAGATCTGATCCAGCTGCAGATGCGCTGCTGGACGGCGTTGCTGCGTACTCGCCTGGAACTGGCCGCTGCCGAAACCGATACCGCCAAGTCGACCCTGCATCTCGAGAAGGGCCTGGAGTTCTTCAGGCAGTACCGCGACATCTTCAAGGGTCAGAAGGAAATGACCCCCAGCGCTAGCGATGTGCACCGGGCGCACTACGCCGGTCCGCTGTGGTTGGTGGCGGCTCGTCTGAATCTCGCCAAGGGCGATTCCGGCGCTGCCACCGCCCTGCTCGGCGAAGTCGCGGCCAACAAGAAGATCATAGCCTCGGAGCATGCCCGCGGCTGGCTGTTGAAGGCCGCCGGCGGCGGGGCCAGCAGCGGTGCTGGCGAGTGGGGCAAGCCGACTTCGCCGCTGGAGCCGGCCCAGGCGCTCAATATCGCCAAGGCCCTGCGCAACGAGGCCAAGTCGTCGGTCGATGAGAAGGCCAAGCGTGGCCAATGGCTGTCCGCCGCGACCCAGCTGCGCGCCGGGATCCTGGGCGTGAACGGCGCCTACAGCGATCAGTTCGTCGAATACGGTCCAGAGGTCTATAATCTCTATGCTACCTGCCTGGCCAATCTCGAGCTGCGCTATCATGCGGCACTGGTCGCTCAGGAAGGTCTGCGCGCCGTCGCCAGCCGCATCGCCAAGGAGAACAACCCCTGGAAGAAGGGCACCGCCTGGACGGATGCCGGCAAGCAGGTACCGCTCCTGGCCAAGAACGCCATGACCTTCGCCAATGCCTTGGCCAACCGCGCGAAAGGCGGTGCCGTGGGTTCGGTGCAGAGCGAGGTCATCGAACTGGTGCAGAAGCTCGTCCCCGAGCTGGCCGGCAAGACCGCCGATGAGACGCTGGTCGTCAACGCCATCAGCGATGGCGAATACGAACGCGCCATCCAGCTGTCCAAGGACTACCTCAGGAAATACCCCACCGAGCAACCGAAGGTCTACTCGTGGATGGTCGCCGCCTACAGCGCCTGGTATGACGAGGCCAAGAAGAACAAGGACGAGGCCAAGGCCAAACAGGTCTCCGCCGACATGCAGTCGGCGACCGTGGTCATGGAGCAGGAGGCGAAAGCCGAGCTGGCGAAGATCCTCACGCCCGAGCGCACCCGTGACTGGATGCGGGTGATGTCGACGGTGCAGGCGGCCAAGCTGAGTTCGTTGATGGCCAATGAGCAGTACCTCGCGGTGCTGACCACCTACAACGCCGACTTCTGGAAGAATCCCCCCGCCGACGAAGAGCTGCGCGCGCGCCTGCTGCGCGGCATGTGCACCGCCGTCAACGGTGCCGAAGCCGCACGGGTCAAAGATGCGAAGGCCAAAGCCGATCCGCAATCGCTGATCGCCGCCTGGCCGAATTACGCTTCGGCCTATGCCGCCTACAAACGCTACCTGCCCTCGATCAAGGATCCGGTCCTTCTCGAACGGACGCAGCGTTTCGGCAAGAACATGGCCGGCGGCATGAATACCGTGGTCTTCCTCGCCGATGCCTTGAGCAAGGCCAAGGACGCGCCGGCGGAGCTCAGCGACATCCTCAAGCAGGCCCGCCGGGCCTTCGCCGATCTTTATGAGCCGGTGATCAAGGAGACCGACAAGGCCAATACCATCCAGTTCGTCGCCGATACCCTGTGGACCCTCGACGAGCATCCGCGGTCCGTGCGCCTCTACGAATTGTTCCAGAAGGCCATCGAGGCCGACAAGGATCTGCAGGCCTTCATCATGGAACCGAAACCGGTTTTGGATGCGGTCCAGGAATCCGTGGGTTCGCGCCCTGAATTGAGCGCCGATTGGCTGAAAGTCCGTGACCTCATCGAAGACAAGCCCGAGCTTGCTGATCTGATCAAGCAGGGGGCGCCGTCCTCGCAGTACGGCGAGGCCAAGCGCAATTTCAGCGATGCGTTCGTGGGCCTGGAGGCGTTCCGGGCCAAGGCCGAAGGGCTGAAGGTCAAGATCGGTCCGGAAGGGTGGGCCAAGGGCGAGGCGGCGATGAACGAACTCAAGCGCCTGCTGACCGCCGCTGTGCAGAAGGTCTCGATCAAGGCCAAGCTGGCCATGGGCTATCGAGAGATCGGCAAGGCCAGCCTGGCGCGCACGATGTACAGCGAGCTCTATGCCTATGAGCCGGAAAACCCCGCCTACGCGGCCGCCTATGTCGACATCGTCCTCGATGAGATCAAGAGCGGCAGCGGGTCGGTGAAAAAGGACGACATCGACAGGGCCCGTGGCATCGCCCGCTCGATCCGCAACGATGCCGGTATGAACCAGGATCTCCTCTGGCAGGCCTCGGTGCAGGTCATGGAGCTCTCGCTTGCCCTGGGCGATGCGGCCACGGTCAACGACGCCTTGAAGTTCGCCGCCGTCAATCAATCGGGTCCGACTTCGGATCTGGTGCAGCCGCAGGTGATGCCGGATGAGCGCCAGAGCGGTGACGACAAGCGCGTCAAGCGGGCGCGCAATGCCTTGGCGGTCGAGCTGGCCAACCGCTACCTGGCGCTGTTCAAGGGCAACGGGGTGACCGTGCCCCTGCCGCTGCGCCAGGATCAGGTGACGCTCCCCGATGGCAGCGTGACGACGATCTTCGTGCCGGTCGACGCTCCCAAGTTCGAAGCCCAGGCGGTGACCAACCGGGATGACGTCGAGGTCGTGGTCATCGTCGAGCAGGGCACCAGCGCGGTGAAGACCGCTGATGCCCCAGCCCCAGCCCCAGCCCCAGCCCCAGCCCCAGCCCCAGCCCCAGTTCCGGAGAAAAAGCCGTGAGCCGTCCTCTCATAATCTCTGTCTGGATGCTGAGCCTGTGCCTAGCGGTGGTCGCGCCGGCGGCCGAGAGTGCTCCGGCAGTGATCACCAAATTGAATGATAAGGGTCAGAAGGTCGAGAACGGCGGCTTCTCCGATGCCTTCGTGGCCACGGAATCGGTCGATGGCATCGAGTTCACCGTCGACGACCCCAAGAGCCAGAGCCGCCTGAGCCTGAAGTCCCGCACCTACGAGGTCGAGTACAAGGACTCGGGCAATGTCGATTACATGCGCGCCCGGTTGGCCGAAGAAGCCGGGACCTTCGACAAGGCCTACGAGAGCTACGTCAAGTCCGCCGGCAGCGCCAAGTACCAATGGGTGAAGGAAGACGCACTCGCACGCGCTGCCGATTCGGCTCTTCATGCGAAGAAATTCGATGAGGCGCTGACCGCGGTTGCCGCCCTCGAAAAGGAGTTCCCGCGCAGCGTGCGCTTGGACCGTGCAATGTCCGTGCGCGGCCAGGCCCAGGTCGCCAAGGGCGATGCCGCGGCGGCGGCGAAGACCTTCGCCAGCCTGAGCGCAATGGCCAAGGAATGGGGCGAATCCGCCGCCTTGTGGGGTGCCCAGGGCCAGGCGAGCCTGCTGGCGGCCAACAAGCAATATGCCGAAGCCGCCGAGGTCATCAGCAAGCTCCTGCTGCGTATTGATGCCAGCAAGGCTAAAGATTCCTATGTCGGCCTGGTGCTCGACCTCGCCGAGAATCAACGCGCCGCGGGCAAGCCCGATGATGCCGTGACCAGCTTGCGGGGAGTCCTCTATCGCGAGGTTGAGGGCAGTCTGCAGGCGCGTGCGCACCTCGCCCTGGCGCAGATCCTGGCCGCCAAGCCCGACGCCGCTTCGTTGGCGGCGGCCTTCGATCAGGCTGCCTTGGCAGCGGTGATCAAGGGTGCCGAGCCGACGGTGGTGAGTGCCGCCAAGACCGTCGCCCTGGCGGTGACGGACAAGCTCGCCAAGGATCCGGCGGTGAGCGCGGCCGACAAAGCCGAGTACAAGCGCAGCCTGCCGTTCTTCTGAGCGGCAGCATCTTCTCCAGACGTAGTCCTGTTCGACTTTCCTGCCGAGGCTCCCATGTCGTTTCGTCCGTATCTGCTGCTGACCTCCGTGCTCCTGTTGACGGCCTCGTTCACCGCCGCGGTGAGCGCCGCCGATCAGCCCGAACGCGACCGCATCCTCCAGCGCAGCGGGCCGGTGATCGAGGCCAGCGAAGTCGTCAGCGAGACGGCCGAGAGCGTGACCTATAAGATCACCGCCAATGCCCAACCGGGCAGTAAGCGTTCGAGCAGCGTGTTGCGCGTCGAATACGCGGGCATGAAGGCCGGCAACTATCGTGCGGGCGTCGAGGCCATGGGCCGTGGCGCCTATGATGAAGCCGCCGATCGGTTTCATCAGTTCGCTGCCGGTGAACAGCAATGGGAGCGCGTCTACGGTTCGTTCGCCGAAGGCGAAGCCCTGGAAAAGGGCAAGCATTACGCCGAAGCCGCCAAGGCCTTCCAGGCGGCGCTGACAACGGCGCCCAAACATCGCCTGGTCCTCGATATCACCTACCGCCGGGGCATGAATCTCGCCTGGGCCAAGGATGCGGCGGCGACCAAGGCCGCCGACGATCTGAGCTCCTTGGCCAAGGGCACCGTCGGCCAACCGGCCGAATCACGTGCCAGCGCCATCCGCTCGGCGATGGCCTTCGCCGCCGGTAATCAGGCGAAATTCGATGAGTTTGCGAAAAAAGCGGTGCTCCGCTCCGCTGATGAACCCGATGCCTGGTTCCACTTCAACCTCTGGCTGGCCGAGTCCTATCGCACCACCGGAAAGGCCAAGGACGCGGCGCGGATCATCGACAGCATGCTGCCAGTTCTCGATGGCGATGCGTCGCGCAAGGCCCAGGCCCTCGGGGTCAAAGGCATGGCCTTGATCGAGACCGATCCGCAGTCGGCGCTGATCGAGCTGCTCAAGCTCGATGCCTTGCCGTTCGGCTCGGAAGAGCAGCGTTGCGAGTCGCGCCTGCAGGCCGGCAAACTGATGCTCGCCGAAGCCAAGGCCCTGGCCGCCAACCCCGATACCGCCAAGGACGAACGCAAGCTGGCCTTCGTCAAAGAACTCGAACGCGGCGGACGTTTCCTCCTCCAGGCCGCCAGCGACAGTCTCACCACCGTGCCGGCCAAGGATCAGGCCAAGGTCCTGCTGAAGTCGCTGCCTGTCGCACCGTAGGCAAACTCGAAGGGGCCAGGGGCCAGGGGCCAGGGGCCAGGGGCCAGGGACCAGGGACCAGGGACCAGGAGCCAGTGACCAGCGACCAGGGACCAGTAGCCAGTGGCCATCGACAAAAAAACCCCCGTGCATCTGCACGGGGCTTTTTTGTCGCTGATGGTTCAGCAGAAGGTTTCGAAGGCCTTGCTGAAGGTCTCTGCGATCTGTTCGGGATGACGGCCTTCGATCTGATGGCGATGCAGCATCCACACCACTTCGCCGTCCTTGAGTAGGGCGGCACTGGGGCTCGAGGGGGGATATTCGGCAAAATAGCCACGCGCCTTGCTGACGGCTTCCTTGTCGACGCCGGCGAAGACGGTGGTCACCTGCTGCGGCTTCTTGGCGGTCTTTTGCAAGGCCATGTACAGGCCGGGGCGGGCCCCGCCGGCAGCACAGCCGCAGACCGAATTGATGAACACCAGGGCGGTGCCGCCCTTGCTGAGCGCGGCATCGACAGCGCTGGCGGTCGTCAATTCCGTCAGGCCGATGTCTTTGACTTCGTCGCGGATGGGATCGGTGAGTTCAGGAGGATACATGATGGATTTCCTAGGGAGTTAGGCGGTAGCAGGGGGCAGCGTCAGGGCGTATTCGAGACCTTCGACCAAAGCCTGCCACGAGGCCTCGATGACGTTCTCGTTGACGCCGATGGTACTGATCGTCTGGCCATGGAGCTGATGCTCGATGAGCACCCGGACCTTGGCGGCGGTACCGTCGGCACTGTCGACCACCCGCACCTTGTAGTCGGTCAGGTGCAGATCTTGGATACACGGGAAGTGCGGCAAGAGCGCTTCGCGCAGGGCGTGGCTGAGCGCATCGACCGGACCATCGCCTTCGGCGGCGCACAGGCGGGTCTGGCCGTTGACCGTGACCTTGACGGTGGCCTCGACCGGGCCGCCACCATCGACGCCGTGGATGCGATAATGGTGCAGGGTGAAGGACGGCTGCCAGACGCCGAGCTTCTGCCGCACTAGCAACTCGAACGAGGACTCGGCGGCTTCGTAGCTGTAGCCCGCGTTCTCGCGCTCGACGACCTCGTCGAGGATGCCCTTCATGAGCACCGCGTCGCTTAGCTGCGGATACTTCGAGGCCAGCTTGGCCTGGACATTGGAACGCCCTGAGAGCTCGCTGATCAGCACCCGGCGGTTGTTGCCGATCAGTTCGGGCTCGACGTGCTCGTAGGTCTTGGAGAGGCGTTGCACGGCGCTGACATGGATGCCGCCCTTGTGGGCGAAGGCCGATTTGCCGACATAGGGCTGATTGCTGGGGCCGACCATGTTGGTGCGTTCCCAGACCAGGCGGGAAAGCTCGGTGAGGCGGGTGAGGTAGTGGTCCGGCAGGCAGCGCAGACCGAGCTTGAGCTCGCAGGCGGCGATGACGGTAGTCAGATCGACATTGCCGCAGCGCTCGCCGATGCCGTTGATGGTGCCCTGTACCTGCATCGCCCCGGCCTGGATGGCGGCGAGGGTGTTGGCCACCGCCAGCCCGCCATCGTTATGGCAATGAATGCCGATCTTGGCCGTCGGCAGGCGCCCACGCACGGCGGCGACGCCAGCGCTGACCTCGTGCGGCAACGTGCCGCCATTGGTATCGCAGAGGATGATGCGCTGCGCCCCGGCCTCGAAGGCCGCCTGGACGGTATCCAGGGCATACGTGGGGTTGGCCTTCCAGCCGTCGAAGAAGTGCTCGGCATCGTAGAACACCGGACGGCCACTGGCCTCGGCGAGGTACGCCACCGAGGTGCTGATCATGGTCAGGTTGTCAGAGAGCTGCACGCGCAGGGCCTCGGTGACATGCAGATCCCAGGTCTTGCCGAAGATGCAGATGATGTCGGCCTTGGCCGATACCAGCTTCTGAAGGTTGGGATCGCTCTCTGGGCTGTTCTTGACGTGGCGGGTCGAACCGAAGGCGGTGATCTTCGCCCGGGTCAGGGGCAGCGAGCGTACTTCGGCGAAATAGGCCTCGTCCTTGGCATTCGAGCCCGGCCAGCCGCCTTCGATGAAGGCCATACCGGCCCAGTCGAGGGCCGTGGTGAGGGCCAGTTTATCGGCCAGCGACAGGTTGACGCCTTCACCCTGGCTACCGTCGCGCAGGGTCGTGTCGTAGATTTCGAGCATGGTTCAGTGATTTCAGGAAATAGGGTTGCGAGAGCGTGAAGAACGCGTTGGGGTCGGCCGGAAACGACGACAGCCACCCGCACTGCGGATGGCTGTTGAAAGCACACGAAGCAGTCGCGGACGGGACGTTATCCGGCCTTGGTAATTCGCTTCGTGCCGAGGCTCGCAACCAGGTGCATGCGGGATAATCTGCACGAGTTTGCGAAAAATCAACGTTGAACGCCGGCCATCCACATCTGTAAATTCATCTCCATGCATACACCTGCCCCCCTCAACGCTACGATTCGATGCTCTTCAACCGCTGCGGTCGTAGAGGCTTGCTCCTGCCCGCGATCAGCATCGGCTGCTGGCATAACTTCGATGATTCGGGTACGGATGCCAAGGCCATCGCCAACGAAAGCGACTTCCATGAGCATTGCCGGAGGATGCTGTTGACCGCCTTCGACCTCGGCATCACGCATTTCGACCTGGCCAACAACTACGGACCGCATCCCGGGGCCGCCGAAGCGCGTGGATCTGGAGTGTGTCGATATCTTCTACCGCGGTGCGCAGACCTCCGAGGTCATCCGCGTCTGCGAAGCCGAAGGATTGATCACCCGACCTGTTGCCGGTGACACGTCAGTTCGGCCTGGCCGTGATCGCGTTCTGTCCGCTCGCCCAGGGTCTGCGCCGCCGTGAGCTGAGGTTTCTCCCCCTGGGGGCGCGGGCGCCCTCGCCCGCGATCGGGGC
>JBIILZ010000171.1:0-5943 GCA_044338255.1 Planctomycetota bacterium | reverse complement strand
ACCTGGTATGCGGAAGCAAATCACCCAGGGCCATGTCCAACACCCGTTTCTTCAACCCGCGGCGCAATGGCGCCTGGAGCGGGATCGGCATCGATCGCGCCGCGGCTCGAAGCAACGCAATGCATTTTCCGGATGGGAAATCTTTCGGCGGAATGGTGATCACCGGCGGCTCGGGCTTGGTCCGGTTTATCAGATCAGATGCAATCACCGCAATGATCCGACAGCTCCCTTTGCAGGGCTACAGCAGCGACGGGACGTAACCTGCTAAGCAGGTGTCAGCACCCATGGCACGCTAACACCTGCCGAAAAGTCAGGGCTATCGATTGGACGTCTCGGCGAAAGCTAGACGCGGCAATGGAAGCGACTCGTCCATCATCACCACGACCCGGCGACCCTTCTCGACCAGCACGGTCGGCTTCGGCGCGTTTGGGCCGCTGAAGTCGGGGCGAATTAACGCGCATTGCACTCCCCACCCCTCGTCGTCGGCATCGACCAAGGTGGCATGTGCGGGGAGGGTGACCGAGGTTCCATCGGCAAGGAGCATCTCTGCGCTGACCGCCTGCATCGGCAGCCGGCCCCAGTTGCTGGGCTTGCCCGGCTGGAACGTCAAAATCATCGCAGGCGTCAGGGCGTTACTGTTGCCGGCTTTCCAGGTGCGTCCGACTCGAACTCGCACCAGGGCGGCTGGATCTTCGGCATTGGCTACGGCGTCATCGAGCAGGATGCCATCGGTGGTGCTGGTGTCGGGGAGCACCGGCTTCCCCGCTTCGTTCCGATGCACGACCGCCCGCTTCGAGTGATCGACCTGGAGCAGATATGGCCCATGCTTGCTGGCAGGGTACTCGAGTGCCGGAGGTACCGAAGCGGCCTGTGCTGCGCTCTGGTTCGAGGCGGCTGCTGGACGATCCGCGCAGCCCAGCGTCAGAAGCGACGTGCCGATGAAGAGGGCGCGGAAGAGGTGCATCTATTCTATTCTGCGTTTCGGCCTCGTGCCGACAACCTGATCATCACCGGCCAACGAGGTGGCCCGATCAGGTACCCGTCTGCGATCTTGGGATTGGACTGATCGGGCAGATGCGGCTCGGATCAAATGAGGATTTCGCAATGGATCTCCGTGAATTGCCTAAATCTCGTATCCATTCCAGCCCGCATATCGATATGTCTGCCTGACGAACCTTTTAACCGAAAACGTAATTGATTTATTAGTATTCACTTATGGATTCGGACTAAATCGGACCAGGTCCGAATAATCAGAGACTATCAGCGATCAGAGACCGATTTTGCGGAGAAATCAGAGTCTCTAGGTCCGAATCGGTCGGATCAAGTTTTCCAAACATACGCGGAATACCGCCTAAAATGACGCGAACCACCGGGAATGCCGATGGGTCGATCATGGGTTGTAAAACCCGTAGTGGTGGAGGAATCGAGAATCGACGCAAAAAGCCTGAACTTCAGCGTCAACACAGGCTTATCGCGAGATGAGCAGGGTCGCAAGACCCTGCAACTTGACCCTGGCCCACAGGTCGATGAAGGAGCCTGGCTGAAATCCATAAGCGAGATGTCGTCGAGCGATTTAGCCAAGCGCTTGGGCATCACCGATCGTCAGGCGCGGCGAATCAAGACCGGCAAGGTCGGAGAGGCGCGCCTCCGGGAGCACGCCAAGCGTGATCGTGATCAGCGGAAGGAAGGTCGCCGCCCGCGCCTGAGAAGGGCGCGGGCGGCTTTTCTTTTACGTCGAGCGGCGGATCAGGCCGCCTGATCCGTTTTCTTGGATCATATCGCGGACCAGTTGGTCAATGTCCGTCGCAGGGTTGGGAAACTCGCCAGCGTCCCGAGCCACGTGGCCTTCGCGCAGGCGTTGAGCATTTACCAATGCCGTGCCGACCAGCGGTAACAGGATCGCCATGTTCCGTTCTGCGCCACGTCGGTCTTTGGCGTAGCTCGGTAGATGCGTCGTCAGTTGGCGTATCGATTCGGCCGCGTTCAGTAGTTGCGCTTGTGAGAAGGCGAGGTGCAGCGTGAGCCAGACCTCGAAGCATGGGTTGGACCAGGCGAGGCGGATGCCGTGCTGATCTGCTTGATGCCGCAGCTGCCGCAACATGGCGAGGTCAGGCCGCTCCTCCGCGTCAAAGACGACCCAGACTGTATCGTAGCGCTCCTCGCGGCTGCGCGCAGCTTTGATCTGAATGGCGCGTGCCGCATCGAGCATCTGCGGCGGGCTCTTGGGGCAGGTTTCGACGACGACGACGACCTCGCGGTGAAGGCGCTTGAGTGCCTCGAAGTACACCGGTTCGGTCACTTCACCTTGGGTGACGACCAGCAGACGTCGCCGCAGTGGACGGCTTCGGTCACTGCGGCGTGTCCGCTTTTCAAAGCGTACTTCGCGTGCCATCTCAGCGTCCCAGGTGCGCTGGGAGAACCGGAATGCCACCATAGCGACCAGCAAGGTATCCGCGTAGAAGGGAATCCTTCTGCTTAGGCCGGTACTCAGTCAACGGAGTGAGTTGAGTTGCACCGTTGGCGTCCTTCTCAGTCAGCCAGATCTGGTCACGGCGCAGGAAATCCTGATCGAGCTGCGATACATCATGGCTCGTCATGATCGCCTGGGCACCGTGGCGGTTGATCTCTGGGTCGTGGAGCATCCCGAGGATCGCCCGCACCAGCAACGGGTGCATGCTCGCGTCGATCTCGTCGATCGCGATGCAGGCCCCGGTTTCCAGCATACGGCGAAGTGGTCCGAGCAGGGTGTACAGTCGGATGGTCCCAGCCGACTCGTCCGTCAGCAGATCGAAAGCCTCCTCGCCGCTGCCGTCATGGCGTCGGTGGATGGTCTGCGTCGAGGTGATGCGCCCTGCCAGCAACTCCTTCTGGAGTTGTTCGCGGATGTCCGCTGGCATGGCTTCGGGCAACTTGAGGTGATCGCTCGACAGCGTGACGACACGAATGTCCTGGATGCCAAGATCGGCTTCAATGAGCATCCTGGCGATGAATGCTTTGGCTTCTGGATCGTTCTTCGCCATCTGGGCAGTCACTGCCTGCATGCCTTCCAAGCTGCCAGGTCGCTGTGCAGCGAGATCCCAGTAGCCGAGTCGACGGATGAACCAGCCGTAAACGATGGAGAGCTGCGGATGATTGAACTGAGCCCCGACCGAGACGAACAAGGCATTATCCCGCGTCCGCTCTTGCAGGTCTTTCGCTGACTTGAAGTTGCTGGTCGAGTGCCAGTCGTAGGTCGTACCATTCCATGTGCGGGTGAACCAGCGTTGCGGCTGCCCCTTCGGGTAGGCGACGATTTCCTCACGATGGATTCGTTCAGTGGATACTTCGACGGTGTAGATGTAGCGGACGCCTTCTTCGATGAAGGCGATCTCAAAACGAGAGGGCTTTGAGCGGCTCTCGGCATCCAGGCGAAATGGCATAACGCCGATTGGTGCGCCGGGTTGGATGAGGGTTGCAGAGCTTTCGACCAGCCAGCGCAGGAATGCGAGAGCCTTCAGCAGGTTGCTTTTGCCCGATGCGTTTGGGCCGTAGAGCACGGCGCTGGCAAGCAGGCGCACGTTTTCGGTGCCAATCAGGTTGGCCGGAAGCGAGTGGTCCTTGGCCGCAGGGACCATGGAGAGGACAGATGTTTCCCGGATACTGCGGAAGTTCTTCACTGAGAACTGGACCAGCATATGTTTTACCTCGTCCCAGGCATACTTGGGAGAAAAATTCTCTTATCAAGGCGTAAGATGAGAAAAATCCATAAAATCGGACATGGGGTAATACGGACCCATTCTGGAGGAATCGAGAATCGACGCAAAAAGCCTCAACTTCAGCGTCAACACAGACTTATCGCGAGATGGGCAGGGTCGCAAGACCCTGCAACTTGACCCTGGCCCACGGGTCGATGAACAGGCTTGGCTGAACTCCATCCGCGAGTTGTCGTCAACCGATTTGGCTAAGCGACTGGGCATCACCGACCGACAGGCACGACGCATCAAGACCGGCAAGGTCGGCGAGGCTCGCCTTCGGGAGCACGCCAAGCGTGATCATGATCAGCAAAAGGAATCCCGCCGCCCGCGCCTGCGCAGGGTGCGGGCGGCTTTTATTTTACGTCGAGCGGCAATTCAACGAGCACAGCACGATGACCGAAGGTTGAACCCCTTCGGTCATCGGATGAGCAATGCTCCGGAATTCTGAAATCGAAAATATTTCACGCGTCTCATCAACAACCAACGCCCATCGCGCACTGAAACTGCACGATAGGACTACAGGAGTCTGATTTACCATGGACAAATATACCGAAAACAACGTCCCCGACAAGGGTCCTCCCGAAGGAGCACCGAACCCGGTGTTCACGGAACCACCGCTCATCAAAACCGTTGAGGAATACAACGGTCCCATGTTTCCGCGAGACGTGATCGAAGAGTTTCAGCGACACTTCAAAGAAGACCCGCTTGGACTCGTTCGACGCGCCGGGATGTGGGTACACTATTCACAGCAGTGCCCGACGCTCCCGAAGATCGAAACGCTGACACCGTTCGACGTACCCGCGATTCTGGCGATTCGCAATATCGAAGCGTCAGATACTTGGGAAACATTTGCGAAGAAGTGCAACCTGAAGCTTGAGCAGCGCCTGGATGACGTGAATCCATGGCTGCCCTCGTGGTCACCAAAGTCTGAAGACAAAAAGCATTCATGGCTGCGCAGCATTGAGAACACGGTCCTTGAGACCAATCAATCGGCGCAGCTCACCTTCACCAACATCATCAAAGACGCGTGTCCGTACGGTGCAGGCAGCGTTACCAGCGCCATTGCGATGGCTTCTATCGGTGCCAGCCCGACAGAAGACGCACAGACACTCGGCGAGATCGTTGATCGCTTGATCAACATGGGCCGCTACTGGTGCGGTCCTCTCGGCGACGACACCCTCGATCCTGACTTCCGCTTCGGCAAACAGCTTTGTCTGCTCGGTGGGCTTGGCTTCGATGTCATTCGCGTCGCTGCGATGACGTTCAAAGACGACTATGAAGGCTGGGATTTCTGGGAGACATGCACGCATGAGCAGCTCACTGAAGCTGTGCTGAAGGCTCGCCGCATCCACGGATACCCGATTGGCCTGCTGCGCGTCGATGCTCCGAAGCTTATCAGCATGTTGGAACGCTACGAGATCGAGCCGGGTGAATGGCTTCAGCCGCTTGTGATGCTGCACATCCTCAAGTACGTGCGCTATGCTCCGCACAATATGGCGGCACGTGGCCCGATTCTCCAGATCATGTATGACGGTACGCGCGTCGTGCTGCCGCTGGAACCAGCACAGCTCAAGCAGCCGTTCTCAACCAACATCAACTCCAAGATGGCGATCGACCTCGCTCGCAGCATCGGCCTCCCGTTCCGTCGCCCGACGGGGCGTAACGCCTTCACTGCGATTTACGACGCTGTTCACCGTGCACTGTGCAAGATGCTTCCGACTGACCTGTGCGAACTCCGCTCCGTCGACGAGTGCTACGAATTGGCGGTGCCTCCTAAGGTAAAGATCGTCCCAGTACCGCGTCAGCGTGCTGAGTATAACTTCATCGACTACGGTGTCGGCGTCACCAACATCGCTTCGATCGACTACGAAACCGGTGATGTTGTTCATGAACGCATCCACATTGGCCCGCACGTTGGCGCGATCCACTGGCCCATCGGCGACATGGATCCCGCAGAACTGGCGACGTGGAAGGCATGTCTTCCAAAGAAAGTAGAACTCAAGCTGCCGTCAGAGACGACGTTTCATTACGTTCGTAACTGCAACGACCTTGGCTTCACTCGTGCTCGTAACGCGCTGTACGACGTAACCCTCCGATAACGCCATTTCTAACCTGAATTCCCACCCGGCGGAACCCTGACCGGGCACAGCTTGGTGTAATTGGCTGGGGTCATGGCGGCGTAGTCGGTGTCGCCGGCGTGGATGCGGGC
>JBIILZ010000217.1:0-6000 GCA_044338255.1 Planctomycetota bacterium | reverse complement strand
CCACCTGGGTTCCTCCCTCCGACCGGCACGCCTGCACCATAGCCAAACCTGATCAGACCGCTACACCAACCCCAACAACTGGCCAGAGTATTGAGACTGGACCGGCCAAGGTTTTGAGACTCCACACCGGCGATTCTAGGCCGATTGCGGCAGCAAGGTAGGTAGCTGCCTCGGTCTGTGAAATGTCATGCAACATTGCGGCAAGCGCGATAAGGTCCCCGCCTTTTTCGGAGGTTGCAAAATCCGCAAATGCGCCGGTTTCTGTATTCACTCGGAAGGAGCCTGGACTACGATCATAACGGGTCGGATTGCGAACTGTATACTCCTTACCGGCTAGTTCCCCATCGGGAAGCCAGCGGTTGAGGAGTTCCAGGGCATGCGGAAGTGCAGCACTGGCGATGGCTTTGAAGTCGAGGGCGCTCATGGCTTCACCACGAACCGAAAGACCAACCTGCCATTGTGGACCCATGGCATCCACGGAACCTTGATACTCTTGGTTGCGGCGTGGAGAGCGGGGATCGTTGTCGGAAATGGAAGCGGGATGATGACCGTGACGGATGGATCGTCACCGTTGCGCCACGCCTCGGGTTCACTTTGTGGAATGCCGTACAGCGAAAGCGCCCTCGTCATTTCTTCAACGAAACGCAGCTTGGGGTAACTCCAATTGGGATTAGGAATACGTTCCATGTTTAGCCCTTCACAGCGCAACGGTCGATGAACGCGAGCAAGTCGGCCTCACGATATAAAATTTTGCGACCAATTTTAACGTGATCGATTCGCCAGCGACGGCGGCAGCGATCTACTTCCAGGGAAGACCGAGCCACGCCGATGAGGGCAGCGGCCATTGGGGTCTCGTGCAACCGGTTTGGTGCTTGCCCAAACGGTGGGTTGAGGGTGGAGGGATTGTCGGCTAGTGCTGACAAGGCGGGGATGAGACTGCTCATGCCGGTCTACCATGAGCAGGCCTGAGCAGGCCTCAAAAGGTGCGAGGTGGCATTTGCCCTAATGAGGCCTCGGAAAGGTCACTTTTCACGGATTTATCTAACCTTTTCCTTTGCCCATCGAACTCCGTTTTCAGTGAGGCAAATGCCTCTTTGGCCCCGGACTGCCCAAACATTTTTGATCAAATTTGCAATCGGCTTACGTAGCGAAGCGGGTTTCACTCCGGTGTCTTTGCCAACTTCCCGTTCAATCTGCTTCTGGTGGACTGCATGCTGTGTTTTAAGCATAACCCTGAGTAGCTGCATCTGGGCAGTACTGCGCCATTTGCTGGGATCAGTACCCCCACGCTTGCTGGGTGAAGGGGCTTTGACAACGGCACCGGCGGATGCTCGTTCGGATGTGCTTGCGTTCTGCCAGCCATCAATTGCTAGTGAAAAGCATTGTCCTAACCCTGCATTCTTTAGTCTTAAATTCTCATTCTCTGCTTGAATCCGCTCCGTCTCCAGCGCCCTATTTAGGACACTTTGCCACTCGGGTGAGGCCGGTTTCCTCAAGAGCTGGTCAATCTCGTCGTCCGACAGATGGGGTGCCAGAGCATGTGCAGCAGTCTTGGGAGCGGTAGCAAGTGAATGGGTAGCGGGCATGATGGAATCTCCGAGTAAGGATTGGTAGATTCCAGCAGCATAAGGACGGGAGACGAGTTGTAAAATTCGTATACGCTTCAGTTCACCCTCGCGCCTTCCGGTGACTAGTGACCTGAATCAATTCTATCGCAAATCAGGCAGCCTGCATCGGGTTCACCCGGTCGAACTCGGCCAAGGCGCGGCGAGCCAGATCCGGCAAGAATCGTTCCGCTTCACGTTTGACCCACAGCCGTTGTGTTCGGCGACAGGCAAAGGCCTGGATAGTGGTACCAGCCCCTTCGCTTAAAGATAAATCGACAATCGATTTTTAGTCACGCTCCGGGCCTGATCTCACCTGCCGACAGCATGGCCTCGGTGGCTCGCTCCATGGCGGCACGCACCGCACCGTCATTCAAGCGGGCATAAACGGCAGTCGAACGTTGGTCCTTATGGCCAAGAGCCGCGCCAATGATCGGCAGGCCGACACCACCAAGCGCCATCCACGATCCAATCGATCTGCGGAGGTCATGGGGGCGCAGGTTCAATAATTTAGCCCGTAGCAGAACCCGCCTCCACGATGCCTTGGGATCAGTCACATGGGGCAGGGTTGAGGGTTTGCCTAGGGCCAGGGCGGCGGGGAATAGATACCCGGCAGACTCCGCCAGTTGGTCAGGGGTCAGCATGGGCAAACGCTCCCGCGCCCCGGCATCACCTCGGATCAACAAGCGTTGACGGGCCTCGTTGGCCTCCAGCAATCGGGCGGGCAATTCCTCTTTCCAGGCTCTCAATTGGTCGAGAACGGGGACAGGAATGGGCACCAGGAGGTAGGCCCCGGTCTTGCTGCGTTCCTCCGGCACCGCCCATTGCCCCAGGTCGAGCGACACATCAGCCCACCGGGCGCTGGCGACGTTACCCCGGCGCAGGCCAACGAACAGGCAACAGGTCCAAAACAATTTCCACGGCTGGGGCTCATCGGCCAAGGCGGCGATGAATGCGGGCAGCTCACCGGGCTGTAGGAAGCGGGCACGACTGGCCACCTTGGGGCGGCGGATGCCTGCGGTCGGGATGTCGCCGCGATATTGCAGGGCATCATCCTTGGTGGCGGCGTGGAACATGGCCGACAGTACCGCGCATGCATGCCGTCCGGCTCCATTTCCACCGGTTTTGCGAATGGGCTTCCCATCCTTGGATAATTTTGGTTTTCCGGCATTAACGGTGTTGTCGGCCATGGCCTGCACATCAACCCGCCGTATCGCAGACAGCTGCTTTGCGCCTAATTCTGGCTCTATATGCAGTCGCCACGAATCCCGGTAACGCCGGGCCGTGGAATCACGCAGGGCGGAGACGTGGTGCAGATCAAACCACGTCCATAATTCGACCAAGGTCGATTCTTCGCGAATGGCCCGCTTGGCGGCGGCAGCCTTGGCTGGATCGGGAGCAATAGAGGTTTTGGCCAGCTTACGGGCCTCTTCCACCGTCAGAGTGGGCCATGTACCCAGACGTATCTCCACCGGGCGATTGTTCGCTTTGGCGTAAAAATAAAAAACCTTGGGGTTGTTTTTCACCCGTCCCGCTTGGTCTTTCACTTTGGGCGAAACATACAGGCACAATCCAGGGCAGCCGGCATCTTTCAGCCGTATCCGACCCGCCTTAGGCGTCGGCCAGTCTTTAAGGCGGGCCTCGGTGAATTGGAATTTCGTTGTGGGATCAGCTGTGCCCATGCATCCATCCTACCGGCCCTTTGCTCATCCTACTCATATCCTACCCGGATGGGCAAAATCAGGTAGGATATGGCATGGCTCGGTATGGTGAATTCTGCTAAATTTAAGCGTAAAGCAATGATATTGCAGAGTCTGACAAGCCCAGGCAAGGGCGGGCTAGTGGAGTTTGATGGTCCTACGGCTCTGAGGGTTAGTGGTTCAAGTCCACTCCGCCGCGCCAGGAAACCCTGCAACTGTAAAAAGTTGCAGGGTTTTTGTTTTTTCTTGGGCGCGAGTCTTCACCGCCAACCCCGTCCGGTTAAATAAAATACGGTTAGTTGCATCGTGCGCCGGGCACCAAGACTGCCGTCCATGGCGGATACCGGCAACGTGACCGAGGACCGTGGCCTCAAAGCCTTGTTCACGTCCTATCCCGTCGAGACCATTGAGGTCTTCGTGCCCGAGCTGTTGGCCGAGCGCGGCCGCCCGAGGTCGGTGGAGCCCATCCAGCAAGAGCTGTCTCTGCCGGATCTCGGTGAGCCGAGCCGCTTCCTGGATGTGGCGTTGTTGGCCACCTGGCAAGATGGCACTCAGGCGGTGGTTCTGCTGATCGAACACTGGTCGGAAGCGCGGCGGGTCGACTTGTCGCGGGTATTGTGGTACTATGCGGCCTTACGCCTGCGTCATGCGCCGGCCGAGGTCTTCCCCGTGGTCATGGTCACCGACCCCGGCCTCGCGGAAGTACCTTCGCGCCTGGACTCGACGGTAGCGGGCATGTCCGTGCTGGCCTTCCAGGTGCGGGTGGTCCGCATTGGTGTCACTGATCTACCGCGTTTGCGGTCCTTGCAGAACCGGGTGGCGGCGCTGTTTCTGGCCCTGGCCATCCAGGATGCCGTAGAGGCGGCCGTGGCGGCGGTCTCGGCGATGGCGCGCACCCCTGGGCCGGTGGATGACATCCGGCGTTTCCTTCCCTTGGCCGTGAAGCTTGCCAGGATGCCCGAATCTGATGAGCCCCGTTTTCGTCGTCGTCTGACCGAGGAGCCTGACATGGTGAACGTACTGGATGAATATCACGACAAGTGGATTGCCCAAGGTGTTGCTCAAGGTGTCGCTCAAGGTGTCGCTCAAGGTGTCGCCCAAGGCGTCGCCCAAGGCGTCGTCGATACGCTGCGGGGGCTGGTTGCGAACGGCGCCTTAACCATCGACCTTGCACGTCAGGAAATCGAGCGACTGATCAGCAAGGGCGTCATTTCGGAAGCGGTCGGTCGCGAGGCGATCCGGCGCTTCGGCTAGCCTAGGAGACTATCTCCGACAGATTCCTAGGAGAGACGAATCGAAGAGAACACGCCACCATGATTTGGCTCCGCCGAATCATGGTGGCGTGTCAAAGTCGTTTCCTTAGGCGTTATGCCTTCTTCATCGTTGACGGTGGCGTTCAGCTATGACATATGTGCGAGAGCCCCAAAGGGGCGGTTTAAAAGGGACGCACCCAATGCTGTTCGGCTAAGGAATATGGAATTATCCACATGAAATAGGATGTTTCGCCAACGCTCATCTGAATTATCGCGCCTCGCCAGGGCTTTTCTACACTGCGCGGAGCACTGAAATGCAGTCATTGGCCGTGTATTTGACCCCGTTTTCCTTAGCCGAACAGCATTGGGTGTGTCCCCTTTGATCTGCCCGCATTTTATGTGTCTCAGGACCTATCGGAATGTCATAGATCCTTTCCAACTCTGGGTTCAGGGAAAGCCAGATCCACCATTATAAATCGGCACCCCCCCCCGACCCCTATTGATTCTTCTGTACTCATAACGCAAAAAGTATCGAGGACTCCATTCAGCTGTATAGTAATCGTATTCGCGATAAAATACGCTTCTTCTTTGCCTATTACGGTCACCGGGATCTGTCTGCCAAGGACCGTATGAATAATCAATAGGATTCGCATTACTGTAGTCTCGCACAGGAGCCGGAGTCGGCTTGTTTGGCACCGCCACTAGACCGTCGGCATAAGCCGGGACTGAGGTCAACAAAAGCATCGCCCCAAAAGCGCCAATGGCGATTGCCATCGCTGGTGTATTATGGATCCTTAACATAACGTTAATCTCCGCCCGTTTAGGGCAAGAAGGTGTACAAGACTCGACCCAAGTCATCCAAGGAGAGGTTCCTAGAGAATCGAGTGAGTAGAATTTCTCATAGAGAATAGGCGGTTCATTGGTAGTAAATAAATCGCCGAGTGACTTGCCTATATCGCCGGAAATCCAGTCTAGATTTACAGTAGACACGCAACCTTTAGATCCCTTGGCCGTGAAGCATGCCATAATGCCCGAAGCAGATTAGCCCCGTTTTCGTCGTCTGACCGAGGAGCCCGACATGGTGAACGTACTCGATGAATATCACGACAAGTGGATTGCCCAAGGTATCGCCCAAGGCGTCGCCCAAGGCGTCGCCCAAGGCGTCGTCGATACGCTGCGGGGGCTGGTTGCGAACGGCGCCTTAACCATCGACCTTGCACGTCAGGAAATCGAGCGACTGATCAGCAAGGGCGTCATTTCGGAAGCAGTCGGTCGTGAGGTGATCTGGCGACTCAGATAGATTGAAGACAATTGCCGATTGATATACCGCACAATGCGCTCATCCCTGAAAATTGAGATAACTGCCAATTTTTTCGTGGGTTTAAACAACCACCTTCACTTATGACTTTTCATTATAGATAAAATATACATAAGTAATTTCAC
>JBIILZ010000170.1:0-6002 GCA_044338255.1 Planctomycetota bacterium | reverse complement strand
TGGCCCGGCCCGTGGGTATTCACGTGCGGGGCCACGGCAGCATTGGCTGTTCGACAGCGTCGGCAGTACGAGAGACGTGGAGCGTACAGGGCGCCCGTATGGCCGGGGCGGCCGGCTATGTCCAACCTGAAGTTTGTGAAAATTCGCCATGGGAGGTTCCTTGTGCAACCTGCCAGATCGAACGCGCGCAGGGGTCAAGGCCGCGCAGCGCCGAGCCAAAGGCACGGGCAGCCTTGACGCCGAGCACGATCGATATGGTAGGTGGAACAAGGAGCCGCACCGGTCCACCACACTAACCCGCCCGCGAAATTCCCCATACTACCACGAGGGACCAGAGACCAGCGACCAGAGACCAGCGACCAGCGACCAGTGACCAGGGACCAGAGACCGGAGACCAGTGACCAGGGACCAGCGACCAGCGACCAGAGACCAGGGACCAGGGACCAGAGACCAGAGACCAGGGACCAGGGACCAGGGACCAGAGACCAGGGGCCAGGGACCAGAGACCAGAGACCAGAGACCAGAGACCCAAACCACTCCCTCAGCCCCCTGGCCTATCCCCGATCCATCCCTAATCTCCTCCGCGCCATGACCATCTCCGTCCACAACACCCTGACTCGCGCCTCCGCCCCTTTCGTCCCGCTGCAGGCGGGGAAGGTCGGCATCTACCTCTGCGGTCCGACGGTGTACGACGATTGCCATATCGGCCATCTCATGGGCCCGGTGTTGTTTGACGCCGTGGCGCGATGGTTCGCCGTGCGCAGCTATGCCGTGCGCCTGGTCAACAACATCACCGACATCGACGATAAGATCATCAACCGCAGCCTCGCCACCGGCGAGCCGTGGTTGGCGATCACCCAGCGCTATACCGCGCAGTATCTCGGCTACCTCAAGCGCCTACACGTCGAGACCATCACCGATCATCCGAAGTGCTCGGACTACATCCCGCAGATGGTCACCTACATCGACGATCTGATCAAAGAAAAACGTGCCTATGTCATCGGCGACGGCGTCTACTACGCCGTCGAAAAACAGCCGGGCTACGGCAAGCTTTCCGGCCGCAAGCTCACCGAGATGCTCGCCGGCGTACGCGTCGAGCGCGATGCCGGTCTGCATCACCCCGCCGACTTCGCCTTGTGGAAGCTGACCAAGCCCGGTGAACCGAGCTGGCCGAGCCCGTGGGGCGCCGGTCGTCCGGGCTGGCACATCGAATGCAGCGTGATGTCGAACGAGACCCTCGGTGCGACCTTCGACATCCACGCCGGCGGCGACGATCTCAAATTTCCGCATCACGAAAACGAGATCGCCCAGGGTGAAGCCCACGGCGGCGGCTATGCCTGCTGCTGGATGCATAACGGCCTGATCCAATACGAGGGGCGCAAGGTCGGCAAAAGCGACGAACGCATGAAGGACCCCGCCTTCCGCAAGCAGTTCCAGGCCGATCACCTGCTCGACACCTATGGCGCGGCGACGGTGCGCTTCCTGCTGCTCCAGGGCCACTACCGCCGGCCCAACGATTTCGCGCCCGGGGCACTCACCGCCGCCCGCACCGCCCTCGGGCGTATGCATGCGAGCCTCGCCGGACTACTGACGCAACCCGGGACGCCGAGCCTCGATGAACTCCTGGCGCGGCCGCTGCCGGCATTCGCGGCCAAGGCCCGCGAGGCCTTCGTCGCCGCCATGGACGACGATTTCAACACCGGCGCCGCTATCGCCCAGCTCTTCTCGCTGCTCAGCGAGGCCAAGAAGCTCGCCGCCACTGAACAGGTGGCAGTGCTCACGTTGGTCCGCGATCTGGGGCGTTTCATCGGCCTGTTCCAGCCCGGAGACGCGGTCGATACCGCTGGTGGCGGCAGCGGCGACAACGCCGTCAGCGATGACGGTACCTTGGGCAAGGTCATGAACCTGGTGCTGCAGATCCGCCAGCAGGCGCGGGCCAACCGCGACTTCGCGACCAGCGACCTGATTCGCGATCGGCTCAAGGACGCCGGCATCACGGTCAAAGACGCCAAGGACGGGGCGACCTGGGAACGCGGCTGAAACCATCACCCTCGTCAGCTCTCGTCAGCTCTCGTCTGCTCTCGTTCGACGGCGTGACGGTTGCCCTTGGCCAGTGCGTGCCATGGTGCCCGACCCATGAACGATGTCGTCGCCGAAGCCGCTGAACTCCGTAACGAAACCGCCAAACGGCGGACCTTCGCCATCATCAGTCATCCTGACGCCGGCAAGACCACGCTGACGGAAAAGCTCCTGCTGTACTCGGGCATGATCCGCACCGCCGGCATGGTCAAGAATCGCAAGGGCGGCAAGCTCGCGACCTCCGACTGGATGACGATGGAGCAGGAACGCGGCATCTCGATCACCTCCTCGGCGATGCAGTTCCCCTACAAGGGCTACACCATCAACATCCTCGATACCCCCGGGCATCAGGATTTCAGCGAAGACACCTACCGCACGCTGACCGCCGCCGATAGCGCGATCATGGTCATCGATGCCGCCAAGGGCGTCGAGACCCAGACCAAGAAACTCTTCGCCGTCTGCCGCCTACGCGGCATCCCGGTGCTGACCTTCGTCAACAAGCTCGACCTTCCCGGACGCGATCCGCTGGAGCTGATGACCGAGGTCGAGGAGGTCCTCGGCATCCAGGCCTGCGCCATGAATTGGCCGATCGGCTCGGGCCGCGAATTCCTCGGTGTCGCTGATCGCCGCAGTAAGCAGCTCAGCCTGTTCACCAAGGCCGCCGTCGGCGGCGCCGCGCGGGCGGTGATGCAGACCGTGGCCCTCGACTCGCCGGCGGCGCGGGCCGCGCTTGGCCCAGAAGCCCACGCCAAGCTCGCCGAGGAGCTGGACATGCTCGAAGTCGCGGGCAATCCCTTCTCGCTCGAAGATTTCCGCGCCGGCAAAGTCTCGCCGGTGTTCTTCGGCTCGGCCTTCACCAACTTCGGCATCGAGCCGTTCTACGATGCCTTCGTCGAATTGGCGCAGGCGCCCTCGGCGCGGCCGGTGACGCTGATCAGCGCCGGCGGCGATGCCGATACGGCCGTCGAACTCGATCCCGTGAGCGGGCCGTTCAGCGCCTACGTGTTCAAGATCCAGGCCAACATGGATCCCAAGCACCGCGACAGCCTGGCCTTCATCCGCATCTGTTCCGGGCGCTTCGAACGCGACATCGTGGTCAAGCATTTCCATCGCGGGGAGCTGGTGCGCGAGGTCCGTCTCTCGCGACCAGCGACGCTGGTGGCCAAGGAGCGCAACACCCTTGACGTGGCCTTTCCCGGGGACGTGGTCGGCCTGATCAACAGCGGCTTCTCGATTGGCGACACCATCATCGCCAAGTCGGTAGCACAGAAGGAAGCTTTCGAGCACGCGGCGCTGCCATCATTCCCACCGGAATGCTTCGCGCGCGTCGCCCCCAGCGATCTCACCAAGCGCAAGCCCTTCGACAAGGGCATGGGCCAGCTGGCCTCGGAAGGCGCGGTGCAGGTGCTGCGCCAATGGGAGAACCCCACCGCCGATCCGTTCATCGCCGCCGTCGGCCGCCTGCAATTCGAAGTCCTGCAGTACCGGTTGCGCGACGAATATAACGTCGAGACCACGCTCACCGAACTGCCCTACCGCTGTAGCGGCTGGCTGATCGGCGACCCGGAGACCTTCCAGCCGACGCACGGCAGCGTCCTCGCCCGCGATGGTCGCGGTCGGCCGGTCGTGTTGTGCCCCAGCGAGTGGGATCGCCTCTACTGCTTCAAGCAGAACCCCCAGCATCAATTCAAGGAATATGCATGAGCACCGTCGCCTGCGTCATCGATCTGATCGATGAGACCGGGCGGGCGAAGCCGGACCTGGCGCGTATCCAAGCCGTCGTCGATGCTGCCGTCATCAGCGACGGGCTGGGGCCGTGCGCGCTGACGGTGCTGATCGTCGATGATGCCGAATCGTCACGGCTGCATCAGCTGCACTTCGATGCTCCCGAGACCACCGACGTCATGACCTTCCCCGATGGTAGCGAGGATCCCGAGAGCGGACGCACGCATCTCGGCGATCTCGCGGTGTGCCTCGATGTCGCTGAGCGCGCCGCCGCCGAACGTGGGCGCAATCCCAGCGATGAGCTGACCTTGTACATCCTCCACGGCGTGCTGCATGTGCTCGGCTACGATGATCTCGATGCCGACGATCAGGCGCTGATGTGGGCCGAACAACGGCGCCTGCTGGCGCTGGTCGGCATCGCCCTCGAGGAGCACCCAGGATGAAATCGCCTTTGAAGAAAACTCCCGGACCCGATCTGCGCGGCAAGAAACTCCTGGCCATCGATTACGGTCGAGTGCGTATCGGCCTGGCCACCGGCGATCCCATGGGCATCAGCCTGACGCTGATCGGCTTCATCCGCCGCGAGAACGATGCCCAGGCAGCGACGGTGGTGGCGCAGGTCGTCAAGGAGCACGGCTGCGAAGGAATCCTCCTCGGCCTGCCGCTACACGCGAACGGCGACCGCGGCGCGAATGTCGAATGGGTGATGGGTTTTCGCCGTGAATTGGCGAAGGTCTGCGCCCTGCCAGTGGCGGAAGTCGACGAGCGCTATTCCTCTGCTGAAGCCGACGACCTGCTGCGCGAACGCGGCGAGTGGCCAGCCAAGCCCGGGCGCTCGGACGCGGCGGCAGCAGCGATTCTTCTACGCAGGTATCAGGCCGGGGAGGTCTGAGGATCCACGGACTAGGGATCAGGGGCCAGGGGCCAGGGATCAGGGATCAGGGCAAAGGCTGCTGGTCATGGCGTCCCCTGGGAGCGCCAGGCACCAGCCTGGGCCTTGCGGTTTCTTCGTGAATAAAGCGCAACTTTTCAGGTGAAATCTTCGCAGGCGCAGATGGGTTCAGCGTATTCCTTAGGAATCCGATGAAGCTTTCTCGCCCCCAATGAGCGTAACAAAACGTCATTGGGGACCAGCGGCCAGGGACCAGCGACCAGAGACCAGCGACCAGGGGCCAGTGACCAGAGACCAGCGACCAGTATATCCCCCTTAGCGCACCACGATCTTCGTCGTCGGCCCATTCCGCTGCACGGACTCCAATCCCTTCTGCAGCACCGCTCCCGTCGGGTACGTCTCGCTGTGGCCGAGGAGCGTGCCGTCCGTCGCGGTGAGGTTGAAATAGACTTCGCCATTGCTGGCGGTGGCGGTGACGAACGCACCGGCATCGGCGGCGCGCGACTGGACCTGGGCGATCAGGAGATCGACCGCGGCTGCGCTCGGCTGCATCTGGCCGCTGAGAATGATTTCGTGATTGCCGGCCTTCAGATTGAAATAATGCCGGCCGTCTTTGGCGGTGAGTTTTTCGAAGTAGCCCTTGATGCCGGTTGCGACGACCACTGGAGCCTCCGTGTTCAGCACCGCCGCGACCGTGATCACGATTTGGTTGAAGGCCTCGGGCTGATGGATGGCGAGCTCGCTGAGCTGCTTGCGGTCGAGCCGGATGTCGGCCTTCTGCAAGCCTGAGATCAGCCGGCTGTAGGTGATGCCCTGAGCCCGACAGGCGATCGAGATGCGCTTGATCCACAGGCTGCGGAAGGTGCGCTTCTTCTGCTTGCGCGAGGCGAAGGCCTGGACGTCAGCGCGACGCAGCGCTTCGCACATCACGCGATACATCTTATGCCGGCCACTATGGTAGCCGCGGGCCCGCTTCTGGATCCGTTTGATCATCCGATGGCGGGCAGCGCCGTTGGTAGCACGCATGTGAAACTCCGAAGTTTAATCCATGATTACGAAGGCCGGCTCGACGTCGAACAGGCCCGGCAGCTCGGCGCAGATCTGCGCGTGAGCTGGCAAGAAAATTTGGTTCCGAACGCCAACATGCAAGTGCTGAAAACGTTCACGCGAATGTTAAGACGCACAATGCGCTCATCCCTGAAAATTGAGATAACTGCCAATTTTTTCGTGGGTTTAAACAACCACCTTCACTTATGACTTTTCATTATGAATAAAATGTACATAAGTCATTTCAATGCAGCTACTT
>JBIILZ010000169.1:0-6044 GCA_044338255.1 Planctomycetota bacterium | reverse complement strand
CGGGGAAGAGAAGCTGATAGAGGCCCATGTGGCCCCGAAAATTTTTTGCACAGAACTGTCAAGTGAATTTTTTCGAAATGATCGGCATTTTACGTATCGCAGGGGCTACGTGAATGCCATTGGGCGGTACCGGCATCGCCGACCGGAAACAGCTGGGCATGCCAGAGGTCGCGGGGCTCGCCGGCGGACCACACGTCCTCGGCGCAGACGCCATGCGCCACCAGCCAAGCGGCGAGAGGGGCGCCGAGAAAGGTCGTATCCGCGTCGCTATCCTTGGGATTGTCATCGGTGCCACAGCACAACGTGGCCCACGTGGTGGTGCTCAGCGCCACCTGCCAGAGACAGGTGTTGTCGGGGATCTCCAAGGGCACATCGTCGGCCAGCACTTGGTAGACCACGCAGCGGTTGCCGATCCGCGTACGCTGACCGAGCTCGCTGGAGATCACCACCGAGCCGCGACCGACATGCACGCTCGCGTCCAGCTTGCTGGTGAGGATGGTGGCATCAGGCGCCACCAGCGCGCCATGCTCGGCCAGCAGTCGCCGGGTGAATTTTCCGGCCCACGAATGCTGGCAGTGGGCGATGAACTCGGTGTTGGTGCCGAGGTGCACGAAGCCGAAATCCGGACAGCGCCACGCCGAGAGCGTGAGCTTGTCGCCGACCGCCAATAGCTCATGGCCGAGCGGCCGCGTACGCAGCCAGGCATGGCGTGAGGGGATGCCGACACTGAGGAGTTCCTCATAGAGGCTGATCTCATGTTCGCCTGGCGCGCCATCGGCGAGGACGGTCAGCGGATTGTGTGGAGCGCAGGCGAGCTGGGCAAAGGCCCGCAGCGCATCACCACGGATGATCACCAGCCCGGTATCGACCCAGGCACTGCCATCGGGCTGGATCGCCCCGGCCGTCTGCAGCTGCGCGGCGTTGGCTTTTTGCAGCAGGTCGCGCACCCGGCCATCGGCGTTGACGGCGGCGACACCATGATGGCAGGCCACGTCGAGCGGCGCTGCCGTGACCACCAGGGTCATGCCGTTGGCGACACTGATCAGTTCCGCCGACGGGAAGAGCGGGAGCACGTCGCCGCTCGCCGCCACCAGGCACGGGCCTTCAAGCTGGCTGGGCAGGCCCGCCAGTGCCGCCAGCAATTGTTCGATCAAGCTGGGGAGAGGATGATCGGGGTGGGCATGGAGCGGAAACGGGATGAAGATCTTGCCGGACACGCTCGCCCACGGCAGGCGTTTGCTGTCACCACCGGCGTGGATGAGCAGGATCCGGCCATCAAGTGGAATGCCGGCCATCGCCGCGTGCCGCAGGGCGCCGAGGGTCGCGCCCCCGCTGCCGATGCGGGGCCCGGCGGGATCTTCGACGACCAACGTGCGCATGCGTTCGGGGAGCCGTCCGCTGTGCATCAGCAAATCGATCTGCCGGCGATAGAGGATCGCCTGCGGCGGGCTGCTGGCGGTGAGGATCAGCGCATCCCAGGAGGCGATCCGCTGCCCGGCCACCCGACTCAACTGCAACAGGTGGCGACCGGTCGCGAGGTGATGACTTTGCTGATCGAGCATGAAGGACTCCGTGGGCGAGCATTAAAAACTAACATATTAATGAATTAATATCTTATTATGTACGTATTATATGTTATTTAATATTCCAGCCGATAGTAACATGGAAAAATTTTTCCGGGAGATGCGTGGCGGATGCGCGAACTGACTGGTTCACGGTGAACGGTCGGCTCGATGAGCAGGTGTGGGAGGAGTCGACGACCAACGCGCTTCTGCCGCTGATTCCCGGAATTGGTGAGGCAATTCTTCGATCCGGTCGCGCACCACCCCGTTGCCTCGGGTGCAGTCGGAGGGTTTGCGGATCAGGGATCGTTTCCCCAGCCCACAGATCTCGCGCCATATCGCGCGGCTGCTCGAACATCTCAACCAGGTCGACGTCGAATACCCCGGCACCAGCCTCCGGCTCAGGTACGCCCTGGTCCCTGGTCGCTGGTCCCCGGTCCCTGGTCCCTGGCTCCTGGTCTCTGGTCGCTGGCTCCTGGTCTCTGGTCCCTGGTCTCAGGCCCCTGGCCCCTGGCCCCTGGCAAAGGTGGATCCTTAAAAAGAAAAGGCCCCCGGACCGAGGTCCGGGGGCCTTTTCGGCAACTTCTTACAAGCAGAAAAATCAACCGGCGGCAGCGCGCGCCAAGCGGAATTCCTTCCAGTACTCCTCGGGCATGCCGAGGGCGAACTTGAGGGCGCCGTTGGCACCGGCGAACTGTGGTTCTTCGTCGGTGGTGACCTTGGCGCCGCCGTATTCGGCGAGCGCTTCTTCGATCGCCAGGCCCAGGCCGCGGATCAACGATCCACCGCCGCCGAGGAGGATGTTGTTACGCATCTGGGCTTGGAACTCAGGATCGTAGGTCGCGATCAGGTCTTGCAGCGCAGCCACCGTCGGCGGTACGAGGGTGTAGCAGGCCTTGTAGACCAGTTCGGTGATTTCGAACTTCTGCGGCTTACCGGCAACCGGCATCTCGACTACGGCCTTGTCCATGTTGCGCGAGACCGAGGAGTACTTTTCCTTGAACGAGCGGATCATGTTCACCGAGAACTGGGCTTCAGGGTGCTTTTCCTTGATCAGGCGCGCGAGCTCCTGGTCGATCGAGTCACCGGCGATCTCATGCGTGCGCTGATCTTCAGGCTTGGGCATGGTGTTGTGCAGACGGCACAAGTCGGTGGTGCCGGCGCCGATGTCGATGACCAGCGTATTGTCGAGGAAGTCATGGCCGAAGGCCACGGCGTACGGCTCGGAACAGATGATCACCGAGTCGATGCAATCCTTGGCGGCCTCGAGAATGGTGGCCTTGCCTTCGACGCTGGCTTCGGCGGGAGCGCCAATCATGGCGTAGACGGTCGCGCCCTTGGGGATCTTGGCGAGGCTGACGGTGTACTCGAGCAGGTCCTTCACCGCCTGCTTGCGCTTGGCGTCATCGACGGCGCCCTTCTGCTTGGCGGCCGAACCGGCCATCGGACGGTAGAGGTCGAGCGCGAGGCGGCCTTCGAGGGCTTCCTTGCCGTAAATGATATCCCGCCCGCCGAACTTCTTCTTGGCGACGTGATCCTTGGGGTAACCGACGTATGACCAAACGGTCTCACGGGCGCCGGTGGAACTGACGATCGAGGTCCGGCTGGTGCCGAGGTCGATGCCGATGTAGATGATGTCGGACATGCGGGGGAACTCCTGCTATGGAAGCGTGTTCGGGAGATGCATTATGGCATCCACCCTGGGATTTGTCGAGCAAGTGAGAAGATGACTGAATTGCGAGGGGGACGGTGACATGCTTTGCGACACCGCGCATCATTTCCGTAAACGATGGGGGCCGCTGGTGGTTGATGTTTGATTATTTGGTGTGCAGCGGTGGTGGTTCGAACTTTTTGAAGTCGCGCATGATCTTCACGCCGCGATCATCTTCAACCTCGGGCTGGGCAGCGGCCACCGGCGCTTCCCAGGGCAGATCATCAGGATTGATCTCGGGTTCGGCAGGAGCTTCTTCGTCCTCGGTCGCGGTCTCGGCTGTGGCATCGGCATCGGCATCGTCGCTGCCATAGCGCTTGAGGGCGACGCTGGCCCGTGGCTCGGGATCGGGCGACCAGACTTCGTCGTCGGGATTGGCGAGCGGCTCGCCATCGCTGGGGGCCTCGTCATCGGCGATGGCGATGACGCCGCCGGCGGGGGTCGATTCGGGCATCACCGCGGCAGCGGCGGCATTGACGTTCTGGGCGATGGCGGCGGCCTTCTGATCAGCGGCGGCGGCGGCCTCGGTATTGGTGGCGATGCCGAGTTTCTTGCGCAGCTCACGGTTCTGTTCGAGCAGCTCGCGCATGACCATGAGCTTCTGTTCGCGACGCGGGTCGTCCTTCGAGAGACCGATCTGGAACTTGTTCTTGATCTGTTCGAGCGACAGGCCCTGGCCCGCGGATTTTTCGAGGGCGCTGGCGATTTCGCGGGCTTCGTCGCGTTGACGCTCGGTATCCTCAAGATTTCCCGCCAGACGTTTGATCTTCTTTTCGAGCAGTTCGATCTTGTCGTTCTGCGCCTGGGCCTCTTTCTCGGAGACCAATTTGCGTTCGGCATCGAGGGCATGCGCGGTCAGCTTGCGCAGCTGCTCTTCGATGTCGGGTGTCAGCTGGCCATTGACGACGCAGCGATCGATGACCTTCTGGAATGCGGACTCGATTTCAACCAGGCCTGCGGTTGAGACCGTGAACTGATCGGCGCTGATCGAACGTTTGCGTTCGTCTTCGAGTAGCTTCTGGGCCTTCGAGAGCTGATCGGCGAGCTGCTTCGATTTCTCGTCGGCGTTGGTCTTCTCGAGCTGGAACGCCTTCATGCGTTCCTGGAAGCCTTCTTCGGCCTCTTCGAGCAGACGTTTGCGTTCGGCCTCGTTCATGCCCCGGGTCATGTGCCCGGCGGCTTCTTCGACGACTTCCTGGATCAGTTGACGGATGGTCGCGAGGTTGAGCACGCGCACCTTGTCGTGCCGGGCCGCCAGCTCGCTGGCGCGGATCATCTTGCCCTTGCTGCGCAAGGTGGCGCTGATGTCCATGCGCCCGTCTTGGCCGACAACCACCTTGCCGGCATCGGCGGCTTCGCTTACCGCTGACTCATCGCTGGCGGCGGCGGGGCTGTCGTCGGTGAATTTCTCGAAGCGCGCCGTGGGCGTGATGACCACCCGATGAGCCTTGGAATCTTCCGACGAATCGTGGACGTCTTCGCCGAACACCGACAGCGTCGACGGTTTGACCACCCGTCGCGGGCCGACGCGTTCGGTCTCCGCGCCGGCGCCAGGCGGGTGTTCGCTCTCGCGTGCCGCTGGCCGGGATTCGGTAGGCGGAATGGCCGGTGAAGAGCTTGGCGTCGGCTCTGCCCCGAAGGGGGTGATGACCATGGCCGAGGCGCGCGGCGCAGGTGCGGTCGGTGGCGCCGACGGCTTGACCAGGCGGCGGGTCTTATGCGCCCCTTCGCCGAGGGCGGGAGCCGCGGCCGACTTCTGACCGTAGCGTGCCTTATAGGCATCCATCAGGATCTTCAGCCGTCCCTGCTGTCCAGGGTCGATATTCAGCCACGTCAGGCGTACGCCCTTGGCCTCGGTGCCGGCGACGCTGGCGAAGAATTGCCGCGAGAGCTGACCTTTCAGCTCAACTGTGACATCGAGGACCGTCTCATACGAATCGGTATCGAATTGGTGTTTGGTGGCGATGAGCACCCCGCCATTACCGATCTCGAGGACCGGCCCCTGCAGCGTGCCGAGCTTGGAATCCGTGATGCGGAAGACGAACTCGCCATCAGCGATATGTAGAACGTCTTCGGTCACGTAACGCTCCTCAAGTGACGGCAAGGCGGCATGGTTGCCGGACCTCCCGGAAATATCTACCACGCTGTAGCTCATTTCGAGGAGGGGGTCAAGGAGCGTCGGTCGCGCACAGCCGAATCCGCACGGCACACCCCGAAAATAGCCTCTTGCCAAACCTACGTCGGACACACACTCCATCGCCCTTGGTGCAGGTGACCTTCGAAAGTCGCCGGAGTAAAACCAAGTGTCGACGAGCACGGGAGATTAGCTCAGCGGCTAGAGCGCCTCGCTTACACCGAGGATGTCGGGGGTTCAAATCCCTCATCTCTCACCATACCGTCCTCCGTCAGGGGCACGGGATTGAAATTTGGCCTGGTAGCTCAGTTGGTTAGAGCGCTGCCCTGTCACGGCAGAGGTCACGGGTTCAAGTCCCGTCCAGGTCGCCAAACGAAAACAGCCCGCCCCGCAAGGGGCGGGCTGTTTTCGTTTGACGACCTGGACCTGCACTCGAGTGCGTCCCCTCTGCGAGAGCTTACCTCTCACGGCAGAGGGCGAGGAGGGTAAACGCGCAGCGTTTAGGACATGCCCTTTGGGGCATGTCCGGCCCCCGCAGCCTCGCGCGCAAGCGCGAGCCGATCGAGGAGGGTAAACGCGCAGCGTTTAGGACATGCCCTTCGGGGCATGTCCGGCCCCCGCAGCCTCGCGCGCAAGC
>JBIILZ010000075.1:0-19380 GCA_044338255.1 Planctomycetota bacterium | reverse complement strand
GAGACCAGAGACCAGAGACCAGAGACCAGAGACCAGAGACCAGAGACCAGAGACCAGAGACCAGAGACCAGAGACCAGAGACCAGAGACCAGAGACCAGAGACCAGAGACCAGAGACCAGAGACCAGAGACCAGCCTCAACCCCCCTATAAAAAAAATGAGGGCATCTGCCACCAGATGCCCTCTTCACTTCATCCTCGATCGAATTACTGACTAAGAATCTTATCGCACGCCGCCCGGAAGCGGTCGGCGAGTTCGTCCATGCGCTCGCGGGGCACATGCCCGATGTCGCGCCACTTCTGTTGCAGCTCGATCACGTCGTCCTTGAACCACCGCGCATTTTCCTGTTTCGACAATTCTTCGACTTCGTTAATCAGGGCATCCTTCTTCACCGCATTCTCGAGGCGTTGGGCATCGAGCTCAGCGAGGTAGGGCTTGAGGATCGCGTAGACGCGATCGCAGGCGGTGCGCCACTTGTCCCAGATGGCATCGGCCTGGTCCTTGGGCACGTGACCGACGGCCTTCCATGACTGCTGCAGACGCTTGATCTCGGCCATCAGGCTGTTGGGGGCGCGACCGCCCTCGGCCTGCGCGGCGAGGTCCTCGACGGCGACGATCAGCCCGAGCTTTTTGGTCAGGTTCTCACCGTGCTCGGCGTTGCGTTCCGTAAGGTGCTGACGGTGCTTGGCGAAATAGGCATCGCAGACATCGCGGTAGCCGCGCCACAGCTCGGCGTCGTTTTCGCGCGGGACCGGGCCAATGATTTTCCATTCGGCCTGGATCGCCTTGATGCGCTCATGGGCCGTGCGCTTGGCGAGCTGATCGGCAGGGCTGCCGCTCAAGCCGATGGTTTCGGTAGTGGTCAAGGCCTGCAGATCGACCAGCAGCGCCTGCTTGAGCGCGAGGTTGTTCAGGCGCTGGGTATCGAGTTCGGCGAAGTACGGCCGGCAGCGCTCGAATTGCGCATCACAGGCAGCCTTGAAACGACCCCAGGCCTCTTGGCCCTTGTCGCGCGGCAGCGGCCCGAGTTGTTTCCACGCCTGATGCGCCTGCTTGATGCGGTTCGCAACTTCGGGCAGCTCGCTGAGTTCGGACAGAGCCTGGACCTGCGTGATCAAGGTCTCGGCGTGGGCGAGGTGGGTGAAGCGTTCCCAGTCTTCGGCTTCGCGCGTGGCGTTGACCGGCATGAAAGCCTGGTCGAGAGCGGCGCGGAAGCGCTCACGCAACGGCTGCGAAATCTCAAAACGCACCGGGCCGACGGCCTTCCAGCGGGCTTGCAGTTCCTTGCAGGCGGCGGCGTGCGGGGCCACGGCGGTGGACTCAGGCAGCGGACCGAACGCATCGGCGGCGGCGGCCAGGGCCTCGGCTTCGACGAGCAGGGCCTGGAGGGTTTTCACCCGTTCCTGGGTCTGATCCTCGCGTTGTTCGCGACGCTCCTTGCCGGCGTTCTTCCACGCCGCATAGGCGTCGGTGAAACGCTTGCGACGCGGGTCGCTGTCGCGCAGATCGCCGGCGAGATTCGACCATTCCTTGTGCAGGGTCTGAAAGGTGAACTTGGCCTCGCGGCCGCCCTGGACGAGAGCCTCGGCCTGTTCGCCGATCGCCGTCAGGCGCGCCTCGGCCTCGGGCGTGAGGATGACCTCCGGGCGTGGGGCGCGCAGCGCGTACTCGTCGCGATCGGCGCCATAGGCTTGAGCCTGAGCTTGAGCCTGAGCGACAGGATAGATCCGCGCTAATTCCCGCTCACAGCGCTGCTGCAGCGCAGACATCGTCTCCGCTGGCAGATCACCGAGAGCGGCCCAGCGTGCGAGCGCTTCCTGCCGCTTGGCGGCGGCCGCATCGGCCTCGACCGGTGCCGCGGCCGCGAGCTCGACCAGGAAGGCTTCACGGGCGCTGGCGACCGCTGCCAACCGTGCCTGCTCGGCATCGCGACGGGCGAGGAAGTCGTTGCGGATGCGCATGAAACGCGCGTCGAGCGCGGTGGTCTCGTCATCCATGGCCTGGGCATCGCGAGCCGCGATCCAGGTCGGCAGCAACGCTTCGAAGGCGGCGGCGGTACGCGCCCAATCGGTGGACACGCCGAGCTTGACGGCTTGCTCCAGCAACGGCGCGAGGGCCTTGCGGCGGGCTTGGCGGAGCTGTTCAGCAGAGGGCTTTTCGGCTTCGCGCTCGAGGGCTTCACCACGGGCCGCGGCCACCTGGCGCACCGCCGGGACCTTGGCCTTGCGGGCGATGTCCTTGAGCAGCGAACGCTTGTCGATCCGCGCCACGGCCTGCTGCGCCAGATCACCAGCGCCATCCTGGATCGCGACCAGCGTCAGCAGTGCCGGGCTGAGTTCCGGCTGGGCCATGAATTTGGCGAAGGCCGCCGCCCGCACGCCGGCATCAGCGGCCTGCACGCTCAACTCGGCGAGGGTCTTCTGATCGGTGACATGCTCGAGGAACAGCCGGCAATCGGCGAGCGGCTTGGCCCGCAGCCACTGATCGGCGACGCCCGAGAGGCGCTCGGTGGCGATGCGCTTCACCGCCGGATCGGCGAGCTTCTGCAATTCGACCAGACGCGGAATGTCATTGATGCGCAAGGCAGCAGCAGCGCGTACGCGCGGATCGCTGTCGGTGCGCACGAGCTCAGCGAAGATGCCCTGCTGATCGTCGGTCAGGCCGGCGAGGGCCGTGAGCCGCACCTCCGGGTCGCGATGTTTCCACTTTGGTCGACCGAATCCGAGAAATCCCATGGTATGTCCTACGCCGCGCGTTGCAGTCTTGTACGCCGGCAGGACGGCGTTCAAAGACGAGCGCGCCCACCGAAGTACCCGGTAAAGGGGAGGAAGTGTCAATCCCCCTCAGCAAACACAACCTTTGCCGGCGTTTGCTCAGTAGCGATTTGGAGAATACGAGGCCGGACGGGCATCCGTGGGAGCCTCGACCTGGCCCCCTGCCGGCGCCACCAGCAAGACCTGCTCACCGCGCCGTACCAAATACTGCGGATGAGCAGTGGTCGAACCGGGCAGAGCCACGACTTCGATCTCGACCTCGACTGGCACTGGCACTGGCACTGGCATCGACTTTGGGATCGCCAGCGACTGGCTACGCGAAACGCTGGCACTAGGCGCAGAGACGGCACTGGGCGCAGAGACGGCCGAGACCGGAGTTACCGCCGCCACCGTTGGCGCTGACGGAACCACCACGGGAGCATGCGCTGCCAACGCCCACCACCCGCCGCCGATCAGCAGCCCCGCTGCTGCCGCTGCCGGCAGGAATCGCGGCCAGCGCGGGCGGAGGATCTGCGGCGCCGGCGCCGGGGCCATCTGAGTCAGGCTCAGGGCGATCAGGTCATGGCTGACCAAGCTCTGCTGGCAGCGCTCGCAATCGGCGAGGTGCAGAAACACCGCCGGATCACCGACCTCGTCGAGCGTGCCGTCAGCGACCAGCGGCAGCAGGGCCTCGACGTCATCACAGGTGAGTTGGCTCATAGATCACCCTGGATGATGTCTTCGAGCTGTTCCTTCAAGCGCGCCCGCCCGCGGCAGAGTCGAACCTCGACGGCCTGCCGACTGATCCCCAGGCGGGCGGCAATGGCCTCGTGATCGAGGCCTTCATCGACCCGCAAACGCAGGACTTCGCGCTGGCTCTCCGGCAATTCAGTGAGCGCCCGGCGGACCGCGGCGAGGCGCTCGTTGGCCATGAAGCATTCTGCCGGATTGCGCCCGAGATCGCCCCCGGCGCTAAGCTGAGCAAGGTGTTCGCTGGGCGTCGTCGGACGCCGGTCCTGGGCCCGCAACCAGTCGAGACAGGCATTGCGCGCGAGCTGGAACAGCCAGCCGCGGATAGCCTGCGGATCGCGCACGCTGTCGATGCGGCGTATGACCTTAAGGCTGATCTCCTGGAACAGGTCATCAACCGTCGTCGCATGGCGCACGTAGCGCGCGATAGTGCGGCGCAGGGCCTGCTCTTCACGCAGCAAGAGGGCGGTAGCCTCGTCAACCACGGGCGCCGAGTGCTCAGGAGCCGGGGAAACCGTTGGACTGATCTCAGTCACTCCAAGCCACCGCAGCGGAAGAGTCGTGGTTGCCATGAGGAGCCCTGACGGCGCATGTCATCAAACCTTACGGCTCGCTTAACTTGTCGAGCCCATTGATGTCGCGCACCGACGCCTGGGTGCGCAGGATGGCGACCGCCTTGGCCCGTGCCTGCTGCCGGCGTTGCCAACGCTGGGTCCGCTCGATCTCGCCGCTGACCTCGTCAAAGGTCCGGACCTGGGCGGCCTTGCGTTCCGCGCACAGCACCAGGCACCAGGTCGTGCCGACCATGAATGGGGTCGACACCTCACCCGGCTCGAGAGCAAAGGCCACGGCATCGAATTGTGGCGTGAACAGGCCGGGATCAATCCAGCCGATGTCGCCACCGCGACCGGCAGCCGCACCCTGGCTGACCTCTTTGGCGATCTCGCGGAAAGTCTTGCTCTGACCTTCACCGCGCAGGCCCAGCAAACTCATACGCACGACTTCGAGCCGGGCGCGCACCTGTGCCGCATCGAGGAGCGCAGCGTCGCGGGCGAGAAGCACGCCGGCTGCGGCGAGCAGGGCGCGGTCCGCCACCGGATCGGCCGAGGCCGGAGCCGCCACTGCTTCGGGGTCGAGGCCTGCAAGGTCGTTGACCAGGCCGGTGAGTTCGCCGGCCTGGCCGGCGGAATCGGCATTGAGGAACGCCGTCAAACGCGCGTCGACGATGGCCTTGATCGCCGGGGCGGTGGCGGTCTGCGCCTTGCGTAGGAGGGCAGCCTTGGCCACACGCAAAGCCTCGCGCTCCTCGGCGGTCGCCGGGCGCATGATGATCTGCAGCAGGTGCGCTTGCGCCGGACGGTTGAATCCACTGGCATTGGCCTGGTAGATCGCCAACAGGTCGAGCGGACGGGACTGCGGCGACATCGACTCGTACCAGCCGATGATGCGTTCGATGGTGCGCTGGCGTTCGAGGCTGCGGCGCTCCTCGGCCTGCGCGCGCAGCGACAGGCCCTGTCCCGAGCGCTTGGCGTTCTGCAGTACTTCGAGGACGATCTCCTGATGATCGGCCTGGATCCCCATGCTCTTGGCCTTCTGCTCCAGGAGCAGGTCATCGGTGACATCCTCAAGCGAACGCTTGCTGAAAGCGATCCACTGCTGCCTGGTAGCCGGCAGGACTAGGCCTTTGCGTTCGGCGTCGTTGCGGCGCGCCTGATTGCGGACCTGCACGTCGCCCATGGTCACGACTTCGTTGTTCACGTAGCGGATGGTGAGGTCCGCCAATTCGGACCCCGGCTCGCGCGCAGAAGAGGCCGCAGACTCGGCCGCAAAAGAGGCCGCCACCGGTAACAAACACGCGCAGATGAACAGCAGAAATCGCATCGGAAGGTGCTTATAGGCGGTCGCCGGCAAACGGAACCAGGGACCTATTTCGCGGGCTTGGCCTTCGGCTGGCTGACCTTGATGGTATGGCCGGCGATCGCCAACCCGGCCATTACCAGCAAGCCATTGCGCAGGACGAGGTGGGCCAGGGCCGTGGGCAGCCCGTCGCTACCGCGCAATGAGGCCGAGTGGAGCACGACCAGGGCCACATACAGACCCAAGAGCAGCCAGAGGAGCACGAACGACAGCTCCAAGGCCGGCACGATGCACAGCGCCAGGCCGGTGACGATCTGCAGGCCGCCAAGCACATAGAGACCCACCAGGCCATCGATCTTGCCCTCGGCGAAGGTCGATATGAGCACCATGCTGTCGCCTTCGTAAACGCTCCACCCGGGAATCACCTTGGTCAGGCCAAGCCAGATGAAGAACAGGCCCAACAATAAGCGCGTCAGGATGATCAGCGGATTGGCGGTGGCCGAGGCCAGGGCGTGGATGGCAGACATGGATTTCCTAAGCTTCGGTAGGGGTCAGGCCGAGCTTGCCGGCCTGGACCGGATTCAATGCACAGGGCGTCGGTGCGCCACCGGCTTTTATGTGCTGCCACAAGTCGCTGAACACCGTCGGTAAGAGCGCTTGCCAATGCATCGCCGCGCCGGTGACAGGATGGGCGCCGGCCAAGGCCGCGGCATGCAGCGCCTGGCCCGACAACTCGCGGCACGGCAAACCATAGACCCAGTCGCCGATCAGCGCGCAGCCATGGTGGCTGGCGTGGATGCGGATCTGATGCTGCCGGCCGGTATGCAGAACCAGGCGCAACAGGCTGTAGTGCCCGGCCGGGCCGCTGACGCTGTCGAGCACGTGGTATTCGGTATGGCTAGCCTTGCCGTCAGCGCGCACCACGTGCGCGATCGAGCGCGGGTCGCCGGGTCCGATGGGGTCACGCCAGTCGCCGCTGAGCGGCTCCGGGCAGCCGGCGCACAAGGCCCAGTATTCCTTGTGCAAAGCCCGGGTTTCGAGGGCCCTGGACAAGACCACATGGGCTTCCAGACGCCAGGACACGAGTACGATGCCGCTGGTGTCGCGATCGATTCGATTGACGAGACGGACCTCGCGCGGGTCGCGGCCGTGGGCGAGGGCCCAGTCCTGCAATTGGTTGAGCAGGGTCCCGGTCATGATCGCCCCCGCCTGATGGGCGAGATGCCCCGGCGGTTTGTTGACGATCGCAAGGTGCTCATCGCACCACACGAAATCGAGGGGCGGCACGACATAGGTCGGATCGGGCGGCGGCAGCGGCACCAAGAGCACGACCTTCTGCCCGGTGGCCAGAGCCTGATCGCCACGGGCGATGACCCCATCGACGGTGCAACACCCTTGGGCGCACCAGCGGTGCACGAACTCCAGCTCGTATCGCGGGCAGATCGCACGCACGTAGTTAGCGAGATCGGTGACCTCGACATAGCGTTTCTGAACGGTGAAGACCACCGCCCGATGTTCGCTGGTCAGGACCTTGCTGACTTTGACCTCGTTGCGGATGAGCGCGTCGCGGGCGAGGATGTCAGGAGGCAGGGCCGGCCGGGGGAGAGACATGACGATCGGGGAGGGGCAAGACGCTAGGAGAGGGACAAGACGACCGTCGACGACGGCGCTAGTTCGCCAGTCGTTGCAGCCACTCGCCGGTAAGACGATAGGTCGTCCAGGCGCTGGTCGGCGTCGCCCCAAGGGTCTCGAAGAATTCGATTGCCACTGTGTTCCACAACAAAACGGTGAACTCGACGCGGCCATAGTCGCGCTCGACGGCGATCTTGGCGAGGGTCTTGAGCAGGCCGGTGGCGACCCCGCGATTGCGGTACTCCTCTTTGACGTAAACGTCTTCGAGGTAGATGCCGCGTTTGGCGACGAAGGTCGAATAGGTCGGGAAAAAGACCGCAAAACCCACCGGTTTGCCGTCGAGGAACGCTATCAGCGCCTCGATGACGCGGTCCGGCCGCGAGAGTTCGTGGTGCAAGGATTCCGCCGTCGAGTGATTGGGCAGGCGCTCGTAGGCGGCGAAGGCGGCGATCATCTCATTCAGGACCGTCGCATCCTCGACCGTGGCCAGACGCACGATCAATCCTGGGACGTCCTTGTTCACCGTGCACGCTCCTAAGCTCGTACCTCTAGTGAACGCCGCGCCCGGGCATGGTCAAGACACCAGCACGGTTACGCTTCTATGGATTCCATCCCGCCGTCTCGTCGATGGACTTCCTCCCGCTGAAGATCGAATACACCCCCTATGCCGCCGCGTCCCACGTCGAAGTCCTCCCCCAAGTCCGTCCCCGCCAAGGCTGCCCCAGCCAAAGCCGCCCCCGCCAAAGCCGCGCTCACGCGCAAGGCCGGACCGAAGGCTGCTACCAAAGCACCGGCCAAGCCGGCAGCCAGGCCAGTAGCCAGGCCAGTAGCCAGGCCAGTAGCCAAGCGCGCGCAGGCGGCTACCGCCGCCGCCAAGCGCAGCCCGACCACGCCGGCGCGGGCCCCCTCCCGCCGCCTGGTCGCCAAGCCCAGCCAACGCTTCGCGGCGCTGATCAGCCTCGGCTGCTCGAAGAACCTCGCCGACAGCGAAGATCTGGTGACGGCTCTGCGCTCGGTCGACTTCGGGCTGACCAAGGACCTTGCCGAGGCCGACCTGGTACTGATTAACACCTGCGGCTTCATCGAATCTGCCAAGCAGGAATCGATCGAGCACATCATGGCCGCCGCCGATGGCCGCAAGGAAGGCGCCAAGCTCTTCGTCGCCGGGTGCCTCACCGAGCGCTACCTCAGCGAACTCCAGGAAGGCATCCCGGAAGTCGACCAATGGGTGACCTTCAAGGATTACGATCGCTTCCCGGCCGTGGTCCGCGCGCATTTCCCCGATGCTCCCGATCACCGCCTGCGCCATGATCAACGCAGTCAGCTAACACCCCCGCACTTCAGCTACCTGAAGATTGCCGAGGGTTGCGACAACACCTGCAATTTTTGTGCGATTCCGTTGTTCCGCGGCAAGCACGTGTCGCGTCCGCAGGCCGATCTGGTGGCCCAGGCCGCGACCCTCGGCAAGCGCGGCGTGAAGGAAATCAACCTCATCTCACAGCACCTCGACTACTACGGCCAGGATCTCTACGGCGAGCGCCGCCTGCCGCAGCTGGTGCGCGAGATCGCCGCCGCCGCCCCCAACAGCTGGGTACGCCTGCATTACTGCTATCCCAACGACTTCACCGCCGAACTCATCGCCGCCATGGCAGAGACGCCCAACGTCGTCAAGTACGTCGACATGCCGATCCAGCACGGCAGCGACCGCACCCTGGCGCAGATGGGCCGGCGCACCACGCGCGGGCAGATCACCGAGCGCCTCGAGCGCATCCGCGCGGCGATGCCCGACGTGGTCATCCGCACGACTTTCATCGTCGGCTTTCCCGGCGAGCGCGACGAGGACTTCGCCGCGCTCATGGACTTCGCCAAGGAGCAGCGCTTCGACAGCGTCGGCTGCTTCCCCTATTCGGACGAAGACGGCACCACCGCCATCAAGATGCCGAACAAGATCTCCGCCGAGGTCATCGCCGAGCGCCACCACGCGTTCATGAGCCAACAGAAGAAATTGCACAAGGCCAAGCTCAAGCGCTGGATCGGCAGCGAGCAGCGCGTGCTGGTCGACAGCCAGGTCGATTTCGGCGTCTATCGCTGCCGCCATTTCGGCCAAGCCCATGAGGTCGATTCGGCAACCATCCTCGCCAGCGAGACCGCCACGGTCGGCGACTGGGTGACGGTGCGCATCACCGGCGCCAAGGGCTACGACCTGGTTGCGGTCGAAGCGTGAACGTGCCGATTCCGCTCACGCTACTGGGCGCCGTGGCGCTCAGCGCGTTGATCCTGAGCGGATGCCAAGGCACGCGCCCGACCAGCCCCAACGCGGCCCTCGCTATCGCCCAGTGGTGCGGGCAACCGACGGCGTTCTCGGCCAAGCTGCTGGTACGCTCGCTCGCGGTCAGCGGTGATGCGACCCAGGTCACCGTCTACCTCTGGCGGGCGGCCGATGGGCGTACGCGCCTGCTGGTGACCAAGCTCGACCTCGACGTGCTGGAACTGCTCATCCAGCGGGATGGCCGTTTCACCGCTTTTGCCCCACGCAGCGGCCTGCAGACCGCCGGCGATTTCAATGCTGCGACGCTGCCCGCCGGCCTCGCCGATGTGCGCCTGCTGATCAGCGAAGTCGCCGACGGTCCGCTTGCAGCGAGCCTCGTGCCGCACTTGGTCAAGAGCTCCGCCGCCACGGCGCCCGACCAGGACCTGGTCGGCAACGCAAGCCCCGATCGCAACGTCACCGTCACCCTTCAGCCGGGGGCGGATGAGGTCCGCGAGAAGGTCGTCCACGATGCGCGGGGACTGCTGATGTACCGGCTGCGCTATCGCGACTATCGGGCCTTCGACGACTTCCATCGCCCGACCAAGGTCGATGGCGTGGTTGCCGATGGCAGCTCTTTTACGGCGTATTTGCGGTCGTTCGACGCGCTCGGCGACATCAGTCCCGAACGCATGAAACTGACCATCCCCGCTACCGCCCGTGCGGTGACGGCCACCGAATTTCTGGAACATCTTGAGCAATGACTATTCCCGGCCGTACACCCGCCCCGCGCCCGCGCCCTGCTGCCGGCGACAAACCCGCCCGCAAATCGACCTACAAGCCCGCCGGCAAGCCCGACAGCGGCCCGGCCCGGGGTGAACGCACGCCCCGCCGCAACGGCAACAAGCCGGCGGGCGGCGGCGCTGGCGGCCGCCCGCCGCAGCGTGAAGGCAAGCCCGCCTTCGCCGCCGGCAGTCGCCCGCCCCGTCGCGAAAAGATCCTCGCACCGGTGGCGCCCAAGACCGACGGCAAACGCCGCCCGGAAGGTTTCGATCCGCGGCGCATGAAGCCCGACAAGGGCCACATCTGGATCCCCGGGCCCAGTGCCCGGACCATCCGCGCCGAGGCCGGCCAGGATCTCGCGCATTATCTGGTCTCGCAGGCGACCGCCTCGATGTCGGTGCGCAAGGCCCGCGAGTACCTCGAAGACGCCTGCTGCCGCATCAACGGCAAGATCGAGACCTTCGGCTCGTACCAGCTAAAGATTGGCGACATCGTCGAATTCCTGCTGCCCGAGGAAGAACACGAACACAAGTTCGACGAGCGCCGCATCCTCCACAACGACCGCGCGCTGCTGGCCTATGACAAGCCCCCGCACCTGGCGGTGACGCCGCAGGACGGCCCCAAAAGCTGGTCGCTGTTCGATATCCTCAAGGCCAGCCCGATCGGCAAGGAGACGCCGCTATTCCCGGTGCATCGCCTCGACGCGGACACCAGCGGCATCGTGCTCTTCGCCAAGGATCCGACCACGGCCGGACGCATGGAAGCGTTCTTCCGCGATCATCAGGTCGAGAAGACCTATCACGGCATCGTCCGCGGCCATCCGCGCGAAGAGGGCAGCCACCGCAGCTACCTGGTGAAGGTCGCCTCGCGCAAGGGCTTCGAGCAGTGGAAGTCGGGCCGCGGCGCGGATGCCCGGGAAGCGATCACCAATTGGGTGGTCGAAGAGCGTCTCGGCAAGTACGGCAGCTTGGTGAAGATCCAACCCAAGACCGGCCGCTACCACCAAATCCGCATCCATTTCAGCGAGCTCGGCTACCAGCTCTACGGCGACCGCGTCTACGGCGACCGCCTCGATCCGGTGCATGTCCATCGCCACATGCTGCACGCCAGCGAAGTCTACTTCGCCAATCCCAGCAGCGGCCCGGCCCTGCGCATCATCAGCCCTCTGCCACGTGATTTCGTGCAGGCGATGGATCGTTTGCGGAAGATTTGACGCCCACCAGAAAAGAAGAAGCGCAGCTGAGTTCCAGCTGCGCTTCTTCTTTTCTGGGAGTCTGTCGGGAATAGATGACCGAGGATGGCGAAGGTATCGTACGACAGATCCAAGGCGGCGAAGCGGGCGGATAGCGAAAGCTATCTGACCGTTTTGCCAACGCCGGAGCTGCCGTACGAGACCGAGTCAGCCGACCGAATCTATTCCCGACAGACTCCTAGGAGTCTGTCGGAGATAGGCCAGCAAGGCTGACTCGGTCTCGCCGGGCATCTCCGGCGTTGTCGGAATGTCCAAATAGCGCCGCTATTTGGCGCACTCCTCCGCCTTGGATCTGCCCAGCGATACACTTCGCCATCCTCGTCGGCCTATCTCCGACAGACTCCTAGGAAGACCAGTTACCGGGAAGACCAGTTACCGAGAAGACCAGGCCGCGATCGTGCGCGGCGACGGGATCACTTCTTGGTTTTCTTCTCTTCTGCACACGCCTCGGCGAACATGTTTTCGGTGTCCGTCCAGGTCATGATCTTGGTGCGCACCGTTTCATATTCGCTGTCGCTGAGCACGCCTGCGTCCTTGGCTTTCTTCAGGTCGATCAACTCCTTACCGAAGGTCGTGTGGCGATCCTGCTGAACCGTCATCCGACTGGCGATCGCGCAACTGGAAGTGGAAATCACCCCGAGACCAGAGACCAGGGACCAGAGACCAGAGACCAGAGACCAGCGACCAGGGACCAGCGACCAGCGACCAGGGACCAGAGACCAGAGACCAGGGACCAGGGACCAGCGACCAGGGACCAGGGACCAGAGACCAGGGACCAGGGACCAGGGACCAGCTTTCGATTCCCGATATTATAGACCATTTCTACCGCCCAGTAGCCGCACTCTCTCCAGCATCCCGATCGCGTCCGCCCTCATCCCCACGTAATGCCACTCAACTATCCTTTCCCTCACGACTGAGACACTTCCGGAACATAATCGAACCGTATCACCCTATGCCTGGAACCGGCGCCTACCCGGGTCATGCTCGGCAGCGGAGTGATTGCCATGGCCAAGGCCGCCGTAGACCCCGATGAACTCCTGCGCTTCGTTGGCGCGCTGAAGCGCTTCAATGACAGCACGCGCACCGAACTGAGCACCGTCAACCGCCAATTCCAGCGGCTCAGTGAAACCTGGCAAGACGAAGAGCAGGCGCGCTTTGCCGAATCCTTCGAACGCATGATGCGGGTCGTGTCGCGGTTCATCGAGGAATCCGAAACCCAGGTTCCCGGCCTCACCCGCAAGGCCGAGGCCATCCGCTCGTACCTGGATCGCGGATGAGCAGCGCTGATCTCGTCGATGCCCAGGTGATCCGCGACTTCCGCAACAAACTCGCGAAATTCGTCACCCTCACCACCTCCGCGCTCGACGGTAGCGATGGTGATCTGCGTCGCGTACTCGATTGGATGCAGGGCGAACAGTTGCCATATTGGAAGCGTCAGCTGCGCGATCGCGAAGAGCTTTTCCAACACGCCCGACGGACCTGGCTTGAGGCTGAAAACGACGTGCGCGGGGGCATGAATTCGCGTGGTCCGCAAAAGGCCAGCAGTACCGAGGAACGAGTTTTAATGCAGAAGGCACAACGTCGACGCGATGAAGCCGAAGAGAAGCTCGCCTCCGTACGGCGCTGGCTGATCCGCATCGAACAAGATTGCTCACCGTTGCTCGCCCAATGTCGAGATCACAATCTAACCCTGCGCGAACTCGGCGATCGAGCCCTGGCCAAACTGGAGCGACTCACTGGCGATATCGACACCTATCATTCTGGATCACGCTGATGCCCGTCCTGACCTGTGACGATGCGCTCCTGGAAAAGGCGCTCAAAGAGCTACGCGTCGCCTGGGATGCCACCGGCGAAGGTTGGCGTGACCAGGCACGGGCCGATTTCGCCAATGACCACCTCGATCCGTTGATGGCCCGCGCACGCCAAGCCGCCGGGACCATCCGGCGCATGGACGCTATCTTGCGCGATGCGGTGCAACAATGCACCTGAACCATCACGACACCTTGGAATTCGACGACCGCCCTACTGACGGGGGCGGTAGCCGTGCTAGCGCGAAGATGGCCACCGCCTCCGCTGAGACCATCGATCCTAGCCTGCTCTCGCTGAGCACCCTCGGCATCGACCGGGTCAGCAGCACGATCACCACGCTCATCGCCGGAATGAAGCGCATCGCCGAAGAGCGGCAACAGGCCGAACGCCTCGCCCGTGAGGCACGCCAACAGCTCAGCCAGTCGGCAGCCCAGGAACGCGATCAGACACTGGCGCATGCCGCCACCATCGTCGACCCAGCGAAGCTGCTGCCACAGCGCCTCGCCAGCTTGGTGGCGCAACAGCAGCGGCTGCTCGCTGGAATCACCGAAGCCGCACAACGTCGACGCCTGCGCTTGCGCACGGAATGCGACAACGCCTGCACGGCGCTCGAAGCCGCGCCGGTCAACCTGACAGATGATCCGGCCCACCAGCGGATGCTGCAGCGTTCCGCCGAACTCAGTCGACGGTTGGATGCCTTCCTGCTCGAGGTTGCGGCCTTGGGCAAACGCAGCAACGCCCTCGAAGTCGCCTTCATCAATGCCTGCCGTCGTGCCCGCATCACCGGCGGAGTCGGCTCGGCGGCGACGCCCCAGATATCCTTGCCGCTGCGCGAGCGCCTCGCCGCCGCCACCGCCCAGCTGAAGACTGCCGAAGAAGCCTGGCTGAAAATCCAGCACTCTTCGGCGTATCAGGATACCGGCCTGGGTGGACAACTGCTCAATCATGGCCTGCTGCTCTTCGGCCATCTTCTCGCCGCCGGTCTCGCTTGGCTGATCCTCCCGGAAACCCTGCTGTGGACCGGCGTATCAGCGGCGATCACGCAGTTGCTGGTGCCCTTGCGTACGCGCGGACAACGCCCCCGCCTGGCCAAGCGCCTCGCCGAGATCCGCACCCAGTTGGCAACGCTCAGCGGCGCCCTGCAGCAGCTCGAACGGGCCGGACGTACCGAACTCGATCCGCAAGGGCCGATGCAGCCGCGTGTCGAGCGTCTGCTGCGCGCCGAACGGGATCGCGTCTCTGAACAGGACCGGCTGCACGCCGCCTGCGAAACCGCCATCGCCCGGATCCGCCGCCGCGAACAGCGGATCCGTGAGCGCATCGAAGCCCGCCATGACAGCGCCAAAGCCGCCATCAGCAGCACCGCCGAAGCCGCCAGTGCCAGCCATCGGGCTCAGAACCAGGAAAACCTAGCGACGCTGGATCGCGCCGCTGCCGCCCGCCTTACCGATCACGATCGCTCCTGGCTCGCGCGCAGCGCCGAGTTCGAGGCCCAGTGGATCGCGGCCGTCACGGCCATGCAGGCCTACGCCAGTGAGTGTCGCCACGAACTGGCCGCTAGGCACCGCCCGTGGAACGACCCCGCTTGGTTGCCGTGGACGCCACCGACGACCTTCGCCACCGAGCTACCGCTGGGCCAGATGCAGCTCACCCTGAGCGCCTTGACGACGAACACCGAGGCCGTCGACGAGACGCCCACGATTATCCTGCCGGTGAGCCTCGCCTTCCCCAGTCCGGCTTCACTGCTGGTACGCGTGAATCCCGGCAGCCGCAGTGCCGGCCAGAGCCTGATCCAACAGCTGCTCCTGCGCGCGCTGGTGGCGTTCCCACCGGGAAAACTGCGCTTACGCCTGATCGATCCGCAGGGCCTAGGAGAGACCTTCTCGCCGCTACTCGATCTCGCCGAGCATGATGAATCGCTACTTGGCGATGGGGTCTTGAACGAGACCGTGGCCATCGAGCGCGGCCTCGAGGACCTCGTCGCGCATCTCGAGACGGTGATCCAGAAACGCCTGCGCGGCCGCTACGCCACGCTCCAGGACTACAACCGTGAGGCCGGCGAATTGCAGGAGCCGCTGCGCCTGGTGGCGATCGCCGATTTCCCCGCGGGCTTCAGCGAACGCGCCCTCGAGCGCCTGGGCCTGCTGATCCGCACCGGGGCCCGTTGCGGGGTGCATGTGCTGCTCATGCACGATGAGCGCCGGCCGCTGCCGGCGAACATCGACCTCGCCTGGTTCCGCCGCACCGGCTTGATCCTGCGCAGCCATCAGGGCCGTCTGCAGCTCGAACGCGAGGACCTCCAGGAGTGGTCCTTCACTCCCGAGCCGACGGTGCCGCCGAACTTGCAGCAGCAGCTGCTGACCATCGTCGGCACCGCTGCCGATGGCGCGCAACGCATCGAGCTGGGCTTCCATACGGTTGCTCCCGGCGAGACCGAAATCTGGTCGAAGTCCTCGGCCAAGGGCGTCTCCATCCCTCTCGGCAAGCGCGGCCCAGAGCGCATGCAGTTGCTCGAACTCGGCCGTGGCACGGCCCAGCACGTGCTCATCGGCGGACGTACCGGCTCGGGCAAGTCGACGCTGCTGCATGTGCTGATCACCAGCGCTTCGCTGTGGTATGCGCCGAGCGAGATCGAGTTTCACCTCATCGACTTCAAGAAGGGCGTCGAGTTCAAGGGCTATGCCACCAACCGCCTGCCGCATGCGCGGGTGGTGGCGATCGAAAGCGATCGCGAATTCGGTCTGAGCGTGCTCCGTCAGCTCGATCGCGAACTCACCAGCCGTGGCGAATCCTTCCGCGCCGTCGGGGCCCAGGATCTCGCCGCACATCGCGCCGCCGGCGGAACGCACCTCCCGCGCATCCTGCTAATCATCGACGAATTCCAGGAGTTCTTCACCGAGGACGACGCCATCGCCCGTGACGCGGCCCTGCTGCTCGATCGCTTCGTGCGCCAGGGCCGCGCCTTCGGCGTGCATGTGATCCTCGGCTCGCAGACCCTCGCTGGTTCGTATTCGCTGGCGAAAAGCAGCCTCGGCCAGATGGGCGTACGCATCGCCCTGCCCTGCAACGAAGCCGACGCGCATCTGCTGCTCAATGAGGACAACGATGCCGCCCGGCTGCTGACGCGCCCCGGCGATGCGGTGTACAACGACCAGGCCGGCATGGTCGCCGGCAACAGTCCGTTCCAAGTCTGCTGGCTCTCCGATGAACAAGAGACCGGCTACGTCAAACCGCTGGCGGTGCGCGCGTCGGCCTCTGGCTGGCGCCCTCTGCAGCCGCCGGTGTTCTTCGAAGGCAGCGCCCCCTCGGATCTCAGCGAGATGCCGCCGACGACTAATCCCCAAGCGCTGTGGGTCGGCCAATCAAGTTCGCTGAGCGGCGCGGCGATGGTGCCGTTGCTGCCCTCGGCAGGCGGCAATCTCTTGATCATCGGGCAGAATCGCGAAGCCGCTGCCGCCACCTGCGGTGCGCTTTTGGTGGGTCTTGCCGGCGATCCCAGCGCCCGTCTGCTGACATTGGACGGCGAGGACGCCGAAGGTCCGTTCGCAGGCCTCACCAGCGCCCTCGCACCGCTGACACAGCGCTTCGCGGCCAAAGATGCCGGCACGGTGCTTGGTGAACTCAACACTGTGCTCGAACGTCGCCAGAACGGTGACGATAGTCAGCGCTCGCCGATTCTGCTGGTGGTATTCGCCCTTCAGCGCCAGCGTGCCCTGCGCATCGACGAAGATGGCGATTTCGCTGGCGGCAGCGGTCGCAAACCGGCCGAGATCCTCGCCACCTTGCTCGCCAATGGCGCTGAGTACGGCATCCATCTCGTCGTCTGGTGCGACTCGTTGAGCTCACTGCAACGCAGCCTTGGACGACGGGCGCTGCGCGACTTCGATGCGCGCATCCTTTTCCAGATGGCGGCGGCGGATTCTGCGGAGCTCATCGACGAGGATTCAGCCAGCCGCTTAGGGCTGCATACGGCGCTCCTGGCAATCGAAAGCGATGGCCGACGCGAGAAATTCCGTCCCTGCAGCCTGCCCTCGATGACGCTGCTCAGAGACCTCGCCAGGACTCGGCGGAAATCCTGATTTGGGCATAGCCAGAGCAGGCGCAATCGGTTAAATTGTGGTGCGATCTGACCATGGATGAAACCACCATCAACGACGCTCCTGCACCTGGCGGGCCGGATACCCTGGTCCATGGCTATCGCCTCGGGCGCCTGCTCGGGCGCGGAGCGCAAGGCACGGTCTATTTCGCGACCCAAGCCGACAGTTTCGATTCCTTCGCCATCAAGCTCATCGATACCCGCAACCAGGCCGAGACCACCATCCAGCGCTTGGTGCGCGAATGCGAGCTCACGGTCCAGCTCACCCATCCCGGAATCGTCAAGGTCTACGAAGCCGGCTATTGGGGCGATTACATCTTCATCGCCATGGAGGTCGCCAGCGGCCGTTCTGCCGACACCTTCACCAATGGCACACTAGGCTGGCGACGAGCCGTCGATGTCGCCCGCCATGCCGCCGCCGCCTTGGCCTATGCCCACGATCAGCACCACCTCATCCATCGCGACATCAAGCCCGCCAATCTGGTGATCGATCTCCTCGGCTGCGACATCGCCGGCGTCAAGATCGTCGACTTCGGCCTGAGCCGTTCGGTCGATGATCAGATTGGCGGCCTGACCATGACCGGCACGGTCATGGGGACACCGTTCTTCATGTCCCCGGAGCAGGCGCGGGGGATCCGCAATCTTACCTTCCACACCGATCTCTATGCCTTGGGGGCATCCCTATTCTGGATGATCGCCGGCCAACCGCCCTTCCCCAAAGGCACGCCGGTCGAAATCCTAGTGCAACATTGCCATCAGCCGGCCCCCAATCTGCATTCGCTGGCGGACTGCCCCGCCGAGGTCGCTGCCGTCGTCGCCCGTTGCCTGGCCAAGAACACCAGCGAGCGTTTCGAAGGATACGGCGCCTTGATCTCCGAGTTCGAGCACCTGCTCAATTATCAGGTTTCATCGACCAGTCGCGACCAGACCAGCAGCCGCTACCTGCACCGGGCCGTAAGCACCTCGGGGCGACCCGTACCGACCAGCAAACGGCATACATCCCAGGCGAGCATACCGAGCACGACGCCGACCGCGAATTCCACCCCGCCGGTGCAGACCCGGGCCGTGCGCCCGCCCAAGGTGGTGGTCCCGTCATTGCGGCCGGGGACCCTCATCAATGAACACTTCCGCGTCACCGGGCCCTTGGGTGCCGGCGCGATGGGTGAGGTCTATGCCGTCGAGGATTGCGTCGTCGAGCAACATCTGGCGCTGAAGATCCTCTCCCGGGAAGACATGCGGCGACCGACGGCGGTGCGCCGCTTCCAAGGCGAATGCACCGCCCTGGCGACCGTCGAACACCAGGCCTTCCCGTATTTTTCCGGCCGTGGAACCTTCGACGATCGCGACTACCTGTTGATGGAGCACGTACGCGGAATCGACCTGAAGACCTGGCTGCAGACCAACGGCGGACGCATGGGCGAGGCTGGCGCACTGCAGGTCGTCCAGCAACTTGCGCATGCCATGCATCGTGCCCACAGCAAATGCGGCATGGTCCATCGCGACATCAAGCCTGCCAATCTGATGTTCACCTACATCAACGGTGAAGCGCAACTGAAGATCGTCGATTTCGGCATCTCGACCTATATCGATTACGGTGATTTCGAGGACTTCTCCTCGCGCACCTACCACTACATCGACGATGATGCACAGGGTCGGGCGGTCGGCACACCGGCCTACATGAGCCCTGAGCAATGCCGGGGTGCGCCACCGTCGCCGATGATGGATATCTATTCGATCGGCTGCACGTTCTTCAATCTGGTCACCGGCAGAACCCCCTATCAAGCGCCCAACTCGGCGATGATGATGATCCATCATATGCATGATGAGGCACCCACCTTCGATGAGCGCGACCACATCAGCAAGAGCTCGCAATACCTGCTCAAACGCTGCCTGGCCAAAGATCCCAACGAACGCTTCGCCAATTATGTGGAGCTGCTCGAAGCCGCGAAATCAGCCTACTCGTTGAACAAGACGACGCGCTTTTTTCGGCGTTTGGCCAGCGATAAAACTCCGCCAGCAGAGGGGTAGGAGCGCAGGCGTCCGTGGGAGATCTGGGATCGTGGTCAGAACAAGGGACGTACGACCAGAGACCAGAGACCAGAGACCAGAGACCAGAGACCAGAGACCAGAGACCAGAGACCAGAGACCAGAGACCAGAGACCAGAGACCAGAGACCAGAGACCAGAGACCAGCGACCAGAG
>JBIILZ010000168.1:0-6082 GCA_044338255.1 Planctomycetota bacterium | reverse complement strand
GGCGACTCGCCCGCGTTCGATGACGTGAAATCGCGGGCGAGTCGCCCGCGCCCCCAGGATCGCCTCCCAGGAGTCTATCTCCGACAGACTCCTAGCAACGGCGCGGTCAACCGAAGACGATCGTACGATTGCCGTGGATGAGCACCCGCCGCTCGAGGTGCAGCTTCACCGCCCGCGTCAGCACCTGGCGCTCAAGCTCACGGCCTTTGCGCACCAGCGATTCGACATGGTCGCGATGGGTTACGCGGCAGACGTCCTGCTCGATGATCGGACCCTGGTCGAGTTCACTGGTGACGTAGTGGGCGGTGGCGCCGATGATCTTCACCCCGCGCTCCTTGGCCTGATGGTAGGGCTTGGCGCCGACGAAGGCCGGCAGGAAGGAGTGGTGGATATTGATGATCCGCCCTTGCCAGCGGCTGACGAACGCCGGCGAGAGAATCTGCATGTAACGGGCGAGGATCACGACCTCGACTCCCAGCTCCTGCAGCAGCGCCTCCTGACGGGCCTCGCCGGCAGCCTTGTCGGCGGTGATCGGCAGATGATGGAACGGCAACGAGAAATGTTCGGCGACGCCGCGCAGGAGCTCATGATTCGAGACCACCGCCACGATGTCGCCGCTCATCTCGCCGAGCTGCTGGCACAGCAGCAGATCATATAGGCAATGCGGAACCTTCGAACAGAGGATCGCGACCTTCGGACGATTGTCGGCGAAGGTCAGCGAAGTGGTCAATTGATGGAGCTGCGCCAGGGCCGCGATGGCGGCCTGGATGCCGGCGCGATCGAGGGCGAAGGCATCGGTGCTGAACACCAGACGCATGAAAAACGACCCCGACTCCTCATCGGTGTGCTGATCGAGGTCGATGATGTTGCCGCCATTGCGGAAGATGAAATCCGACAACGCCGCCACCAGTCCGGAGCGATCGGTGCAGGTCACCAGCAGAGTGGCGGTAGCGGGCACGGGCAGGTTCATTCGGAAATTCGCGGAGTGCGCGGAGTGCGGGGAGCTGAGGGACGAAGGAGACCGGGACGGTTCATGGTCTGCGAAATCGTGCGCCCCGGGGTCAGGATGGCATTGATGCGTTCCAGACGGATTTCGAAACGTCCGGTGGAAACCACCGGCGTCGAACCGGCGAGAGAGATCTGCGAGAGCAACGGAATCCAGCTGCGGCAGCCGGCATAAGCCGGCAGATCGGGGATGATGACCGGAGTCGGCAGACGCATGATGCGCAAGGCCAGCACGTACAGCCAGGGTTCGTTGCGATAGGCGAAGCGCGTCGCCAACTCCGTGTCCGACCACAGCAGATCCGGCCCCAGCGACTGCACCAAAGTCAAATCCGCGACCTTCCACACCGTCGCGACTTCAGCCCACAGGCTGAGCTCATGGCTGCCAGGCGCGGGATCAGTCTTGTCGACCTCGGGGGCGAAGGTCGGCTGCACCCGCGACGGATCCTGATGGAGGTAGGTCGGCATAAGCAGGAAGCGGTCATGCTCGGGGCGGAACAAACCGCCGCTCTGTTCGTGAATGCCGCCCTTGCGCACGCTCAGCAGCACCCGGCCATCGCCTAGGGCGCCGCAGGCCACCGCCCATTCCTGCAGCGCAATGTTCAAGGTCGTGTCAGACATGGTATTCTTCTCGTTCCTGGAGGGCGCGCAGCTCTTCCGCCGTAGGCATGCTCGGCAGCGCCCCTTTGCGCTGGACGCACACCGCCGCCGCCGCACAGGCAAAACGTAACCGTTCGACTTCATCCATACCCTGAAGCATGGCGACGGTATAGGTCGCGGTAAAGCAATCACCGGCGCCGGTGGTATCAACCACCTCTACCGGATAGGCCGGTTGCTGCACGGGCGTCGCCTCGGCGCGCACCAGCAGGCAACCGCGGGCGCCGAGTTTGACCAACACCGTCGCGACCCCCTGCGCCTGCAACCACCGCGCCGCCGCGAGCACCTGCGCGTCATCGGCGGTGGGCATGCCGGTGAGACGGGCGAGTTCGCTCTCGTTCGGCGAGCACACGCTCAGACAGGCGAGCAGGGCCGGCGGCAACGGGCCATTATCGGAACCGCCGGCATCGAGGATCACCGGCACGCCGGCGGCCTGCGCCGCCTGCGCCGCCAAGATATTAATGGCCTCGGGAATCTCACGCTGCAAGAGCACCGCCCCGGCCTCGGCGATCGCTGCACACAACGACGAGTCGAGGACCTGGCCCCACTGGGCATTGGCGCCGGGAGCAACGATGATCGAATTCTCGCCACCCGCCTGCAGAAGGATGAAGGCTTGGCCCGACGGTCCCGGCACCACTGTCAGCAAGCGCTCGTCGACCCCGGCCGCGCGCAGATCGCGGCGCAGGTCGGAAGCGAACGCATCGCTGCCCACACGACCGGCAAAGCGCGTCGGATACCCGACCTTGGCCGCCGCAGCCGCCTGATTGGCGCCCTTGCCCCCGGAACGCACCGCGCATTCCCCCCCCCGGCCGGCGATGGTCTCACCGGGCCGAGGCAAGGCCGCGATCTCGACGTACAGATCGGCATTGAGCGAGCCGATGACCAGCAACGGCCGGCGCATCCTCAGACGACCGCGTCGGCGGCGGCCCGTCGTTGCGCGACTTGCGCCCGCACCCAGGCGATGGCGGTCGCGCCCGCGGTGCCGATGGCGACATTGATGTTTTCACCACCGCGCGCCTTGCATTCGACGAGGCCCTCGGCGACTCCCCGACCGCAGACGATGCGGTAAGGAATACCGATGAGATCCCAGTCCTTGAATTTGACGCCGGGCTTGGTGTCGCGGTCGTCGAGGACCACGTCGATGCCGGCTTCCTGCAGCTCGGCATAGAGCGCCGCCGCCGCGCCCTCGATGGCGGCATCGCCGGGCTTGCCCGCCGGCACCACCACCACCTGGTACGGGGCGATGGTCACCGGCCAGGTGATGCCATCGGCATCGAAATGCTGCTCGACCGCCGCCGCCGCCACCCGCGACGTGCCGATGCCGTAGCAGCCCATGATGAACGGATGGCGCTTCTGATCCGGGCCGAGGTATTCGGCCTTCATGGCCTCGGAATACTTGGTGCCGAGCTTGAAAATATGACCGACCTCGATGCCGCGCTTCTCCTCGAGGAAACCCTCGCTGCGCGGATCGCCATCGCCAGCGCGCACCGTCACCAGATCGTCCCAGTTGAGGGCGACCTTAGCATCGCGCGCGATGCGGAAACCGACGAGATGATGATCGGTACGGTTGGCACCGGCCACCAGCGGACCGGCATCGGCCAACGAAAGTTTGTCAAAGACCGCGAAACGCACCGTCAGACCTTCGCCAGGGCCGGCGAAACCCGGCTCGGCGGCAGTCGCGGCACGCACTTCATCGGGCAGCATGGCGCGCACGCTCAGGACCGGACCGGCAGCACCCAGCAGGCGCGTGACGGCATTGGTCAGCTTGACCTCGTTGACCTCGCGATCGCCACGCACGAAGGCGGCGACGGTGTATTCGGCCTTTTCGGACTTGGCGACGAACAGCACGCACTTCAGGCAATGGGCGGGAGTGATCCCGGCATGGCCCTGGGCAGTGAGGAAGCTCACCACCTCATCGATGTGGCCATGTCCCGGCGTCGGCACCAGAGTACAGGCATCGGGCGCGGCGATCGTCGCCGCCGGGGCGATACGTCCCACCGCGCGCTCGACATTGGCGGCGTATCCCGACTGCGGATTGAAGAGGATGGTGTCCTCGCCGACCGCCGCCGCGACCATGAACTCATGCGAACCGGAACCGCCGATGGCGCCCGAATCCGCTTCTACGGCGAAGGCTTCGAGACCCATGCGCTTGAAGGTGCGCATATAGGCCACGCGCATCTGCGCGTAACTGAGGTCGAGCGACTCGTTCGAGGCGTGGAAGGAATAGGCATCCATCATGATGAATTCCTTGACCCGCATCAGCCCGAAGCGCGGGCGGATCTCGTCACGAAACTTGGTATGCTGCTGAAAGAAACACACCGGCAGCTGCTTATAGCTGGTGACGACGTGGCTCGCATAATCGGTGACGACCTCTTCGGCGGTCGGTGCCAAACCGAAAACCTGGCCCGCACGATCTCTTACGGTTAGCATAGTCCGGGATGCCTGATAGGTCGCCCAGCGTCCGGATTTCTCCCACAGACCCTGCTCCTGCATGATCGGCATGGTGATGTGCAGACCACCGGCGCGGCTGATCTCCTCGGCCACGATGCGTCCGATCTTGTCGATGACGCGCTGCAGCAGCGGGCCGTAGAGATACAGGCCGGCGCCCGATTTGTGCAGGAATCCACCGCGCATCAGCAGACGATGGCTGGCAATCTCGGCATCCGCCGGGTCTTCACGTAAGGTGGCAAGATTCATACGGCTGGCGAGCATGGTCAATCCTTGAGCGGTGGCGTAGGATGTCGCCGCTCCGAGCGGATCAACCCAGGTCAGCTGCGGCTGCAGAATGTTATTTATAAAATAATATTTAATAAACTATTATAGTAATCTAATGATGAACGATTTTTCGTGGAGCGTTTGACGCAGTGCCACTGTCCGCATTAGGCCTAGAATAGGTATATTGGAATCGGTCTCAAACTAGCCCTTACCCATCTCCTTCCACCCCCCTTATAAAATGTTCGATTTCACCACTGCCGCCATCGACCTCTGGTCCATTTTTTCAGATAGTGGCGCGCATCCCGAAAGCATCGGAACGGCGCTATTATCGGATCCGATGGTCTTCCTAGCCAGCGGATGTATCGGGCTGCTGATGGGCAGCAGTCTTTGGTTATGGATGTACCTACACCGCCGCCAGCGCGTGCTCGCCGCTGAGCTGGAGGTTCGCAGCCGGCAATTGGCCTCGGCACATGAGGAAACCCTGCGTACGCAGGCCTTGCTCCAAGGAGTCATCGATACTTTGCCCATGGCCCTCTGGGCGGTTGATGCCAGTGGCCTGCTCATCCTGCAAAACCGTTTTTCGATCAGCGCCATCGGCGACCATCGGGGGCACCGGCTGACCGAACTACCGCTGGCGCTGCAGATCATCCAACCCTGGCAGGAAGCCATCGTCCCCGGCTTGCAGGGGCAGGCGGCGGTCCACGAGCACTGGCACGACCTCGGCTCCGGCGATCCGCGACGCATGCAGGTCCGCATTGCTCCCGTGCAGCTCAATGCCTCGCTCATTGCCGTCGTCGGCGCCCATCTCGATATCACCGAGCGTTTCCGCAATGACGAGATCCCGCGCGCCACGCAGCGCATGGCGACCCTCGGCGAACTCACCCGTGGCATCACCCATGACTTCAACAACCTGCTCGCCGGCATCCGCGGCTATGCCGATCTCATCACCTTCCGCAGTCGCGACGAACAGGCGCATACCTACGCCGCGAAAATCTGCGCGACGGTCTCGCAAGCCCAGACACTGACCGCACGGATTCTCGGGTTCGCGCGCCGGGATGCGGTGCGCCGCGACTTCTATGATGCACATGGCGTGATCAGCGCCGCGATTGATCTCTTTACCGCCACCAACCCACACCAGGTCGTGATCAGCTCACTGTCTGCGGAGCGTTTCCAGGTCCGCGGCTTTGCCGACCTGCTTGAGAATGCGATCCTCAATCTCTGCCTGAACGCCCGCGATGCGCTGCCGTCGGGAGGTCAGGTGCACATCGCCAGCACCGTCTGCGCCGTCGATGCCGCCACCGCCAGCTCCCTGCGCCCTTATGCGACGAGACCGGGCGAATTCCTGCACATCACCGTCAGCGATACCGGCCTGGGCATGGAGCCCGAGGTTCTCGCGCAATGCCTCGAACCGCTCTTCACCACCAAGGGCGATAAGGGGACCGGACTCGGCTTGGCGAACGTGCACGCCTGTGTCCTCGATCATCAGGGAGCGCTGCGGATCGACACCGCGCCGAATCAGGGCACGACCGTGCACCTGTGGTTGCCGCTCAGCGAAATGCGGCTGCCTCTCAACGAAAAGCCTCTTAACGAAAAGCCTCTTAACGAAAAGCCGCTCAGCGAAACGCCGCCAGCCCTGGTGGGTCCCGACATCATTCGGCCCAACCCGCAGCTGGCGCTCGAGCGTCCGGCGAACCAGACCGTGCGCGGC
>JBIILZ010000167.1:0-6124 GCA_044338255.1 Planctomycetota bacterium | reverse complement strand
CCCCGCCGGGGCGCTCACCGAGTACCGCTATTACACGGCCCTGAACTCCGCGGATCCGACGCGCATCAATGCCCAGCTCGACGGCTGGCTGTCGCAGATCGCACAGACGACGACCACCCACGGCGCGGCGCGGCCTGGCAGGTGGATCTGAGCCAGGGTCGGGACACCGGGGTTACCGGCAGCAAGGTTGTCGACAGCGTAGTGGCCGAGGATGCGCTGGTAACCCAAGGCCTCGATGACCTGGGCATGGAAGGCTGCGATATCTACGGGGCCAAGTGCGCGTTCGTCAGCCAGGGCACGGATGCGGGCGAAGTCGCCACCCAATGCTGCAAGGCGCTGGGGCGGGCTACCGGCACCGGCTTCGGACCATTTGGAGCGGATGCCAGCCAAGTCGCTAGCCAGGACCTCGGCGAGGTAGTGGTGCGGGTAGAATTCCGTGTCGTTGTCGATGGCGGGGGTCATGGGGTGGCCCTGACGGTGCCGCTATTGGGTAATCGGGTTGCCGCTAAAACGGAGGTGTGACTGCCGCTAAAACAGGGAGACGGGATGGTATTTAGGCGGAATTTGCGATAAAATATGCAAATTACCCCTAATAGGGATATGGACTGACTGCCGTTATTACTGGGCAGTGCTTCCGCTATTGGGCTGGACTGACTGCCGCTATTCACGCGAGCTCCTTGGCGACGGTCGCGGCGACACTGGCGGACAGTACCCATGCGTGGACCCGTTGGGCGGTGGGCCGCTGGGGTGCAATCAGGCCAGCGGCATGCCATTCCTGGAGCCAGTTGCGGGCGGTGCGATCACTGACCTGGAGGGCGGTAGCGACTTCGGTAGGGCCGAACGGGGCCTGGGGGTCGACGCTGTTGATCACCAGGCGGCGGAAGGTGCGCGGCCAGGCGGCAACGGGGTCGGCCAGGAGATCGCCGTGGGTGGTACGGAAGCGATCGGCGATGGTCTGTCGTACCTGCTGGGTGCTGCGGGCGAGCATGGTGAGCACGTAGTCAATCCAGGGAGTCAGATCTGGGTCTGAGCGGCTGCCGTGTTCGTTGGCATCGTAGTACGAGAAGTGGCAGCCCATCTGGAGGGCGGCGTAGTATCCCTCAAGGTCGGCGGCGTAAAACTCTTCGACGTTCAGCAGACCGAGGGCATCGACGGCAGTGGCTTCGTCGGGGCCGCGCAGCGCCCAGGTGGCCAAGGCTCGACACGTCCGCCCATTGCCGTCGTGGAACGGATGGATGGTGACGAACTGGTAGGCGAGGATCGCGGCGAAGATCGGACGGGGCAGCGCCTGCCCTGCACCGGTAGCCCAGGCGGCAAGATCGGCCATCAGCGCTGGGACATCCTCATGTGCGGGTGGTACGTAGACGAAATTGCCGACGCGAAGGTTGTCGTGACGGTAGGTGCTGCGTTCACGCGGGCGACCACCCGCGGACCCGCGCATGATGATGGCGTGCAGGCGGCAGATGAAGTCTTCATCAGGCGTGACATCGGGGTTCAGATCAATGAATTCGAGCGCCTGAAAGTAATTGCGGACCTCCTGGGCGGCCTGACCGGTGCCCCGTGACGGATCGGCCAGGGCGCGGTCGGCAATGACAGCGGCAGCCTCTTCCAGCAACAGGGTGCGGTTTTCGATCCAGGTGCTGTTGTGGGCAACCCGCACGCGGGTTTCACGTCGTAAGCGGCGTTCGACGGCCAGGGGCAACGGCAGCACAGATACCGTTGCCTGGTAGCCGCCAATGGCAGCGAAGGCCTCCAACATGGGCGGGGTCAGGGTGAATCGCGGAGTGTAGGTCATGCGACCACTCCTGGACTGATATCAGGGCCTGCGACCACCATCGCCACTTGCAGGACACCGGTATCGCTGGTGCGCATGGTGCGATCGAGCCAGTCCTGCTGGGATTTCAGGATGCGATCGATCTTCGCCCGTTCGAGATTGAGACGGCCGACGTGTGCCTTGTATGCGGTGGTGGTGGCGTCGAGCCGCTCCTGCTTGGCGGCGATCAGTTCGCGTACCTTGTCGACCCAGACGCTCAACCGCCGATTGCGTTCGATGAGCGGACGCCCGAGGGCTTGGCCACGGGCGCGGCGCAGATCCGACAGGTGCTGCTGGGCGGTGTTGACGCAGAACGGCAGCCAGGTGCGCAGGCGGTCGGCCACGTCGGGCGCGTGACCGGTTGGGCCGATTTTTTCCAGGCGCAGGTCAGCCAAGGCCTGAGCCAAAGCTACGATTTCAAGACCGGCGAATTCCAACGGCGGCAGAGTGCGCTCGACCTGGAAGCGGACGGCGAACCAGTCGACGACGGTTTCGCGGCCATTGCGGTTGGGGATGCTGCCGCGCATCAGAGCATAGGCGGTGCGTGGTGGCAGATGCGGCGCGTAGAGCAATGGCGCCTCGCCGCGTCCGAAATGAATCAGCACCCGATCGAGCAGCCACTGCACTACTGGATGCTGTTCCCACAGCAGGTGCAGGCGCGGCCAGCTGGAGGGCAGTTCGGGGTCGAGGTCCATCAACGCAGCCGCGCTCGGGGATGCGGATCCCTCTTTGGCTGGGCGACCTTTGCGCTTGGTCGCACCCGCTGAGGCGTTGGCCAGGACACGGGCGCGCTTGATGGCCTCCATGACCGCTGCGGGATCGGTGGTCAGGACGAACGAACGGTCAGGAGGCAGGGCCTCATCAGGGATGGCCGTGGCACCGGGAATGATCGCATCGCGACTGCCCAGGCTGCCGCCGCAGCGACTCCACAGGTCATCGGGGGCTTTGACTTCGACCTGGGGCCGTTGGGGGTGGCGATCGAGCGGCACACTAGGAAATAGCGTGGCCCAGGCTTCGGTAAGGAAGGAGAGGTCGTTGGGATAGAGCGTCGGCCAGGCGGACGACACCGGCTGACCGGTTGGCGGGGCTACGGCATCCAGTCGCTGCGCAGCAGCCAAAAGCCGTTCGAGGAGGTTGGCTTCTTGGGCTTCGGGCGTGTTGGGAGCGGCCAGCGCCTGCTCAGGGGTCTGGCCGGTGATGGCGGCTTCAGCGATCGCGGCTTCTTCAGCATCGACGCTGTGGAACTGTATGACGCCAGCGGCGTCACCGGTGTTGCGGTAGACCCATTGCTCCTTCTCGATGAGGGCATCCAGGATGCGCTGATCGCCTTGGAATGCTGGGCACTGGCTGATGGTCAGCAGGTAATGGACGCGCGGATCCTGGGTCTGGCCGTAGCGGTCGATGCGCCCGTTGAGCTGTTCCAGGCGGATGAGCGACCACGGTAGATCGTAATGGACCAGCAGATGGCACTGGTAGTGCAGGTTTACGCCTTCGCTGGCGACATCGGTGGCAATGAGTAGGCGAACCGGCGTGTCGCCCTTGCCGAAGTCATCGACGATGCGGCTCTGATCGAGGTCGGTCATGCCACCGTGGATGGTCTGGATGACCTCGTCGTTGGCCTTGAAATGAGAACGCAGGGCCTCGGCCAGGGCATCCTGGGTGCGACGGCTTTCCGTGAACAGGATGATGCGCTGGCTGTCCTCGCGACCATGCCAGCCGAGATCGGTGAGGACCTTGTGCAAAGCGGCGTAGCGGGCGCTGCCGGTGATCGGCTGGGCGGCCAGAGCGGTGTGCAGCGACTCCAGTTCGGTAATGTGGCTTGCCAGATGATCGTGCTTGCCGTCGCTGAACTGGCGACGCAGCTCGGTGAGGCGATGCGCGAGGGTTTCCGCAGCGGCGACTGGGCTGGACAAGTAGGCCTTGAAGAGCACCCAGCGCATGAGGTGGTCTTGGCCGAATCGGCTGTCGCTGACGCTGCGCAGTCGCAGCTCGCCAAGACGGTTGAAGATCGCTTCCTCGGCGGGAGTGGCCGCTTGGCGAATCGGCAGGATGTGACGATCGCGGAAATGCTCACCGACCTGATCGACCACATCCTTCTTGAATCGACGGATGAAATATGGGGCGATGTGGTCGGCCTCGTAGGAATCCAGATCGGCGATGGCCGTAGGATCGAGCAGGCGGATCAACTCGGCAAAGCTGCGCGGCTTGCCGTTGTGCGGCGTGGCCGTGGTGAGGATCACGGCCTCGGCGTTGGCGCAGACGCGATGGGCGAGGATGTTGTTGGCCGTACCGGGATTGGCGCAGTTGTGCGCCTCGTCGATGATGACGATGTCCCATGGGAAGGATTCCAGGTAGTGCCGGTAGCTGGTCGACGCCTTGGTGTCCTTCAGCGTGTCGATCGAGATGATGATGCGGTTGTAGCAGCTGAACGGGTTGCGATTGGCCGGAATCCGTGAGCGCAACCGGGCGATGCCCAGGCTGTCGAGACGGACGAGGGGGATGTTGAACCGCGCCCACAGCTCTTGCTGGAACTGCGCGAGCATGCTCTTCTTGGCCAAGCACAGAATGCGATCACCGCGACCGCGCTTGATTAGCTCGGTCACCAGGATGCCGACCTCGATGGTCTTGCCCAAGCCGACTGCATCTGCGATCAGTAGCCGCGGGCGGAGCTGCGGGCCACGATCGCGGTACCGACCCAGGCCGAAAACTTTTTCAGTTGGTTCGAGCTGGTATGGCGCGGGATCGATCGCAGCGTGTGGTCCGATGGACAGCGCACTGTCGCTTGGCGGTGTGCGCTTCAGCAGGGCATCCAGGTAGAGCTTCGCCTGGTGGTAACCTGGCGATTGGTCGCTGACCAGGATGGTCTCTTCGGGCTTCAGCTCGCGCACCTGATCGAGAGTGCTCAGGAACACGGCTTCGTGCCCTCTGACCAGTTCACTCGTCCCAGCGACATGCACCTCGCAGCCACCATGGGGCAGGGGCACACAGCGACGGATGATCCACTCCTCATCACGGATCTCGACGCGCGTACCTGCGGGTAGAAAGAGTGCGCTCATCGGTGCAGGTGCTTACGAATTGGGCCAGCAAGTTCGACTGCGCCGAGGGAGTCCAGCAGGGCAAGCACGACATCCGCATCGTCATCCAGGCCACCGAGCGCCGTCAGGTCAGGGGCACAATCGTTGGTGTCGAGTACGTAGGCCACTGCCATGCGGATCCAGGTCTGCTCAAGGTTGTCACGAACTGCGGCGGCCTTCACCAGCACCTGGCAGGCACCGACGAGCATCTGCCCAAGCTTGGCATCGAGAAATTCGTTGGCGGTGGTGGCATGCGCCAGCACCAGGAGGTGACGAGCTAGAGCCGCATCGACCGCCGTCCACGATAACCCAGAAGTATGCCGATCCGCCTGGGCCATCTTGGCTAGGTGTTCCGGTTGCCAGCCATTTGGCCAAAGTGTGAGCTGGTCGTTGCTCATGGCTGTGATCTATCTGCCAATGAAGCGGGCAAAGAGCTCGCCGACCGCACCCAAACATCGATTCCAGAGAACTTGAACCGCATGGTACGCCCGACCCGGTGCACCGTCAGACCACGATGGGTTATCCAGCGCTGGAGCGTGTTGTCGGAGATCGACAGGTACGCACAGGCCTCAGCGGCAGTACGCCAGTTTTCGATCTCCTCAGGCATTACGACGTCCTAAATCAGCCTTGACCCGTCTGGCGCTTTGGTTGGCGATGGGGTCAATTGAGGGAATATGCCTTGGGCCTCGTGGGATCAATCGATCCATTATACTACAATTATAGTTTGTTTACTGGTCATGCGATTCGAGATCTGGTTGCTTGTCGACGACCGGGGCGCGCACGAACCGATGTAGCCACCGCGAACGACCCTCAAGAAATAGAGCGGCAACAACACGTCAGTTGCCAGTTGAAGGAAATTCAGCATAGCAGACATCGTTGGGGATAGTAATAGGACGCAATATATAGTCGATGCTACCTTTCTTCTGGCCAACAAACGATCGAGTACGTCTCTTTGCCGGCTAGCATCGTGATCACGTAAAGAGCCTTGGTTTCGCCCATCAGCGTTGTGACGTTGAACTTCGAGAGGACTTCGCCCAAGGGTCCACCGTCGGAGCGATCGGCCAGGACCGTCTCGTTCATTTCCTGATCGCTTTCGTCCAGTAGATCAGCAGGCAGGCACCAGGTACCACGGCTCCTCGCTGTTTGGTGTGGGTACATAAACTCGCACTGGTATAGTCAGTTCGGGGTTGCGGGATACATTTCTGATACGGTGTGGCCATGAACAGCGATCTCGACA
>JBIILZ010000071.1:0-21039 GCA_044338255.1 Planctomycetota bacterium | reverse complement strand
GGGGTTAGATCTGACGCGGAAAATGCCTCACCAGATTGGTGGGGCGGCAGAATGGGTAGATCTGATGACATGGCATACACTTACGGCGATACGGTGGATGCCAACTGCGTTTTTGAGGATGAAAGCACTCCCGAGATTCAGAAGGCGGCCGCGGAGCTGGATACCCGGCTGAAGGCCGACGTGGTCCTCCTCGACGGTCTCGCCACTGATATCCGCCAGGATGCCGAGGCCCTGCTGCTGCGTGTGTCGGATGCCTCGCTCGAACAGATCTATGTCTCGGTCGGGGTCCTGGTGGGTTCGCTGTTCCTCGCCGTCATCGTGGTCTCGCTGATCATCAATCGCAGCGTGGTGCGGCCATTGCAGGCCCTGGGTTCGGCCTTGCGTGACATCGCCGAAGGCAAAGGCGACCTCACCCGCCGTCTGCCGGTGTCGACCAATAAACGTGGTCAGGCAGCCAATGATGAGCTCACCCAGGTGGCGCTCTCGCTCAATCAATTCCTCACCAATCTCCAACGCATCATCCAGCAGGTCGCGGAAAGTGCACGGCGCGTCAATGCCGCTGCCACCGATGTCGATGCTCTGGCCAAGCAGGTGTCCTCCGACGTCGGAGCTTCGCTTGAAGGCACGCGCACCACGACCCAGGCTGCCGATGCGGTTGCCCAGGATATGACCCAGGTGACCCAGGCGGTCAACGACATGTCGGGGGCCATCCGCGAAATCTCGGATAATTCGCAACAGGCGGCGCGCATCGCCAGCGAGGCGGTGATCGCCACCGCGGCCGCCAATGCCACCATGTCGCGTCTGGAAGTGTCCAGCAAGGATATCGGTGAAGTGGTCAAGCTGATCAATCGCATCGCCGCTCAGACCAATTTGCTGGCGATCAATGCCACCATCGAGGCCGCGAGTGCGGGCGCCGCCGGACGTGGCTTCACGGTCGTCGCTCAGGAGGTCAAGGAACTGGCGACGCGCACTACGGATGCGATCACCATCATCCAATCACGCATCACCGCCATCCAGGTCGATGCCTCGGGCGCCTCGGGTGATCTGCAGCGCATCGGTTCGATCATCAACGATATCAACACCACCAGCACCTCGATCGCTGGTGCGGTCGAGGAACAGACCGCCACCACCCAGTCGATGGGACAGGCGGTCGCCGGCGCGGCGGAGCGCACGGTCGAGATCAAGACCAGCATCGCCGGCGTATCGCGGACAGCGGAGAACACCGCCACGATCGCCAGCCGTACGGAGGCCGCCGCCCGCGAATTGTCGACCGCCGCCGATGAATTGGGCACGCTGATCGGATCCTTCCGCTACTGATCCGGCAGCGGTCAGTAGCCGCCCAATCCCCGTGGGGTGAACCACGGGGATTTTTTTGCTTACTGAGCGGCGTCCTTCTTTTGTTTCCGGGCCGCATGGGCCGCCTTGAGCTGTTCCCGTCCGGCCTTCATTTCAGTCTCGCTGAGCACACCGTCATGGTCGGTGTCGAGCTTGGCGAGGAGCTCAGGATGCTTTTCGTTCAGGCGCGCGTAGAGGGCGGCGCGGGCGGTGGCTTTCTCGCTGTCATCGAGCTTGCCGTCATGGTTGGCATCGAATTTGGCGAAGACTTTTTCGTGCAGCTTGCCGCCTTTATGTTCGCCGGTCGTAGGCTCATCGCCGGCAAATGCCGGGCCGGCGAGCATGAGGGCAGTGAAGCCGGTGGCGAAGAAAGTGGTGAAGAAAGTGGCGAGGACGGTGGTGGTCTGGTATCGCATGGCAGATTCCTTTCAGGAGGGGTTGATCGTCTCATTCATCATAACCGAGGCGGGTCGCTCCTGGTGTGGGGAAACCCGCCACGTAGATAGCAGGTATGCACGAGGACTCGTCTGCCGCTGCCAAAGAAGCTCGCCTGCGCACCTGGCTGGCCGCCCAGACGCAGGTCTTGGTTGCCTACAGCGCGGGCGTTGACTCGACCTATCTGCTGGCCGTGGCGCATCAGGAATGCGGTGCGCGGGTGCAGGCGATCACCGCTGACAGCGCTAGCCTGGCGCGCAGCAGCCGTGATCAGGCGGTGGCCTTTTGCCGCCAGCATGGCATCGCTCATCGCCTAGTGCCTACCGATGAGTTCAGTCAGCCCGAGTACCTCGCCAATGACGGCCAGCGTTGCTATCACTGTAAGGCGGCCTTGATGAGCGCCATGCACGGGCTGCTGCAGGCCCTCGCCGGCGATGCTGCGCTGGCTTTGGGCGTGATCGCCGATGATCTCAGCGATTGGCGGCCGGGAATGAAGGCTGCGGCGGAACGCGGCGCGGTGTTCCCCTTGGCCGAAGTCGGCCTGACTAAGGTCGAGATCCGCGAGCGATCCCAGATCCTCGGACTCAGCACCTGGGATCGCCCGGCCGAGCCCTGTCTGTCGAGTCGCGTGCCCTATGGTGAGCCGGTGACCGTGGCCGGTTTACGTATGATTGAAGCGGCTGAAGCGGCTTTGCATTTTCATGGCTTCGTCACCTGTCGGGCGCGTCATCATCGCATTGGCAGCGAGGCTGCTCCCAAGGGTTGGTTGTGCCGGATCGAAATCCTCGACAGCGATATCCCGCGTTTGGTGGAGTTGCGGACGATTGTGGTGCCGGCCCTGAAGCGCCTTGGCTATGCCCAGGTGACCGTTGATCTGGCAGGATTCGTCAGCGGCGGCGGCAACGCCTTGAAATAGGCGCGGCACGGCAAGGAAGGCTTGCGCCTTCCTTGCGACCTTGCGGGTGCAATGGTGTGCGCATGGATTCACTCAATCTCGATCTCGATCGCGCACGCCGCTGCGGTTTCCCGGAAGTGATCTTTGGGCAGGGCAAGACCGTCGAGGAAGTGGTCGCGGCGGCGACGCTCATCGCCGGACATCACGGCCGGGTCCTGGTGACCCGCGCCGCCCCCGAGGCTCTCGCCGCCCTCACCGTGGCCTTGCCGCAGGGTCAGGCGCATCCCCGCAGCCGCTGCTTCCTCGTCGGCATGCCGCCGGCGCATCTCGGTCCGGTGGCGGTGGTCAGTGCCGGCACCGCCGACGAGCCGGTTGCCGAAGAATGCGCGCTGACCCTGGGCTTGGCAGGCGTCGAGGTCGATCGCATCCGCGATAGCGGCGTTGCCGGCTTGCACCGGCTGCTCGGCAATCTTGAACGCATCCGCGCCTGTCGGGTGGTGGTGGTCATTGCCGGCATGGAAGGGGCGCTGCCCTCGGTGGTCGGGGGACTGATCGATGCCCCGGTGATCGGCGTGCCGACCTCGATCGGCTACGGTGTCGCCGAGGGCGGGCGCACGGCCTTGTTCGCCATGCTCACTTCATGTGCCGCCGGCATCACCGTGGTCAATATCGATAATGGTTTCGGCGCGGGCATGGCGGCGGCGGCGATGTGCCGTCAGATCGCTCGCCGCGACTGAGGATGCCCGGCACGGCGAGGATGGCAGTCGACAAAAAAAACGTGGGGAGATCCCCACGTTTCAGGTCCACAACGTAAGCCAAGTGCAGCGCGCAAGCCCGCGGATTATTTGGCGGCGTCGAACTGCATGCTCGAAAGGCCGTCACTGGCGTACAGCGGTCCGTTTGCTTCCAACTGTGAGAAGGATATCTGGGTGATTTTGCCGGTCTTGATCGGGACCTGCAGCATCAGGTTGCCGGCCTCTGAGACCATCACCTTGGCGTCGATGACCGAGCCATCGGCAAAGGTCAGTGCCACCGTACCCGAGCTGCCTACGGCATGGTTGGCATCGAAGCTGGTCAGATCCTTGATCACCATGTATTCCGCCGATGTACCGGCGGGGGTCTCGGGAGCCATCTGCCCCGGGGCCCGCATCCACTTCCCTGAGATGGGTTCGGTGGGCGGAATCCTCGCGATCGCGGTGGGATCGGAGAAGGTCTTGATGGCGACCACGATGGCGAGAATAATTGCCAGCACAGCCACGCCACCCATAGCTAAAGTTTTGATTGGGGAGGCATCATTTGACATCCCGACATGCTGGTGCGTCAGGAGTCCCCCGTCAAGATTGTCATGTTGAATTACGTATCTGTTGTTGAGACGCGTCTCCCCGAACGGGCTGCGTCATCGAGGGGGTGCGTCCCGACCCCTGCGGCTCGGAAATGGCCGGACTGCTGGCGACGACGAGGCAGGCTCGGACTGGTGCCACCTGATGCCGCCGTATGGTTCTGCCTCGATATGGCTGATTCGCATCGTAATCCGCTGTGGCGCTGTTGTTCCTATTATGCCAGCGTCCCCGGGCTGTTCATCAGCGTGACGCTGGCGGCAATGGTGGTGAATCTGGCGCAGCCCTTCAGCCAATGGCTGATCGGTCTGGCACTGCATGACGTCGAAAGCGGACGAGCGGTGGTGCACCAAGCCGATGGCGGGTTGGATCTTTCGCGTGCCTGGTGGTGGGCGGAAGTCCTGATCGGATTCACCGCCGTGCGCGCGGTGGCCCAGTACGCGACGACGGTGTTCAGCCTGACCCTCGGTCAGCGTCTGCTCTTCCACTTGCGCGACCAGGTGCTGACCCAGGTGCAGGCCCTCGATCTCGGTTACCATCAACGTCATGGCGCCGGTGAGCTGATCAATCGTGCGACCCGCGATAGCGACAAGGTTCGCGATGCGGTGGTCGGCGGCTACCGCACGATCCTCGAACTGGGCATGATCCTGCTCGGCACCATGACCTTGCTGGCCTGGTATCATCCGCTGCTGGCGCTGGTCCCGACCTTGCTGGTGGTGGTGGCGATCGGCTTGGCGTGGTCGCACGCCGAGCGTCTGGTGGCTCTCGACCGCGCCACCGATGCCGCCTATGACCACGTCGCGCAGGACCTCAGCGAGGGCGTGCATGGCGTGCGCGTGATCAAGGCCTTCGCCCTCGAAAACGCGCGCAGCGAGCGCTTCCGCGCGCGCATCACCGCCTACGTCAATGCTGCCGGCGAGGCGCTTACTTTCACCGCCGTGCGTCTGCCGGTACCGCAGATCGTGGTCGCCTTCGGCGTCGCCTGGGTGCTCATGGTCGGGGCCTGGCTGGTCTCGCGTGGTATGATGAACGTCGGCGAGCTGATCGCTGCCGTGATGGCCATGCAGGGCCTGGTGTTCCGCGTCGAGGTCATCGGCCGTCTGGTGCAGACCTTCGCCGATGCCCGGGCTTCCGCTGAGCGCATCATCGAGCTGCTCGATGCCGTTCCGACTGTGCGCGAGGGCCAGGGCACGGCTTCGGCGGGCGTACTCCGTCTGGAAGCGGTCCGCGTCGACGATCCGCGCGGTGGCCCGCCGATCCTCGATCAGCTCGATCTCGAATTGCATCCGGGTGAGGTGGTGGCCCTGGTCGGGGTTACCGGCTCGGGCAAGAGCACCCTCGCCAGCTTGCTGCCGCGCCTACGCGATCCCGACGGCGGCTGCGTACGCCTGAATGGAGTGGATGTAAGCAGCTTGCGCCTGGCGGAGGTCCGCAGCCGTATTCAGGTGGTGCAGCAGGACAGCTTTCTGTTTTCGGATTCGATCGCCGGCAATCTGCTGATGGCCGCGCCGCAGGCCACTGAAGTCGAGATGTGGTCGGCCCTCGAGCGCGCTGATGCCAAGGACTTCGTCGCCGCCTTGCCGCAGGGCCTCGCGTCCGAAGTCGGCGAACGCGGTGTCACGCTTTCCGGCGGCCAACGTCAGCGCCTGTGCCTGGCGCGGGCTCTGATGGCCAAGCCCTGGGTGCTCTGCGGCGACGATGCTACCAGCGCCTTGGATGCGCTCACCGAGCGCACCATTCTTGCCGGCCTGCGCCGCGATCTGCGCGGCGCGGCGGTACTGCTGATCGCCAGCAAGCGCTCGACCGTGCAGCTCGCCGATCGCGTGGTGCTGCTGGCTAACGGGCGCATCGCCGCCAACGGCACCCATGCCGAACTCATCCGCGATAACGCTGACTACCGCGAATTGCTGGGTCTGCGGTCATGAATCTCGACCTGCAACATGAGGAAGAGCAGGCCCGCGCGCGCCTCGACCGCGCCCTCGGCTGGCGTCTGCTTGGCCTGCTGCGTCCAGTGCGCGGACAGGTGGCGCTGCTCATCGGCCTGGAAGCCCTGCTGGTGGTCTCGATCTTCCTCCGCCCGTGGTTCCTGCGCGAGGTCATCGATCGCGGGCTGCTGCCCTCCGCCAGCGGCTTCACCTTGGATGTCGCGGTCTGCCTGTGGATGACCGCCGGACTGTTCGCGGTCTGGGTGGTGCGTTTTGTGGTCGGCGGTATCAACCAATGGCTCTCGGGACGGGTGGCCCTGCGCGTCCTTGGGGACCTGCGCACCCAGGTTTTCGTGCACGTGCAATCCCTGTCGATGCGTTATTTCGACCGCAGCCGTGCCGGGCGCATCATCGCCCGCTGCGATCGCGATGTCGACGCCATGGAATCGGCGGTGGTGCAGGCCCCGCCCGAGGTCATCTCAACCGCCTTCCGCTGCCTCGGCGCGGGCCTGCTACTGTGGCTGATAGATCCCCGGTTGTTCTGGCTGTTGACGCCCCTGGTACCCCTGCTGCTGCTGGCGATGGTCGGCTTCCAACGCTTCGGCATTCGCGCCTGGGGTCGCGTAGCCGAGGAGAAATCGAAGGTCACGGCGCACCTCTGTGAGACCATTAACGGCGTGAAGGTCGTGCAGCAATGCGCGCGTGAAGCCGGTAATCGCGAACGTTATCGCGGCCTGCTGCGCGGCTTGGACAAGACCGTCCTGCGTGGGGCGTGGAGCTGGGGCTGGTTCCAGCCTTATACCAGCCTGCTGTTCATGCTCGGGGTGGTGATCATGATCGTCGAAGGCGGCCGGGCGGTGGCGCTCAACGAACTGACCGTTGGCCAGTTGGCGCAGTGCGTCTTCTACGTCTTCCTATTCCTAGGGCCGCTACAGGAACTCGGCGATCTCTTCGAGAAGGTCGCTACCGCCAGTGCATCCGCCCAGCGCGTGTTCCTGCTCTTGGATACGCCGCCCGAGATCATCGATGCGCCACAGGCCATCGCCCTCGACCACTGCCGGGGCGAGGTCATGTTCGATCATCTCAACTTCAGCTACGTGCCTAGCACGCCGGTGATCCGCGATCTGACCTTGGTCATCCAAGCCGGCGAAACCTTGGCCATCGTCGGCCCCACCGGCCATGGCAAGAGCACCCTGGTGCAGTTGCTGACGCGCTTTTACGAAGTCCCCGCCGACGGCGGTGCGGTGCGTCTCGACGGCCACGATGTGCGGACCCTGACCCAGGCATCCTTGCGTCGGCATGTCGCGGTGGTCCTTCAGGACAACCTGCTCTTCAGCGGCACGATCCTCGATAATCTGCGCTTGGCGCGGGCCCAGGCCACGGATGCGGAACTCGCTGCCGCGGTACGCTCCCTCGGCGCCGACGAGATTCTCGAGCGTCTGCCGCAGGGCCTGCACACGGAGGTAGGCCCGGGCGGCACCAACCTCAGCCAGGGGCAACGCCAGCTGGTCTGCTTGGTGCGCGCCTACCTCGCCGATCCGGCGGTGCTGGTGCTCGATGAGGCGACCTCGGCCGTCGATCTGCATACCGAGCAGCGCCTGCAGCGGGCTCTGCGCCGGCTGTGCGCCGGCCGCACCGCGATCATCATCGCCCATCGCTTGGCGACCATCCGCGAGGCCGATCGCATCGCCGTCATCCGTGATGGCCGCCTGGTGGAACTCGGCACGCACGCCGAGCTGATCACCACCGGCGGCGATTATGCGGCGGTGGTCCAGGCCTACGAATCATCGGAAGGAGTCAGCTGAAAGGAGCCAGCTGAGCGGCTCGCGGCCGGTACGGATCCAGGTGCGGAAGGTACAGGATCCCGTTTGGCGGCTGTCGATCGCCTGCCAATGCCCGTCGAGCGCCGGAAAGTATGCGTCGCCTTCGGGCTCGACGGCGATCTCGGTGAGCTCGATGCGCGTCGCATGAGGCAAGGCCTGGGCGTAGATTTCGCTGCCGCCGATGATCATCGGCTCGGCGTCGGTGCGGCGGGCGGCGGCGATGGCGCTCTGCAGATCGGTGAAGATCTCCGCGCCCGGGGCGCTGAAATCAGCTTGTCGAGTAACCACCAGATTGCGGCGCCTGGGCAGTGGGCGGCCCAGCGATTGCCAAGTCTTGCGGCCCATGATCACGGCGTGGCCGCTGGTGGTGCGCTTGAAATGCGCGAGGTCGGCGGGCTCGTGCCAGGGCAGCTGTCCGGCTTGGCCGATGACGCGGTTGCGGGCCATTGCTGCCACCATCGCCAGCGGCGGCTGGGTGATCAGCAGCGGCGCGAGGGCGGCGTGGATGATCGTCGCATAGGTGCGATTGCCGGCCGGCGAGAGGTGCACGCCATCGGCATCGAGTAGACCGAGGGCGTCTTCGCCACGGGCGCCGACCTGGGCGGCGATGTCGACCAGCGCCACCTGCTGGGCCTGAGCCAGTTCGCGGATCATGAGGTTGTAGGGCTCGACCACGTAGGGCGTGGCGTGGCCTTCGTTGGTCTCTTGGACCCGGTGATGGGCGACCAGCAGGCAGGTGCCTCCGGCAGCCCGGCAGAGCGCGAGGATCTCGCCGAGGTTGTCGCGGAATTCCGCTAGCGACACGCGTGGGCGGAGACGTCCTGGATAGCGCGCGCCATCGTTGAGGCCGAACTCGACGATCACGATCGCCGGCAACAGCGGCAGGATCTCGTCGACGATGCGATCGAGAGCCAGGGCCGTGGTCTCGCCGCAGACACCGTAATTGTGCAGCTCATGCCCGGGCAGGCTGCGGGCGAGCAGGCCGGTCCAGCGCTGCGAATCATCGAGGCCGTAGCCCTGGGTGATCGAGTCACCGAAGCAGATGATGCGCACGGTTCAGATCGCGACCGGGGCTTTGATTCCCGGATGCGGTTCATAGCCGGTAATGGTCACGTCCTCGAAACGGAACGCGAAGAGATCGGTGAGCTCCGGGTTCAGCGTCAACTGCGGCAGCGGACGCGGCTCGCGGCTCAACTGCAGCCGCGCCAGGTCGAGGTGGTTGGAATAGAGGTGCGCATCACCGAGGGTGTGGATGAAGTCGCCGGGCTTGAGGCCGCAGACGTGGGCGATCAGGCAGGTCAGCAGGGCGTAGCTGGCGATGTTGAAGGGCACGCCCAGAAAGGTATCAGCGCTGCGCTGGTAGAGCTGGCACGAGAGCTCGCCGTCTTGCACGTAGAACTGGAACAAGGTGTGGCAGGGCGGCAGGGCGACCTGATTCTGCTCCTGCGGATTCCAGCCGGTGACAATCAGCCGCCGCGAGTTGGGATTGGTTTTGATCTCGTTGAGCAACCAGCGGATCTGATCGTGGCCGTCGGCGGCGTAGCTGCCGTCGGCCAAGAGCGTGGCGCCGAAATTGCGCCATTGGTGGCCGTAGACCGGGCCGAGGTCGCCGGGCTGACGACCGAAGCGCGCGCATTGCTCGGGAGTCGCCCACTCATTCCAGATGGTCACGCCGTGGTCGAGCAGCCATTGGTTGTCGGTGCGGCCGTTGAGGAACCACGCCAGCTCGTTGATGATCGATTTGAGGTGCAGCTTCTTGGTCGTCACCAAGGGGAAGCCGGCGCGCAGATCGAAGCGCATCTGATGGCCGAAGACCCCGCGCGTACCGGTGCCGGTGCGGTCGGCGCGATCGCGGCCGTGATCGAGGATGTGCTGTAGCAGGTCGAGGTAGGCGCGCATGGCGAGGCGTCTTTCAGGGGGTCACAGCAGATAGCGGAAAGCGAGCACCGAGCCGACGATGGCCACTACCCAGGCGACATAGATCCACACCGGAATGCCTTCCGGGGCCTTCGGGCTATGCGTCGAGGCCGCCGGATTGCGGCTGGCGGAGATCTGTTCCGAACGTCGCCGGGCCTCGCCGAGGATGCGCTCCGAGAGGGCCCGATCTTCCGCTGGCAGCTGCGACGTGGCCCCGAGCAGCTCTTTGCGCTGGGCCAGCGCCGTCATCAGGATCTGCGAATCACGCTGCTCTTCGGCGGTGCCCTCGTCTACGGGGCCCTCTTCCACGGGGCCAGGCGCTTGACGTTCGTCGCTCATGGACTGCTCCTTAGATCCGACGCACGATGTCGAGGGTGGTGACGAAGAGCATCAGCGACACCACCAGCGCCAAGCCGATGTAGGCGGCGATGGTGCGCACCATCGGCGGCAAGGGTTTGCCGATGGCGGTTTCGATGGCTAGGAACACCAGCTGGCCGCCATCGGTGATGGGAATCGGCAGAAGGTTGACGAGCACCAGGTTCAGACCGATGAGCGCGACCAGCTGCAGGAAGCTGTCGATGCCGAAATGCTCGGCCTGGTTGCGCAGCTCGTCAAAGATCCCGATCGGCCCCTGCAGCGATTTCTTGGCATCGAGACCGCCATTCTCGGCCGAGCGGAAAAAGCGCGGGATGAACTGCAGCGACTTCCAGACCATGTTGTGGGTGGCGCGGTTGGCGATCGCGAAGGCCTCTCCGGGGCCCGCTAGGCGGTAGGGTTCCTTCTCGATCGAGAAGCTCAGCGGCGAACCAGTGCGCCGGGCGTTGAGCTGCAGACGACGCAGGGGGCCTTCGGCGCCGCGCAGGATCTCCCACTCGGCGGCGTCGCCCTTGGGGATCAGGCCGATGAGGTAGTCGCCGGGTTTGACCGCCGCCAGCAGGGCCGTGCCATCGGCCGTCAAGCGCCGCAGGTCGACGGTGAGGTCCTTGCCCTCGGCGGTTTTCACCAGCAGCAGACCCGGCGCCGGCGAGCCCGTGGGCTGGCCATCGGGATCGCTGTTGGCGACCACCGTGGCCCCGGCAAGGCGCTCGCTGAGGGCGACCTCGCCCTGATCGCCGAAGAGCTTGGCGACGCCCCCAGCGGTGCGGCCGGTGGCGGCAAGGTCACGTCCGCCAGCGCTGCATGGTATGCGCATGGTCGTGCCGCCGCGCGCGACCTGGATGGTGGCGCTGGCGGGCTGTTCCTGGTCGAAACTGATGATGGTGTCCTGGACCTCAACGCTGGCGGCGGTGAGTGCCGAGGGCCGGCCGTCGAGGGCCGGGGCGATGGTCTGCAAGCGGCCACGGGTCTGGGTGGCGACGCCCACGCCGATGCGCGCACGTCCGGCGACTTCGCTGCCGGTGAGCAGGGCATTGATGGTTTCGTTGGCGCTGCCGGGGGTGGCGCCCGGACGCACGAGTTCAACGTTGCAGCGGCCGTCGCGCTCCATGGCGGTGCGCACCAGAGCGTAGAAATGCTCAACGCCGGCGATGGTTGTGCCGTCGATGGCCACCAGGGTGTCGCCGGCACGCAGACCGGCCTGGGCGCCGGCGCCGTTGGGGGTGAGGAACGAGATCTGCACCGGCAGGCCCAGCGAGGTCGCGGCCCCGCCGGATTCGCCGGCCCACACCTGGGTCACCTCGCGGGCCGCGCCCTGGCGATCGATCACGCCGAGGGTCACGCTCTTGCCGAAATGGGGATTGAGCCGTTCGAGGATCTCTTGGCCGGTGATCTCCGCCGGCAAGGCCAGTCCGGCGATGCTCACCACGCGCTCGCCGGGCTTGATCGCGAGCCCTTCGAGCGGCGCGCTGCCGGGCGGCAGGCGGGCGGCGATGTCGATAGCGCGGTTCGAGAAGGCCGGTTCGAAGCCCAGCACCGGTCGTCCCTGACGCCCATCGTAGGCGGCGCTGACCGTGCCCTTGGCGGGCAGGGTCAGGGGCTCGGCGATGCCCGGGCGTTGCACGCTGAGCACCACCGGATGCCGCCCGGCGATGATCGCGCCGGTGACCAGATCTTCGAACGAACGCACGACCTCACCATTGATGGAGAGGATGCGATCGCCGGGACGCAGGCCCATCTCAGAGGCCGGACTCTGTTGGGCCTTGCCATCGGCGCCGATGATTTCGGGGGTGACGTCGCCGACCACCGGGCGCAGCACCGGCAGGCCATAGAAGGCCAGCGCCAGCATCAGGGCATACGAGCTGAGGAAGTTGAAGAGCACGCCGCCGAGCAGGATCAGCGCCTTCCACGACGGCGAGGCGTTGAGGAAGCTGCGCGGATCGCGGGTGGTGGCGGCGGTCGCAGGATTGGTCGCGTCTTCGGGCATGTCCTCCTGGCCGGTCATCTTCACATAGCCGCCGAGGGGCAGCAGCGAGATGCTGTACTCGGTCTCGCCTATCGTGCGGGTCAGCAGCCGCGGCCCGAAGCCGATCGAGAAGACCTCGACCTTGACCCCGGCCCATTTGGCGAAGAGGAAATGCCCCAATTCATGGATGAAGATCACGAAGCCGAAGCCAGCGGCCGCGAGCACGAAGAACAGTACCGACATGGCGCACTACGATAGGGCCGCGGTCGGCTGGCCAAGGCTTTGTCGCCTGTTGGCCAGCGCCGGACGCCTCTCGGCCCGCGCCGGACGCCTCTCGGCCCGCGCCGGACGCCTCTCGGCCCGCGCCGGACGCCAGGTGCCGGCGTCGGGCAGTCAGCGCAGGACTGGCAGATTGAAGACCAGGGCGTACAGGAAGAACAAGGCCGCGAACAGGCCGATGTGCATCAGCACCCGCGGCAGGGGCGCGATCAGGAAGGTCTTGCCGAATGCCTTGCCCACCAGGCCTTTGGCGAAAAGCACAAAAAAACCCAGTAAACCAAGGGTCATGGCCATAATAAATAGGACCTTGCCCCAGTTCGGCAGGCCCGAGCCCTGGACATAGCGGCTACCGAATTCCATCGCCAGTCCGACCACCAGGGCGGCCTCGGCATCCAGCAAGCCACGATGACGCAAGCCCGGAGGGACCGCCGACGACGAACGTTTGGCCATGTGCGGACGTTGGTCGCCAACGCCCGGGGGTCAATGTCGAACGCCACGGGGTGGCAATTAAGGCCAGTGGCTTAAGGTTTTGCGCATGCTGACCAAACGCGTGATCGTGTGCCTCGATGTGCGGGCCGGACAGGTGACCAAGGGCATCAAGTTCCAGGGTAATGTCGATCTCGGCGACCCAGTGGATTACGCCCGTCGTTATTACGAGCAGGGCGCCGATGAGCTGGTGTTCTACGACATCACCGCCAGCGCCGAGCAGCGCGGATTGTTCGTCGATGTTGTACGCCGGGTGGCCGAGGCGATCTTCATTCCCTTCAGCGTCGGCGGTGGCATCCGCTCGCTGGAAGCGATGCGTACGGTGCTGCTCGCCGGGGCAGAAAAAGTCTCGCTCAATTCGCCGGCGGTGCGCGACCCCTCGTTGCTGAGCCAGGGGGCGCGGGCCTTTGGCGCGCAGTGCGTGGTGTTGGGAATCGATGCCCGCAAGGTCGCCGCCAGCGCCGCCCTGCCTTCGGGCTATGAGGTGGTCATCGACGGCGGACGGACGCCCACCGGCAAGGACGCAGTCGCCTGGGCGCGTGAGGCCGAGTCGCTAGGGGCTGGAGAAATCTGCCTCAACGCCATCGATACTGACGGCGTGCGCAACGGCTACGAACTCACCATTACGCGCATGGTTGCCGATGCCGTGCGTATCCCGGTGATCGCCTCCGGTGGCGGCGGCCGTCCTGAACATCTGGTGGAAGCCGTGACCCACGGTGGCGCCGACGCGGCGCTGATCGCGAGCATGGTGCACTACGGTGATTACACCGTCGGCGCGATCAAACAGGCGATGGCGGCGCAGGGCGTGCCGGTGCGGAGCGCAGCATGAGGCCGATTTTCGCATGGCTGCTGCTGAGCGCCGCCCAGGCGGCGGAGACGGTCGCGGAGATCCCGCCGCAGGTCCTGGCGGATGCACAAAAAGCCACCCAGCACGCCGCCCAGCCCACGCCGCCCAGCCCCTCGTCGGCGGCGTTGCAGACCGCCGACGAGGTCGATGTCCTGCTGCTCACCGCCGGGACCTTCCTCGCCAAGCAGCAGCCGGAGAAGGCCGGCGAGCGTTTCGTCGCCGCTGTCGAAGCCCTTGAGAAGATTTCCCGCGCCGATCGCCGCGCCCTCGGCCAACGCTACGTCGAGCACCGCCGGCAACTGATGGCGATGGCCAACGGCCTCCTCCGTGATCCGCTAGTGGCCGCGGCACTCGGTGATGAGCCAGTGGTCCCGACCCCGGCGGAACAGCAGGCGACGGTGGTGGCGCCCGCACCACCAGTTACGCCCGCGCCTGCCGTGCCCGCACTAGTACCCGCACCCGCACCGGCCAATCCCTGATGAAGGAGATGCTGCTCGCGGTGGTGCACGACCTCGTGCCGCTGTTCATCATCGTCAATCCGGTGGCGGCGGTGCCGTTGTTCCTCTCGATGACCGAAGACGTCGGTCGCGCGCATCGCGCACGCACGGCGATCTACGCGATGCTTACCGTCGGCGGCATCCTCGGGGCGACGGCGCTGTTCGGGCGCAGCGTCTTCGAATTCTTCGGCATCACCGTCGACGCCCTGCGCATCGCCGGTGGCTGCCTGCTTTTCCTCTATGCCATCGACATGGTCCAGAACCGCCAGCCGCGCATGCGTACCACCCAGCCCGAACTCGACGAGGGCGTGACCAAGCAGGAGGTCGGCGTCATCCCCCTGGGTATCCCCATGCTCGCCGGCCCGGGTGCCATCGCCACGACCATGGTCCTGCGCATCAGCGGCGATCCGGGTCCGCTCGGGCTGATCTCCCTGCTCGGCGCGGTGGCCCTGGTCTCGGGCAGCATCTGGCTGCTGTTCCTCATCGCCGTCCAGGCCCAACGCTGGCTGACCCCGACCGCGCTCGGCATCGTCATCCGCCTCGAAGCCCTGCTCCTCGCCGGCATCGCAGTGCAGATGCTGATCGTCGGCATCCACGGGGCGTTCGCGCTGTAGAATACTGTTGTAGTGCACAATGAAGACACACAGTCTTCTGCAAAAGGTTGTGTGTCTGTATTCTATTATTAAGCCCAGAGGTTCTTCATGGGCACCGCGGAAATGGTCTCATCTATCGGCACCACGGTGTTCCCGGCGTAGAGCACCACCCCGCGACGGAAGCGCTTGCCGGCGGCCTCGCGCAGGGTCTTGAGTCCACGAGCATCGCCGCCCGAGAGGGTCGCGGTCAGCTTCACCTCGACCCCGGCGATGGTGCCATCGGCCGCTTCGAGGACGAAGTCGACCTCCTCGCCGACATGGGTCCGGAAGTGGTGCAGGGTCAGGGCCTGTTCATGCCAACCGATCTGCTTGAGGAGTTCGTTGCCGACGAAGGTCTCGACCAGGGCTCCGGTCGCCTGACCGCCCTGACCCGTCGCCGGATCGCCGACCGTGACGCCCATGAGATGCGCGGCCAATCCCGTATCGGTGAGCAGGGCCTTTGGGGCCTTCACCAGACGCTTGGGGATGTTGATCGACCAGGCCGGCAGCTCGTGGACCAGGAAGGTCGCCGTCAGCAGGCCGACGTGCCGCCTGAGCGTGGTCACGGGTATGGCGAGATCCCTGGCGACGTCCGCGTAGTTCAGCAAGTTCGCGGTGCGCGAGGCCAGTGCCTTGAGCACGCGGGGCAGCTCGGTCAGCGCGTCGATTCCCGTCAGGTCGCGCATGTCCCGGCTGAGGATGGTGGTGAGGTAGGAGGAAAACCACGCGTCGCGCCTCTTTCCGGCCTGACGGGTCTGCACCTCAGGATAACCGCCGCTGGCAACTCGTTGCAGGAGGTCGGCCCGATCCGTCGGCAGAGACTTCCAGCCGGGATCGCTGGCGGCAAACAAACGCGCCAGGAAGTGTTCAGGGACACCAGCCAGTTCACCTTGCGACAGCGGACGCAGGGTGATGACCTCCATCCGCCCCGCCAGGGTGTCGGCCAGTCGAGGCAGCAGCAGGACGTTCGCGGACCCGGTGAGCAGGAAGCGGCCGGACTGGCGGTCCCGGTCCACCGCAGCTTTGATGGGCAGCAGGACCTCGGGAACACGCTGGATCTCGTCGATGACCACCGGACCCGACAGGCCGGCGATGAATCCCTGCGGATCGCTCCGGGCGGCCTCGAGGGTGGTCAGATCGTCGAAGGTCAGCTCGTGCGCAGGCTTCCGCTTCGCAGTGAGATGCTGGACGAGGGTGCTCTTCCCCGTCTGGCGAGCACCGATCACCAGGACGATGGGGGTATCACCCAGAGCGGCCACCACCTCGGGCACGATGAAGCGCTTGTACATGGATGAAATACAACCGTTCTATGGACGATTTTCAACCACATTCTGGAAGCAACTGAGAGTGGCAAGCCGACTGGGGATGCCGAGAATCGAAAAGAAAAGGCTCTCGGTCAAACATCCTGCGAAACGTAACCATTCGCCGCCTTCCTCTCATCTCCTTCCAACGCCACTTCCAACGCCACTTCCAACGCCACTTCCAGCGCCACCTGCAGGCGCAGGGCAAGCGACCGGGTACTCAGGACCGGTACGTGTCGATCCTGGCGCGGTTCCTGCGCGAGGCCGAGGTCCCGGCGGCGTCGATCACCCCCGATCATGCCTATGATTTTCTGTTCGAGCGCGGCAACGTGCCCGGGCTGTCTGCGTCGTGGTTCAACGTCACCTTCCAGGCGCTGGTGGCGTGGCTGGAGATGCAGCAGTTGCCGACCGGTCTGCGTGGTCTGCGGCCGAAGCGGGTGGCCATCCAGGTCGATTGCGACAGTGCGGCCGGTTACCAGCCGCCTTATGTGCAGATGCCGGCGCCGGGGTGTCGTGACCCGTCGGTGACGACCCTCGACCAGCTCTTCCTCGGCACCCCGATCAGCGCGCTGAAATCTCTGCCCAGGTGATCGAGCAGGGGGGTGGCACCTGCACCACCTGGGAAGTCCCCAATGTTGAGCACGAGCAGCTGCTGGAGCATGCCCGTCGCGCCTTGCGGCAATCCCCTTTGGCTTCGGCGGCGATCCTCGGTTCGGATGCCTTCGCCCCGGCCATGTATCGGGCTGCGTATGAGGCTGGTCGATCGGTACCCAAGGGGTTTTCGGTGGTCGGCTTCGCCGGTCTGGAGCTCGGTCGCCGGCTCGATCCGTCGCTCACCTCCATCGCCCAGGATCCCGAGGCCCTTGGAGCACGGGCCACGCGCATGCTCTACGACCGTATGGCCAGCACTGGTGCCCAGTTGCCGATCCGTCACGAAGTCCTCGCCCCGACCCTCATCATCGGGAGCTCGACCCTCCGCCACGCCCATGGGTAAGCCTGGACGTCCGGGGTCCGGCGGACCAACCTTGCGCAGTATCGCCGAGCGCACCGGCTTCGGCCTCATGACCGTCTCTCGTGCTCTTGGTCCGCAACCGGAGCAGGTCGCTGAAAGCAAACGCCGGCACATCCAGGAGGTCGCCGCCGAGTTGGGCTATCGTCCCAATCTCAACGTGCGCGCGTTGCGTCAGAGCACGGGCAGCTTGGTGGGCCTGCTCTGCGAGCGGCTCGACGGGCGCAGCGACGAGATCCTCATCGGGTTTCATGATGCCCTCGTCGACCACGGGCTGCTGCCGTGCCTGAGGGTGATCGCCCATCATCCTCCGCAGCCCGGCCTCGCCCCCGGCCCGGCTGCCATCCGCCATCTCGTCGAGCGCCGCATGGCCGGGATCGTTGCCATCATCCCCGACCCCACCCGTGATCCGTCATGGCTCGACGATCTGCGCAGCGAAGCCCACGATCGCGGCATCCCGGTGGTCTGCATCGGCGCCGGTGACCGCGAGCTGCACCTGCCGACGATCCGCGCCGACCTGATTGGCGCGGCGACGTTGATGGTCGCCCATGTCCACCGCCAGGGAGCCTCCCGGGCCACGATTCTCGGATCGAGTGCCGATGACTCGTGGCATGAGGCCATTGCCCAGGCGATAACCGCAGAAGCATCCCGTCTGCAGTTGCCGTGCAGCTTTGGTGAAGAGCCGGCAGTGGGTCTTGCCTGCGTGGCGACCAGCGACGCGCCGATCCCCCGCCTCCTCGGGCGCCCGGGCCCGACCCCCGCCTGGATCGCCGGCTCTGATGCCACCTATTGCTCGTTCGCCGGTTTAGTGGTGGACCTCGGCTACCGCCATCTGGGCGCCCAATCGGAGGCCCTGATCGAGGCCCAGATCCGTGGTGCAACCTTGCCGTCTCTGGTCCAGGTAGCGGCCGAGGGACGAATGCAGGTGTGAAGGATCCATTCGCGATTGCGGTCGATGACTTCATTTCGAGCACCACGGCAGCCTCGGTAGGGGTAAGGGTTAGTTTGAAACCGTCCTTTTGGAGATCGATGATTTCCACTTTTGCCGTACGGATAGGAATCCTGCTATCGCATCTCTCGTGTTCCGAGGCAACTTCTCATTGTTTATGGCCGCCGTCAGAGCGTCGAGGTGCGGCTTAACCTTTCTCCGATAGGTACTTACGATTCACAATTATCAGTCTACCATGTAATGCTAGTTAAATAGGTTATTTACCTGGCTTTCGGATCGATATTTACCTGGCTTAAAAATCGCTTATTGCAAGGACTTACAAGCCTGTTAAATAATCAAGCCAGGTAAATAGCGGTAATTGGAGGATAACCTGGCATGGATCACCTGGCTAATCTTGCGGGGAAATTCCTCGCTCTCACCTTTAGGGCGGGAGCTCTTCGAGTAACCATCGACCAGGTCGATCCCTTGGGGATGGCAAAGTTGGTCATAGATGATGCCGCCGGGACGGGGGCTAGACGAGCAATCATCACCATGCGTCTGCTCAGTGGAGAAGACGTATCCAGCCGGCTTTCCATTTTCGATCCTCCGCAGGGTCTTCCCACCCTTATTCTCTATCCTGGCAGGCGACGGCATCCTCTGGGCCATCATGCACCATCCTGCTGGTTCAATGAGGCGGGCGATGGTCTGCTCGCCTTGAGTAAGGAGGGTTTGCTCGTCAATGCCACATTGACCGGACTTGTAAGCAATCGCCTGGTGCCGGTCATCGAGCGCAATCGGGGACGTCCCAACAGCTCATCACTTTGGCTATCGGTAGTGGCCCTTTCGCTGCCGATCAGCCTGAGTAGACGTCAGATTCTCGATGCTACTCACTACAGCGGGTACACGATTGACGAATGGTTCAAGGAGGCTACCCAGAATAGCTGGCTTACGGTGTCATCCTCGGTGAGAAATCGTCGATATAAGGCCACTATTCCGGGAATAAAGTCACTCGCCGAATTTGTCGAAGCAAAATGGATGGACTGGCGGCAAGGAAGATTCCGCGATCCATTCGGACCGCCGATGCGGAGTTATTTCATAGCAAAATCGCAAATCGCAGCCTATCTGGATATCGCCAAGGGCTGCAATCAACCGCTGATACCAACCGGCATAACTGTGCTGGAACAAAAGGCTAATTTGGCCCCGAGTGGAACCATCCGGGAACTTGCGTTCATCACGACCAAAGAAGCCCTGCATGCGATTGCATCCGAGCTGGATCTGCAATTTTCCGAACGACGAGATATTTCGGGCGTCAGTGAGGTAATGGTGTTGGATCCAAGGCATCCTATTTTCGGTCTATATAACGAGATAAAAGCGGCAGATGGGGAAGAGTGGCCTCTCGGATTGGCGGCTCTGGACTCTTTTGATCATCCCAATCCGCGTGTTTCGACGCTTTCGAGGGAGTGTTGGCGCAAGTGGATCGACATGCAGATCATGGGTGTCAACGCTTTCGGGGACGAGCCGCTGCAGGTCGATGTCTAAAGGATGATGCGCCATGGACAATAAAGTATTTCAAGCGCTTGCGGCGGTCCTTTCCGGCGGTCGTCCCGTTATTCATCATAATACATTTATTGTCGGCGGGACCGCGTTGCTCGATTGGTGGTATGCTAATGAGCCAATTGTTCGGGGTATGGATCAAATCCTTGAGGAACCTCGCATAACCAAGGACGTCGATCTTGGAATTGAGCGAAAGACCCTGCAGGTAGCAGGCGATCCGGATGCGCTGCGGGATGCGCTGCAATCAGGCGGATGGAGTCAGAACCCCCAGAGGCTCTATATATGGACACATCCGATCTGGGGCGATATCACCATCGAAATCCTTGCGCATAAGGAACAGGGTGACAACGGAAACGCAATTTGGATCAGGAACGAAGAGAATGAGAAGGCTGTCATGGCCTGCGCCACGTTGAAGCGATTGGAGCCTCTTCATGGATTGCTTGAGCTATGCAGGCATGAAAGCATTGCTCCATATGGATTGTGCAGATTCAACCAACTCGGGCTGCTGTTAGCGAAAATCGTCGCGATCTCCAATGTGATCGAGGAATTCATTTCGGCAGAACGGGAGCGAAGGCCGGCCAAAGAGTATTGCGAACGCATAGGAAAAGATCGCTACGATGCATTGTTGTTGCTGGATCTATCGGTTCGTCGAGGAATTACGGGAATCAGCGCACGTCAAGCCATGGAACGACACAGAGTAGAGCTTGAAGAGGATCTTCGGCGACTTGAATTTCTCCAAGGGGGAATCCCTGGACTTGTCCCTGCCGAAGAACACGTCGGATTAAGGATTCTTTCCATTACATTGGATCAATGGCTTGCCGAGATCGGACCGTCTCGGCCGATGCACCGTTGATCACCACCCCTGGACTTCTCCAGGCCCACCGAGGCCCAGCCGCAGGTGCTTCTTGGGCGCATGAGTCAGGATGCTAGCTCGGGCTGAAAGTCTCCGCGAGCGAGCATGCAGGTTATGGGCTCGATCATCAGGCGTGGAACGGATCAGCTATCGGTCAGTCTTTCCGGGATAAGCGAGCGTGTCCAGAATACCACGCCATGCTGATCGATGTGGCCCCGTAGTGCCTGATTGGCAATCGCATGATAATCGGTCAGATCGTAGCGATAAGGTAGAGGTAGCTCATCCAGGTATCCTGCCAATCGCGTCAGGTCCTCAGTCTGCAGGTCAGTTCCATCCAGGGCCAGATCCAGATCGCTGCCTGGACGAAAAGTCCCTAGGAGTCTGTCGGAGATAGGCCAGCAAGGCTGACTCGGTCTCGCCGGGCATCTCCGGCGTTGTCGGAATGTCCAAATAGCGCCGCTATTTGGCGCACTCCTCCGCCTTGGATCTGCCCAGCGAGACACTTCGCCATCCTCGTCGGCCTATCTCCGACAGACTCCTAGGAGATGCCACGAGCGAATCAAGACCCCGTGGGCGGGGATCAGTCCGTTGAATCCGGCCCCCTTGACCCCTGCGCGCGTCAGCCTGTCTTCACTGCGGGCGAAG